>NZ_JBIAFT010000014.1:0-219689 GCF_042869455.1 Streptomyces sp. NPDC007025 | reverse complement strand
CTGGGGTTGTTGGTGCCGGGTGGGCGTGTGGTGGTGGGGGATGTGCGGTATGCGGGGTCGTTGCGGACTTTGCATGCGGCGGTGCATGGGGATCGTGGGGTGCAGGCGCGTGCGGTGGTGGATCGTGCGGTGTTGTTGGAGAAGGAGCTGGTGGTGGCTCCGGAGTTCTTCACGGAGCTGGCCGAGGGCGATGCCCGTGTCGGGGCTGTGGATGTACGGCTCAAGCGGGGTGGCTATCACAACGAGCTGACACGCCACCGGTATGAGGTGGTGCTGCACAAGGCGCCCTCCTCGGTGGTGGACGTCGCTGAGCTGCCTCGGCGGGCCTGGACGCCCGAGTTCGACATCGCCGAAGCGGAGTCACCGATTCGAATCATTGGCATCCCCAATGCGCGGCTGGTCGGGGAGGTGGCTGCCGAGCGGCGTCTCGACGGTCTCGACGCGGGGGATCTGGGTTCCGGGGTGGATCCGGAGGAGTTGGTGCTTCGGGGTGCTGAGTTGGGGTTGCGGGTGGTGGTGACGTGGTCGTCCCGGTCGGTGGCCCTGTTCGACGCGGTCGTGCTGCCCGCGGACGGGAACGAGTCTGTGCTGTCCGGTGTGTATCTGTCGGCTGCTTCGGGTGGTCCGTGGGTGAACAGTCCGGTGGCTGCGCGGGGCATTGGGACTGTGGTGAAGGCGGCGCGTGAGCGGTTGGTGGAGGGGTTGCCGGAGTACATGGTGCCCTCGGCGGTGATGGTGCTGGACCGGTTGCCGTTGACGCCGAACGGGAAGCTGGACCGCCGGGCGCTGCCCGCTCCGGAGTACGCGGTGGCTGCGGGTGGGCGGAAGGCACGGACTCCGCAGGAGGAGACGTTGTGCGGGCTGTTCGCCGAGGTGCTGGGTCTGGAGCGGGTCGGGATCGACGACAGCTTCTTCGACCTCGGCGGCCACTCCCTCCTCACGACCCGGCTGGTCAGCCGGATCCGCAGCGCTATCGGCGTAGAGGTGCCGATCGCGGCTGTCTTCGAGAACCCGACGGTGGCCGGCCTGGCGCCGCGCCTCACGGGCGACGGCCGCACGCGTGCGGCTCTGGTGGCGGTGGAGCGGCCGGATGTGGTGCCGCTGTCGTTCGCGCAGCGTCGTCTGTGGTTCCTGCACAAGCTGGAGGGACCGTCGGCCACCTACAACATGCCCCTGGCGCTCAGGCTGAAGGGCGAACTGGACGCGGATGCACTCGGCAGCGCCCTGCGTGATCTGGTCGTCCGGCATGAGTCGCTGCGTACGGTCTTCCCCGAAGCCGACGGCGAGCCCCGCCAGTCGATCCTCGATCCGCAGAGTGCGGAGCTGGACTGGCAGCGCTGCTCCGTGACGGAGGAGGAGTTGCCGAAGGTTCTGGAGGAGTCGGCTCGGTACGCGTTCGCGCTGGGGTCCGAGATACCCGTACGGGCATGGCTGTTCGACGTGGCGCCGCAGGACAGCGTCCTGATGCTGCTGGTGCACCACATCGCGGGTGACGGTTGGTCCATGGGCCCGATCGCACGGGATCTGGTGGCGGCCTACACGGCGCGTGTGCAGGGTGATGCCCCGCGGTGGTCGGAGTTGCCGGTGCAGTACGCGGACTACACGCTGTGGCAGCGTGAGCTGCTGGGTGACGAGAACGACCCGGACAGCCTCTACTCCCAGCAGGTCGACTACTGGCGAGACAAGCTGGCGGGTCTGCCGGAGCTGGTGACCTTCCCGACCGACCGGCCCCGTCCGGCAGTCGCCTCCTTCGAAGGCACCCATCTCGACTTCACACTGGACGCGGAGCTGCACCAGCGCCTGGTCCGGCTGGCACGGCGGTCGAACACGACGGTGTTCATGGTGTTGCAGGCCGGTATGGCGGCGCTGTTGACGCGTTTGGGTGCGGGGACCGATATCGCGTTGGGCAGTGGTGTGGCGGGGCGTACCGATGAGGCGTTGGACGATCTTGTCGGGTTGTTCGTGAACACCTTCGTGTTGCGGACGGACACGTCGGGTGACCCGGAGTTCGAGGAGTTGCTGGGGCGGGTGCGGGAGTCGAGTCTGGCGGCGTACGCGCACCAGGACGTTCCCTTCGAGCACTTGGTGGAGGTGCTGAACCCGAATCGTTCCACCTCCCACCACCCGCTCTTCCAGGTCGCACTCGTGCTCCAGAACGCGCCTGAAGGCGACTTCGATCTGCCGGGGCTCCGGGTGACGCCCGAAGACGTCGGGATCGGCCGGTCGCGTTTCGACATGCTGCTGAGCCTGGCCGAGCGCTCCGGCGAGCGCGGGGTGACCGGGACAGTCGAGTACTCCACGCGTCTCTTCGATCGGGTGTCGGTTGAGGGGGTGTTGGCGCGGTGGGTGCGGTTGTTGGAGCAGGTGGTGGCGGATCCGTCGTTGTCTGTGGGTGCGGTGGAGTTGCTGTCTCGGGAGGAGCGGGGGCGGCTGGCCGGGTGGAATGACACTGCGGTGGCGTTGCCCCAGGTGTCGCTTGCTGGGTTGTTCGAGGAGCAGGTTGGGCGTGACGCGGATGCGACGGCTCTGCTTCACGGGCAGCGGAGCCTCTCCTATGGGGAGTTGAACGCGCGGGCGAATCGGTTGGCGCACTGGTTGATCGGTCGTGGTGTGGGGCCTGAGGTGTTGGTGGGGGTGGAGTTGCCGCGGTCGGTGGAGGTGGTGGTCGCGGTGCTCGCTGTGGTGAAGGCGGGTGGTGCGTATGTGCCGGTGGATCCGGAGTATCCGGTCGAGCGGCGTGCGTTCATGGTCGAGGACGCTTCTCCGTTGCTGGTGCTGGGGCCGCAGGAGCTGGCGCAGGACCTGTCGGACTTCCCGGAGACCGACCCCGGAGTGCCTGTGGAGGCGGCGCATCCGGCGTACGTGATCTACACGTCCGGTTCCACCGGCCGGCCCAAGGGCGTCGTGGTCTCGCATCGCGGTGTGGCCAGCCTGGCCCACACTCAGCTCCGGCGCATGGGCACCGCCTCCCGCAGCCGGGTGCTGCAGTTCGCCTCACCCAGCTTCGACGCGGCAGTCTGGGAACTGGTCGCCGCTTTTGCGGCCGGCGCCACGATCGTGGTGCCCGACAGCGCCCGGCTGGTGGGCGAGGCATTGCGAGATGTCCTCGCCACCCAGCGCATCACCCATGCGCTGATCCCGCCCTCGGTACTGGCGACACTTCCGGCGGGCTCCGAGGACGAGCTCACCGAGTTCGCGTGTGTGGTCGTCGGCGCCGAGGCGGCTCCGTCGGAACTCGTGACGCGCTGGTCGCGGGGCCGCCGCGTGGTGAACGCCTACGGCCCGACCGAGTCGACCGTGGCGATCTCGATGAGCGACACCTTCTCCGACGACGTGGTGCCGATCGGTCGCCCGGTCGCGAACACCCGAGCCCACGTCCTGGACGAAGTACTGCGACCGGTTCCTGCCGGGGTGGTCGGTGAGCTCTACGCTTCGGGCGCCGGTCTGGCCCGTGGCTATGTCGGGCGGGCTGACCTCACCGCGGAACGCTTCGTGGCGTCCCCCTTCGAGCCCGGCACGCGGATGTACCGAACCGGCGACCTGGCCCGCTGGCGGGCCGACGGGCAGCTCGAGTACATGGGCCGTGCCGATGAGCAGGTCAAGGTGCGCGGCTTCCGCATCGAGCCGGGCGAGATCGAGTCCCTGCTGACCGGCTGCGAAGGTGTCCGCCAAGCCGTGGTCCTGGCGCGTGAGGATGTGCCGGGGGATCAGCGGCTCGCCGCCTATGTCGTGCCGGATCTGGCGGCGGCCGCCACGACCGCCGAGGGCGATACCGAAGAGACGCCGTCCGACGAGGACGCCCAGGTAGGTGAGTGGCGGGAGATCTATGACTCGGTGTATTCGGGGGTGGGGTCTGGTGGTTTTGGTGAGGATTTCGCCGGCTGGGACAGTTCGTATTCGGGTGAGCCGATTCCGTTGGGTGAGATGCGGGCGTGGCGGGAGGCGGTTGTCGAGCGGGTGCGTGGTTTTGGTGGTGGCCGGGTTCTGGAGATCGGGGTGGGGTCTGGTCTGTTGATGGGGCATTTGGCGCCCGATGTTGAGGAGTATTGGGGTACGGATCTTTCGGGTGCGGTGATCGAGAGGCTCCGTGGCCAGGTGGCCGGGGCGGGGTTGTCGGATCGGGTGTGGTTGCGGTGTCAGCCGGCCGATGCGGCCGGGGACCTTCCGTTGGGGTATTTCGACACGGTGGTGATCAATTCGGTGGTGCAGTACTTCCCGGACGGGGAGTATCTGTCCCGGGTTCTGGATCGGGCGCTGGAGTTGTTGGTGCCGGGTGGGCGTGTGGTGGTGGGGGATGTGCGGCATGCGGGGTCGCTGCGGACTTTGCATGCGGCGGTGCATGGGGATCGTGGGGTGCAGGCGCGTGCGGTGGTGGATCGTGCGGTGTTGTTGGAGAAGGAGCTGGTGGTGGCTCCGGAGTTCTTCACGGAGCTGGCCGAGGGCGATGCTCGTGTCGGGGCTGTGGATGTACGGCTCAAGCGGGGCGGTTATCACAACGAGCTGACGCGGCACCGGTATGAGGTGGTGCTGCACAAGGCGCCCTCCTCGGTGGTGGACGTCGCTGAGCTGCCTCGGATTTCCTGGTCCCCGGAGTTCGACATCGCCGAAGTGCAGTCGCCGGTTCGGATCTCCGGCATTCCGAATGCGCGGTTGGCCGGTGAGATGGCCGCAGAACGTCGGCTGGACGGCCTGGATTCCGGGGATGCCGGTGTGGCGATGGATCCTGAGGAGTTGGTGCTTCGGGGCGCTGAGTTGGGGTTGCGGGTGGTGGTGACGTGGTCGTCCCGCTCGGTGGCCCTGTTCGACGCGGTCGTGCTGCCGGACGACGGGGACGAAGGAGCGTTGTCCGGTGTGTATGTGCCGGCCGCTGCGGGTGGTCCGTGGGTGAACAGTCCGGTGGCAGCACGGGGTATCGGCACTGTGGTGAAGGCGGCGCGTGAGCGGTTGGTGGAGGGGTTGCCGGAGTACATGGTGCCCTCGGCGGTGATGGTGCTGGACCGGCTGCCGCTCACGCCGAACGGCAAGCTGGACCGCAAGGCCCTGCCCGCACCCGAGTACGCGGTCAGCGCGGGTGGGCGCAAGGCACGGACTCCGCAGGAGGAGACGCTGTGCGGGCTGTTCGCCGAGGTGCTGGGTCTGGAGCGGGTCGGGATCGACGACAGCTTCTTCGACCTCGGCGGCCACTCCCTCCTCGCCACGCGCCTGGTCAGCCGCATCCGCAGCGAGCTCCAGGCGGAAGTCGCGATCGGCACGATCTTCGAGACCTCCACCGTCGCCGGGCTGGCGGAGCACGTGACGACGGCGTCCCGCACCGCCACGCGGAAGCGACCGGCGCTGCGGCGCATGACGCGACCGACCGGAAAGCCCTGAGAGATTCCCGGCGGCAGACGGAGCCGGCCCGGGAGAGAGAGCAAGCCGCGTAGTCGGCTGAGCCATGAGATGGAGAAGAGGAACAGTCATGACCAACCCTTTCGAGGACCCCGACGGCACCTATGTCGTACTCGTCAACGACGAGGGACAGCACTCGCTGTGGCCCGAGTTCATCGATGTACCCAGCGGCTGGACCGTCGCCAAGTCGGCTGACACGAGGGATGCCTGCCTCGCGTACGTCGAGGAGAACTGGACGGACATGCGCCCGGCCAGCCTGATCGCGGCCATGGCCGCCGCGGAGTCCTGAAGCGGCGGCTGCAAGGCCGCACCCCCTGGTGGCGCTCTCAGCGGGAGAGCGCCACCGGTCTCCAACCTCTCTGGTAAGGGCACGGAATCGATGGATACACCGACAGTGGCCGAGGGCACACCAGCCGGACCCGGGATCGCTTCGGTTGTTCCGCGGTGGCGGAGCGAGCCGGGGGATGCCGACACGCCGAGGACCGAGTACGAGTGCCCGGTCCCGGCCGACACGGTCCGGGGTCTCGGAGCGCTCGCCGACCGGCTGGGGGTGCGGTTCGAGTCCGTGCTCCTCGCCGCGCACGCGAAGGTCCTCGCGGGTCTCTGCGGCGAGCGGGATGTCCTGACCGGGCTCGTCGCGCCCGGCGGTGCCGTTCCCGAGCCGTGCGGTCTGCTGGTGGCGGACGGCGATTGGCAGCAGTTGGTGCTCGCCGCCGAGCGCGCCGTGCTGTCGTCGGCGGGGTCGGAGCAGCACCCTCCTGCCTCCGGGGGCGAGGTGGTCCTCGACCTCTCGGCCCTTTCCGCCGGCTGCCTCTCCGCCGACTCCCCGTCCGAGTCCGCGGCGCCTGCCGCCCGGGCGGGCGCCGGCCCGACGGCCGACGCAGGATTGCCGGGCGCCTGCGTTCTGCGTGTCGCCGTCCTCCCGGAGCGGGACGGACTGCGTCTGCGGCTGCTGGGTCGCAGCGACGTCCTCGATCGCCCCTGTGCCGAGCGCGTCGGCGGATATCTGCTCACCGCCCTCGCGATGATGACCGCCGACGCCGCGGCGGAGCACCACCGGCAGAGCCTGTTGTCCGCCGCGGAGCTCGCCCATCAGATCGACGGGCTGGCCGGGCCGCTGCGTGCCGTGCCGGACCGGCGGATGCACGAGTTGTTCGAGGAGCGGGTGCGCGGGCACCCCGATCGCGTCGCCGCCGTGCACGACGGCACCGAGTGGAGCTACGACGTACTCAACCGCCGGGCGAACCGGATCGCCCACGCATTGCTCGCCCGCGGGCTGCGTCCCGAGGACGTGGTGGCGGTGGTCACCGAGCGGAACCTGCCCTGGATGGCGGCGGTCCTCGGTGTCCTCAAGGCGGGAGGTGCGTATCTCCCGGTGGAGCCGCACTTTCCGGCCGACCGGATCGCGGCCATGCTCGGCCGCAGCGCATGCCGCTTCGTGCTCACCGAGCACGGCAGCACCGCGACCCTCGATCGGGCGTCGGCGGATCCCGGCTCGCGTGGGGCGTCCGGTCGGCCGACGCCGGACGTCGAGGTGCCGGTGCGCCTGTACCTCGCCGACGTTCTGGTGGAGGAGCGGGAGGGCGCGGACACCGATCCGGGTGTTCCGGTCGGTGCCGGGCAACTCGCGTACATCTACTTCACCTCCGGTTCGACGGGCGAGCCGAAGGGCGCGATGTGCGAGCACGCGGGCATGCTCAACCATCTCCTCGCCAAGATCGAGGATTTGGAGATCGGTGCCGGGCAGGTGGTCGCCCAGACCGCGCCGCAGTGCTTCGACATCTCCCTGTGGCAGCTCGTGAGCGGGCTGCTGGTGGGGGCCCGCACGCTGGTCGTCGGGCAGCGGGAGGTCCTCGACATCGAGCGGTATGTCGAAGCGCTGGTCGACGGCGGGGTCGAAGTGCTGCAGGTCGTCCCCTCCTACCTGGAGGTGATGCTCACCTGGGTGGAGGAGAGGCAGCGCGGACTCGGCCGGCTGCGGGTCGTCTCCGCGACCGGTGAGGCGCTGAAGAAGGAGCTGGTCGAGCGCTGGTTCGCGGTCTTCCCCGACATCAAACTGGTGAACGCCTACGGACTGACCGAGACGTCGGACGACACCAACCACGCCGTCATGGACCGGGTCCCCACCCACGACCGGGTGCCCCTCGGACCCGCGGTCCGCAACGTGCGGGTCTACGTGGTCGACGAGCAGCTCGTCCCGGTCCCGCTCGGGGCGCCGGGTGAGATCGTCTTCTCCGGGGTGTGCGTGGGCCGCGGCTACATCAACGACCCGGAGCGGACGGCCGCGGCCTTCGGTACTGATCCGCACCGGCCGGGGGAGCGCCTCTACCGCTCCGGGGACATCGGCCGCTGGCTTCCGGACGGTGCGCTGGAGTTTCTGGGCAGGCGGGACTCCCAGACCAAGATCCGCGGCTTCCGGATCGAGATCGGTGAGATCGAGAACCACCTGCTGCGCGTGCCCGGCGTACGGGACTCCGCGGTCGTCGTCGTGGAGGGCGGCGACGGGGAGAAGTATCTGGCCGCTTTCTACGCCGCGGACCTTCCGCTGTCCGTGGACGAGGTGCATAAGGTCCTCGGCGATGCCCTGCCCGCGTACATGGTGCCGCGGATCTACCACCACCGGGAGGCCCTGCCGCTCACCGGCAACGGCAAGATCGACAAGAAAGCGCTGGCCCGGGAGGCGGTCGAGGCCGCATCCCGTACCGCGGAGCCCGCGCCCGGCGGCGACACCGCGCCCCGGACGGCGACGGAGCGACGGCTGGCCGAGCAGTGGGCGCGGGTGCTGAACATCCCGGTCGCGGAGATCAGCCGGAGGCAGCACTTCTTCGAATCCGGCGGCACCTCGCTGTCGGCGGTCCGCCTCGGCGTCGAGAGCGGCGGCACCGCCTCCATCGAGGACATCGTCAACAACCCCGTCCTGGCCGAGCTGGCCAGGGTCATGGACGAGCACACGCAGCAGGGGAAGGAACAGAGCGCATGACGCAGCCGTCCGCACCGATGCCGACAGCCCAGGAGCAGCCCGCCGACGAGCTCGGCCTGGAACTGACTCCCGGCAAGCCCCCGATCCTGCGGGTCGCCTCACCGGTGGGTGCCGAGGCGCTCCAGGACTGGATCGGCGAGCGCGCCCAGTCGCTGGAGGCGGCCGTGCTCCGCCACGGGGCCGTGCTGATCCGCGGCCTGGGGGTGCGTGACGCGGCAGCTCTCGGCCGCATCGGCGAGCGGCTTCCGGGACGGCACCTGAGCCAGACGGAGGCGTTCGCGCGTCGCCGTCCGCTGGGCGGGCCGGTCTTCTCGTCCCTGGAGTGGCCGCCGGACCAGCCGATGTGCATGCACCACGAGTTGAGCTACGCACTGGAGTTCCCCCGGCTGCTGCTCATGGGATGTTTCACGCCTCCGGCCACCGGCGGCGTCACCGGACTCGCGGACGCCGAAGCAGTGCTCGCGGCCCTGCCCCCGGAGGTCGTGGAGCGCTTCACGGAGGTCGGCTGGTCGCTGACGCGTTCCTACAACGACCTGGTCGGGGTTCCCTGGACGGAGGCGTTGGGCGCGCCCGACCGGGCGGCCGCGGAGAAGTACTGCCGGGCCAACGGCATCGCCTACGACTGGCAGCCGGACGGCGGGCTGCGGACCAGGCAGCGCCGCTCGGCGGTGATCCGGCATCCCCGGACCGGGCGCCGGGTCTGGTTCAACCAGATCGCTTTCCTCAACGAGTGGACGATGGATCCCGCGGTGCGGGAGTACCTGGTGGCGCAGTTCGGCGCGGACGGGCTGCCGTTCAACAGCCGGTACGGCGACGGGTCGGCCGTCGGGGCGGAGGTCGTGGCGGCCATCAACGACGCGTACGAGGCGGCGACGGTACGCGAGCCGTGGCAGGCCGGAGACGTCCTCCTGGTCGACAACGTCCGCATGGCGCACAGCCGCGAGCCCTACACCGGATCGCGCGAGGTCGGCATGGTCCTGGGCGCCCCGGTGCGCCTCGCCGACTGCGCCCCCACCCATCTGCCCGACGCGGCTTCCTGAGCCGTCGGCCGCACCCCGCACACCTCCTCTCCGAGAACGGAGCCGCGCTTCGTCATGAACGCACAGATCCCTCCTTTCGCCGTCATCCCCGGCTCGCAGGTCCACCAGGTACTCACCGGGCAGGAGCGGCCGCTCATCGAGCTGATCGAGGACACCTACCGGGTGCACGGCGCGGGAGACACGGTCAACCCGCCCTCGTACTTCCTGCGCTTCCCCGACCGGCCCGCATCGCGCATCATCGCGCTGCCCGCGTCCGTCGGCGGGCGGACCCGGGTCGACGGGATGAAGTGGATATCCAGCTTTCCGCGGAACATCGAGGCCGGGATCCCCCGCGCCTCGGCCGTCGCGATCCTCAACGACCAGGAGACCGGCTATCCGATCGCCTGCATGGAGAGCTCCATCATCAGCGCCGCGCGCACCGCGGCCTCGGCAGCCCTGGCCGCGGACTGGCTGACCAGGGAGCGGGGGCGGCCGCGGCGCGTCGGCTTCTTCGGCACCGGCTTCATCGCCCGCTACATCCACACGTATCTGCACGCCGCCGGCTGGTCGTTCGACGAGGTGGGCGTGCACGACCTCAGCTCCGAGCACGCTGACGGCTTCCGCTCCTACCTGGAACGGTCCGGCGGCGGAGGTCGGGTCACCGTGCACGGGACGGCCGAGGAGCTGATCGGCTCCAGCGACCTGGTGGTGTTCGCGACGGTGGCGGGAGTCCCGCACGTCAGCGATGTCTCATGGTTCTCGCACAACCCGGTGGTGCTGCACGTCTCGCTGCGCGACCTGGCACCGGAGATCGTGCTGAAATCGGCCAACATCGTCGATGACGTCGAACACTGTCTGAAGGCCGACACCTCACCGCACCTGGCCGAACAGCAGGTGGGACACCGGGACTTCCTGGACGGGACCCTCTTCGACGTGATGACGGACCGGGTGCGGGTGCCCGCCGACCGTCCCGTGATCTTCTCGCCGTTCGGTCTGGGCGTGCTCGACCTCGCGGTGAGCAAACACGTCTACGACGCCGTGCGCGAGCGGGGTGAACTGGGCGTCGTCGACGGTTTCTTCCACGAGATCAGCCGCTACGGGGAGGCCGGGGCCGACGATGAACACGCTTAGGGCGGGGTGGCCACGTTGACGGTGATCAGCGCACCGCAGGACTTCAACACCGAGGACCTCTACATAGATCTGCGGCCGCTTCTGGGAAGCGCGCTCCATCTCAAGTGCGAGGGATTCAACTTCGCCGGTTCCATCAAACTCAAGGCGGCCGCGGCCATGGTGGCCCAGGCCGAGGAGTCCGGACTGCTGACGGAGGACTCGGTCCTGGTCGAGTCCTCTTCGGGCAATCTGGGCGTGGCACTCAGCATGATCGCCGCGAACGCGGGCTACCGCTTCCTCTGTGTGACCGACGCCCGGTGCAACCAGAGCACGCGCCGGCTGATGGAGGCCATGGGGACCGAGGTGTACTCCGTGAACCGGCCGGACGCGGAAGGCGGCTTCCTGGGCGCGCGGCTGGAGTACGTCCGCGACCTGTGCGCCTCCGACCCGCGCTACGTGTGGCTCAACCAGTACACGAACGCGCACAACTGGATCGCCCACCACCGGACCACGGCCCCCGCGATCGCCGAGCAGTTCCCCGACCTCGACGTGCTCTTCGTCGGCGCCGGCACCACCGGCACCCTGATGGGGTGCGCCCGCTACTTCCGCGAGTCGGGACGCCCGGTGACCGTCGTGGCGGTCGACACCGTCGGCTCGGTGACCTTCGGGGGTGCGCCCCGGACGCGCATGATCCCGGGGCTCGGCGCGGGTGTCCGCCCGCAACTCCTGGACGCCTCCTACGTCGACGACGTGGTGATGGTGCCCGAGCCGGAGACGGTGCGCGCCTGCCGCAGGCTGGCCTCGGCGGGATTCCTGTTCGGCGGCTCGACCGGGACGGTCGTCGCCGGTGCGCAGCGGTGGCTCGCGACCCACCGGCCGGGAGCCGAGGTGACGGCTGTGGCGATCTCACCGGACCTGGGCGAGCGCTACCTGGACACGGTCTACCGGAACTCCTGGGTGCAGGACGTGTACGGGGTCGCCGCGTTCGCCGAGGAGGACTCGGCGCTGGACGGTCCGCCGCTGGCCGAGTTCCCGGCCCGATGAGCGGCACCTGCCGATCCGTCCCGGCCCGGCGGCGGACGCTGCGCACCGCCGGGCCCGGCGGAGGCACTCCGGGGCCGGCCGGTGCGGCCCGCACCGCATCGGTCGATCCGGGTGCACCGGCGGATCCGGGTGCACCGGCCGGCAGACGGCGCGAGGTGCGGGCCCCGCGCCTGTCCGGGTGCCGCCGGGGCTCAGCCGCGCTCGTCGGCCCGGGCCGCCAGCAGCCTGCGGTCGACCTTTCCGTTGGGATTGCGGGGCAGGGACTCCAGGTGGTGGACGCTGTCGACGATCGAGTGCCGCGGGAGCTGCTGCGCGCAGTGGCGCTTCAGCTCGATGAGGGACGGCGCGGGCTCCGCGGCGGGCACCACGTGCGCGACGATGCGGGCGTCGATGCCGCTGCCCGCCACCTGGACCGCGGCATCCGCCACCCCCTCGTGGCTCTGCAGCACAGCCTCGATCTCGCTCAGTTCGATGCGGTTGCCGCGCACCTTCACCATGCTGTCCCGGCGGCCGACGAACTGCAGGCTGCCGTCCTCCAGCACCTGGGCGAGATCGCCGGTCGCATAGGTCCGGTCGGTCACCGCCGGGCGGCCCCAGTAGCCGAGCATCACACTCGGCCCGGCGACGACGATCTCGCCTTCCTCGCCGGCCCCGGCCCGGCTGCCGTCCGGCCGCAGAACGGTCACGGAATTTCCGCATGCGCCGGTGCCGATGGGCACCGGGAGAATGCGGTCCGGGTCGATCTCCTCGACCTCGTGGCCGGTGCTGATGATGGTCTCGGCCGGGCCGTAGAGATTCATGAAGCGGCAGTACGGGAGGTGGGCACGCAGCTCCCGCAGCGGACCGATGGGGAAGACCTCTCCGGCGAACAGCAGAAAACGAAGCGAAGGCACGGGGGTGTCCAGTAGGCCACCGTGCCGCATCATCAGCATGAGAGCCGCGGGAACCGAATACCAGACGGTTATCCGGTGGTCCAGCAGAAACTGCACCAGACTCTTCGCCGAATATGCGGTCTCCTGCGGCACCAGGTGCACGGAAGCGCCGACGGAGAATGGCACATAGATGTCGTTGACGGACAGGTCGAAATGGAATGGGGCGTGATTGGAGTACCGGTCCGCCGCCTGCGCTTTCTGGGCCTCGGCCGCCCAGGAGACAAAGGCCCATGCGCTGTTGTGGCTGTGGCACACACCCTTGGGCTCGCCGGTCGAGCCGGAGGTGTAGAGGATGAAGGCGAGGTCGTCGCCGGTGTCGGTGTCGTCGCCGGTGGGCGCGGGAAGGGCCCGGTCCGGCGCGGCCGGCGGGCCGGCGGGCAGTCGGTCCCAGGGGGAGCCGTCCGGCCAGCGGCGCAGGGTCGCCGGAGGGGTGCCGAACTCCGCCAGCGACGCTTCCCGCTCCGGCGGTGCCACCAGGGCCCGGGGCGCGAAGTCGGCCAGCAGCTTCGCCGTGCGGCGCGGCGGCGCCTGCGGATCGAGCGGAACGTAGGCGGCGCCCAGCCGCAGCACTGCCTGCATCGCGGCGACGGCGGCCGTCGATTTGTCGAGCCATATTCCGACCCGGTCCCCGCGGCCCACGCCGAGGCCGGCGAGTTCCCGGGCGAGCGCATCGGCCCAGGCGTCCAGATATCCGTATGTCGCCGCGCCGTCCGGACCGACCACGGCAGTGGCGTCCGGGGTATTTCGGGCTGCGTCCCGCACGAGGTGGTGGAGCATCACGGTACGTCTCCGTATCTCTTGGCCCGCACGACCGGGAGGATTTGGTCGAATCCTGCGAACCTTGACAGGTTTTCCGGCGGCTCAGTAGCATCCGCCAGCATAGTAGCGTGACGGCGAGTCGGGCGGTGGTTCCGGCGAAGAACTGATGCGAACTCGGGGGTCCGCGTGCGGGACAATGAGGTTTTCGAGGCTGTCAAGGGATATGTGGAGGATAGTGTCCTCAAAGGGCAAGGGGAAGTGGAGGGAGATACTCCGCTGTTGGAATGGGGGATTCTCGATTCCCTCTCCGTGGCCCGCCTCGGAAATTTCGTCGAGAAGCGCTTCGAGGTGGTCCTGCCCACCGGCAGCGCCGTGGGGGAGAGGTTCCACAGCCTCGACTCGATCTGCGAGTTCGTCACCGAGCTGCGCGCCGGACGTACCGAGCCCGAGCCGGCCGCTCCGCACGATGCGGCGTAGGGACGTCCCGCTCGGCGGGCGGGGAGAGGATGACTGATGGCTGCACGACTGGCGCTGTCCTCGGCTCAGACCGGAGTCTGGATGGCGCAGCAGCTCGACCCGGAGGACAGGTCCTTCAACATCGGGGAGTACTGCGACATCGCCGGGCCCGTGGACCCGGACCTCCTCCAGCAGGCGCTCCGCGAGGTCGTGGCGGCGACCCCGGCCCTGCGCGCACGCTTCGACATCGGGGACGAGGGGCTGTGCCAGTATCTCGACGACACCGTCGAGACACCGCTGCACCGCATCGATGTCAGCGGCGAACCCGACCCCCGGCAGGCCGCCGAGCGGTGGATGCGGCAGGACCTGGCCAAGGAGTACGACCTCGCCGAGGGGCCTCTGGTCACCTGGGCGCTGTTCACGCTGGGGGCCGAGCGCACCCTGTGGTACCGCGCGGCCCACCACATCGTCCTCGACGGCTTCGGACTGGCCCTGATCGCCTCCCACGTGGCCGACGTCTACTCGGCGCTGGTGACCGGTCGGCCGCGCAGGCCGCGCCCGCCGGGCACCCTGGAGCAGGTCATCGCCTCGGACCTCGCCTACCAGGAATCCGAGGAGTACGCGCGCGACCGGCAGTTCTGGCTGGACCGGCTCGCCGGACAGACCGAGGCGGCGGCCTTCACCGACTGGCGGCCGACTGCCTCCCGCGCCTCGCTGCGCGAGAGCGCTCACCTCACCCCCGCGGACTTCGACGTCCTGCGCGATGCGGCCCGCGCACTCGACGTGACCTGGCCCGAGGTGGTCGTCGCCGCGATTGCCGTGCGGTTGCAGCAGGCCACCGGCGTCCGGGAACCGGTCATCGGCCTGCCGGTGACCGCCCGGACCGAACCGATGCTGCGCAGGGTACCCGGCATGGTGACCAACGTGGTCCCCCTGCGGCTCTCGTTCGGCCCGGACACGCCCTTCGCGGACGTGGTGGCCCGGACCTCGCTGCGTCTGGAGGAAGCGCTCCGGCACCAGCGCTACCCGCAGGAGCACCTGGTGCGCGAGCTGCCCGGACTCCCCGAAGGAAGAAAGCAGTTCGGTCCCGACGTCAACATCATGTCCTTCAAGTACCACGGGGACTACGCGGGCCGTCCCGCCACGGTGCACACCCTGTGCTCCGGTCCGGTCGAGGACCTGACGATCAACGTCTACGACCGGATGGACGGCCGCGGCCTGCAGATCGCCCTGGACGGCAACGCCGAGCTCTACGACCGCGCTCAACTGGCCCGGCACCTCAAGGACCTCGTCGCCCTGCTCCGCTCCGTCACCGGCCGGCTGGAGCACGCACCCGCCGCGCCCTGAGCCGGTCCCGCACCGCCGGCAGCCGCCCCGGTCCGGTGGGCGGCGGCAGGGCGAAGACCGGGCGATGTCCGGTCCGGAGGTTCACCGCGGTCGGAACCGGTGCTTCGCTGGCTGCGGACCGCAGGCGGCGGAGGGAGCCGGCATGGAGATCGAGGGTGCGACCGCGCCCGTGGTCGCGGTCGTCGGAGTCGTCGGGACACTGCTGTCGGCGCTGCTGACCCAGCGCGCGGCCGACCGCAGCCGCCGCCGCGAGCAGGACCGCGCCGAGGAGCTGTGGCAGCGCCGCAGCCAGGCGCAGGAGCTGCGATCCTGCTACGTGGCACTGAACACCTCCGCGCGGCAGTACCTGGCCGCACTCACCGACCAGTTGCACGCGCTGGGCCGCACCGGGGACCTGGCCTCCGCACGGCAGCGGCTGACCGAGGCCCGGGACCTGTACCGGGACGTGTACGCCGAGGCCCAGATGCGGGTGCCGGAGCGGGTGCTCGACCTCGCGGGCGACCTCAGCCGCGACCTGGGCGCGGTCTACGGCACCGTCCGGCGCCTCGACGAGGGTGCGCCGCGGGACGGGGACTCCCCGTCCGCGGCCCAGCGGCGCATCGACGCGCTGTGGGGCCGGCTGCGGCAGGCGCGCCGCGAGATGCGCGCCGAACTGGGCGTTTTCCCGTCGGATCCGGGCCGTTGAGCGTGAATGCGCGGGATCGTGTCCCAACGGCGCCCGAGGATCGGCATAGTGGCGGTGGCTCGGACGAGAGGCCACATGGCTGTCGAGGTTCCGGAGAGGCGGGCTGCCCGTGAACGGCGAGGAGACAGGTGGCGTCGCGGGACTGCGCGCCTGGGCGGCCGACGCCGCGGAGCGGGCCAAGCGGCTGCTGCCTGCCGTGCGGGGCGGCGCCGTGCCGTCGGGTGCGTACGACGCGTCCGTCGCCGAACTCGAACAACTGGCACGGCTGCTGGACCACGATCCGGGTCTGCGCAGCGGGGTGAGCGTCTGGCTCGGAGGCGCGCTCGCCGCGCGGAGTCTCGCCGGGCGCGGCGGGCCGGGGGACCGGGAGCGTGCCGAGACACTGCTGCGGGGCGTACGGGACCGCGGTACGGAGCAGGGCGCGGCGGCCGGCGAGGAGGACCGCCGCTGGGCGGCGTTCTTCCTGCTACCTCTCGTGTCACCGCTGCAGACGCAGCCGGGTGCTTCGGGCGGCGCCCCCGACTTCTCGGCCTTCGCCGCGTGGGCGGCCCGGACGGGTCCGGCCGGGATGGCGCAGGCCGCGGCGGAGCTCCAGACGCTGACCGAAGAGGTGCTCGAACTGCCGCTGCCGGCAGACTTTCTGGCACAGCTACGGCAGATGCACCGCGCCACCACCGCCCCCTCGGGACCGTCGCTCTCCGACCTGCTCGCGACCATGACGCCCGCGGGCTCGCCGTTCGCGGAGCAGATGCGGCAGACGATGGAGAACGCCTTCAACGCGCCCCGGGGCTCCGCCGGCAACAGCACCGCTTCCGCGGCCCCGCCCGGACCTCCGAACCGCGAGCCGGCCGGCCCCGGCCCGGGCCAGGACCGCGGTCTGGACCCGGCTCCCGGGCCCGATTCGGCCTCCGAGCAGGACGCGGCCTCCGGCTCGGAGGCGGCCTCCGAGCAGGGCCGGAGTCCCGAAGCGGAACCGGAGTCGCGTCCCGCCCCGGCCGCGCCCTTCGGGCATTCTGGCGCTTCACGGGGTACCGGCTCGCCCCCACCCGCGGGCCCGCCTCCGGGACCGTCCGCGGACAGCGTCCCGCCTCCGAGCGATCCGCCTCCGGGACCCGGGCTCACACCGGACGACATCCGCCGTCTCACCGCTGCCATGGACGCCGTCCATGCCACCACCTGGGGTCTGGAGGACGTGATCAAGGGCAGCGACCACGAGGCACTCGACGCCCTGCTCCGGCGCCTGCGCGCAGTGCAGGACCTGCCGCCTCCCGGCCCGGACCCGACCGACGCGCTGGAGAGCCTGCGGGCGCTGCTGCTCAACATCTCTCCCGGCGTCGGCGGCACCCACGAGGACAGCTCGGCGGGGCGGGCCCATCTGGCGACCGTCGTCGACCACCTCAGCTCGCTCTCCGGCACGCTGCCCGCCGGAGTCGGGGACCCGGCTGTCTGGGGTCGTGCGTTCGCGCTGTACACCCGAGTCCTGGCGGCGGGGGAGACGGAGGATGTCCACACGCTCCGGGACCTGGTGGCCGAGGCCGAAGCGCTGGAGGAATCCGTGCCGGAGGACGAGCCGTTCCGGTTCGCCGTCCTGTGGGCCCTGGGCGCGGCCGTCGCCAGACTCGGCATCGTCACCGGGGACAGGGCGACGGTGCTGCGTGCGCTGCCGCACATCGAGGCGGGGCACGCGGGGATGACCGCCCTCCCGTTCGCCGACGAGCTGCCGCTGCCGCTGCCGCCCCTCCCGGACCTCGACCTGCTCCGTGCGGGACTCGGCGGCGACCCGGCCCCGGTGCACGAGCACGTCCCCGCGGCCCCCGACGCCTCGCCGGAGGAACTGCACACCGCCGCGCTCGACCTGGCCCTGCGCTTCTCCCTCACCCGCGACCCCGCCCTCCTCGACGCGCTGATCGGCCAACTCGAGCGGGTCCGCGACCGGGTCCGGGAGGGGAGGGCGCCGAGGATCGCCGCCGACGCGCTGTGGGAGCTGGCCCAGGCGTACCGCGAACGCGGGGTTCTCAAGGAGGACGTGACCGACATCGCGGCGCTGGAGGCGGCCAAGGAGGCGCTGACCGCGCTGGCCGCCGACGTCCTCCTGCAGTCCGGCGCCGAGCACGGGCTGCTGGCGGCCCGCTCCGGCGCGAACAGAGGTGTACAGGCCGCGCTGTGGGCGGCCTCCCAGGGCCGGCTGCACGAGGCGGTCGCCGTGCTGGAACTGGGCCGCGCGCTGGTGCTGCACGCGGCGTCCACGTCCTCCGCGGTCCCCGAACTGCTCGATGCGGGGGGACACCACGAGCTCGCCGAGCAGTGGCGTGCGGCCCGGGGGGCTGCCGGGGACGCCGAGGGGAGCGACGCGGGCACCGGGACCGGCGGGGACGGGGTACCGGGCCGGATGCCGAGCACGCTGCGCCGCCAGGCCCTGGAAGCACTGGGCTACCGGGACGAGGACGGTCTGCTCGGCACCCCGTCGCTGGGCGCCCTCTCGGACGGCCTCGCGGACAGCGGGGCCGACGCGCTCCTCTACCTCGTCCCCGGCGAGGGCGAGAACCCCGGCGTGGTGCTCGTCGTGGCGCCCCGGCTCGGTGCCGCGGTCGGGGTGGCGCCGCTGCTGTCAGGTGCCGGATCCGGCCCGCTGGAGAGCTACCTCGACGCCACCGCGGCCCGCGACGCCGCCGCGGAGAGCGGCCGCCCCGCCGACCCGTCGGCCGAGCGGACCTGGGACGAGGCCCTCGCGGCGCTCTGCGACTGGGCCCACCAGGTGCTCGACCCGGTACTCGGCGCGGTGCGCGAGAGCCTGGCGGAGGAACGGGGGGCCGAGGAGCAGCCGACGGCGGACGGATTGCTCCGGATCGTCCTGGTGCCCTGCGGTCGGCTCGGCATCGTCCCCTGGCATGCCGCGAGCCGCGAGGGTGCGGCGGGCCGGGACCACCTGTGTCGCACGACGGTGGTCAGCTACGCGGCCTCCGGCGGCGAGTTCCTGCGCTCGGTGCGCCGCGTACCGCGGGATCCGGCGTCGGCGCCGGTGCTGCTGGCCGATCCCGGCATGGACCTGGCGCATGCGGAGGTCGAGGTCATGGCGCTGCGGGACGCCTTCTACCAGGAAGCGCGGATGTGCGGGGGGATCTTCGAGCTGCCGGAGGAGGAACTGCTCCCCGGCACGCCCGAGGACGTGCTCGCGCTCCTCGCCGACGGGGCCTCGCTGCTCCACGTCGCCTCCCACGGGTCGGCGGGCACCCGCCCCACGGCCTCGGCCCTGCACCTCGCCGCCCCCGAGCGCACCGGAGAACCGCCCGCGGACGGGGCCGGGCCGGATCCCGGCATGCTGACGGTGACCCGGCTGCTGGACCGGCCCGCCGCGCGAGAGGGCGCCGAGCGCGCGGAGTCCACCCGGGCGGACACCGACGAGGGGGCGCCGCTGGTCGTGCTGAGCGCCTGCCAGACCGATCTGAGCACCCGCGACCACGACGAGGCGCTGACCCTCACCACGGCGTTCGTCTCCGGCGGGGCGCGGGACGCCGTGGGCTCGCGGTGGCGGACCGACGACGCGGTGTCGGCGCTGCTGATGGCCGTCTTCCACCACTACGTGACCGTCGACGGACTCGGTCCCGCCGACGCACTCAGGGCCGCGCAACTGTGGATGCTCGACCCGGACCGGAAGAACCCGGGCTCGCTCCGCGGCCCGCTGCTGCGGCAGACGGAGCGACCCGATCTGGACCGCGCCCGCTTCTGGGCCGCATTCATCCACCAGGGGCATCCGGGCCCGGGGCGCAGGGTGCCGGACGCAGGATGAGGAAGGCCGGGGAAGGCCGAGGCGGAGAACGAGGAAGGGGAAGGGATGAGCGACGACGGCACGGGCGACCGGTCCGGCGCTCCGGCGCAACGTCTGCTCGCACAGGTGGGAGAGCACCGGGAGGCCGTGCGCGCGGCGTTCGGCGAGGAGCAGTACGCGCTGCTGCTGGTCCGGTTGGAAGCTCTGGCGAGCACCTCGGTGGACGATGACCGGGCGGTGCGCGTGGCGTTCCAGGGCGTGCGGGTGCTCCTGACACGGCTGTCGCTGCCCTACGACCATCCGGTGCATCGCGCGCTGGATTCCGACCGGCTGGCCGGGACACCGCCGGGGCCGGCGACCGTGGCGGACGCGCGGGAGCTGGCAGCCGCGCTGACGGGATTCTCGGCAGCCGGTTCCGGCCCTGACCCCGACCCGTTTTCCGACGGCCCCGATCCGGGCCCCGGAACCGTCCTCGGCGCCCAGGAGCGGCTGCTGCGGGCTCCGGCCCTCCCGGCGGACGAGGCGCGGGCCCGCTGCGGGGGAGCGGCGCCGCCCTCCGAACTGATCAGGCTCTCCGACCCGCTGGGGCGGGAGCACTACCCGGCGTTCCAGTTCGCGGGCGACGGCGCCCCGTACGAGGTCGTCCTGGAGGTCAACCGGCTGCTGCTCGCGGACATCGACCCCTGGGGTGCGGCGGCCTGGTGGCTGGAGGGCAATACCTGGCTCGGCGGTGCGCCCGCCTCGCTGCTGGGACGCCTGCCCGACCGGGAACTGGTCGGTGCGGCCACCGCGTTGGTGGAGGAGGACTGATGGGCGCCCTCTTCCCCATGACGCCGCTGCAGCTGCGCCCCCGTCACCGGGTACTCCCGGTGGGCACTCTGCTGTGGCGGGTGCACAGTGTGCGCCGAGCCCCGGACGCCTTCAATCCGACGCTCGCCGACCCCTTCGAGTTCCGGAAGGGCAACCGCTTCGACGGCACCTCGCTGGACCCGTACCACTGCCTGTACCTGGCCGACACCCCGACCACGGCGCTCGCCGAGAGCGTGCTGCGCTCACGTCCCTTCGAGCCGCCCGCGGGCCTGCGGCTCATTCCCTACGCCGCGGTCCGGGGCCGCTCGTTGAGTGCCGTGCGGACCAGGTGCGAGCTGAACCTGGTCTCGCTGGTCGAGTCGGAGGACCTGGCCGCCGTCTGCCAGGACGCCACGCTTCTGGAGGACGAGCGCAACTACGTCCCGGCCAGGCGCTGGGCGAGCGAGATCCGGGCACAGACGCCGGGCGCGATGGGGCTGGTATGGCAGTCGCGGCACAACCGGCCGCAGCACGCGCTGGTGCTCTTCCACGACCGGTTCGCGCACTGGGACGGCAAGCCGCTGGAGGTCGCGCCGGACAGGGGTGTCCCGGCCCTGGACTCCGCCGACGGCATCGCAGCGGCCAACCGGCTGCTCGAACCCCTCCGGGCGCGGATCTCCGAGCCGGCGGGGAGGTGAGGCAGCTTCCCGTCCGGGAATGCCGAGTGGCGGCGTCCCGGGCCGCGGCGATCAGTCTTGTCCGCGGCTGACGCCCGGTGCATGGTGGTCGTATGGCATCGACCGCGCCTGATGAGGCGTCACTCTTCGCCGAATTGCAGAAGGTTCGGCGTGCGGGGCTGGTCCGGTTGCGGGGGCGCGTGCTGCCTGCGCTGGAGTCGGCCGCGGCGGAGGCGGCCACCGGTGCCCGCACCCCCGGCGCCGCCGTGGAGGCGCTGCTGCGGCTCGCCGTGGCGCGGTTGGACGCCGGTACGCTGCGCACCGCCGCCGAGTACACCCTGGGGCTGGCGCAGGGCACCCGCGACTGGCCCGCCGCCTCCCGGCGCGCCAGGGCTGCCTCGGTGTACGGGGTGAGTGTCGAGCGGTTCCGCAAGGACCACGAGGTGATGGTCCTCGGGCAGGTCGCCGAGCACATCGTGCGCCTCGCGAGCCGGCCGGCTGTCGGGGCTGCCGGAGCCGCCGATGCCCGGACCGGGGACGGGGGCGGCTCGGGTACGCACCGCACGGTAGGGATCGCGGCCGGCGGCCGGACCGTGGCGCTGACCCTCCATGTGCACCCTGTGGATCTACTGCGCGACGTGGACGTGGTCGTCTCCCCGGTCAACGTCCATCTCGCGCTGCCCGAGCGCTTCAAGTCCTCCGTGGCCGCCTCGCTGCGCCGGGCCGCCGCCGTGCACGGAGTGACCGGGGACCTGTTGGCGGACCCGCTCCACGACGAGCTGTTCGGCTGGGCGTCCCGGCACGGCGCCGCGGGGCGTGCGGTGCTGCCCGGCACGGTGGCCGCCACCGGTGCGGGGGCGCTGACCGGGCAGGGGGTGCGGCGGATCTACCACGCGGCGGTCGCCGTCCCGCGGGCCGGGACCAACGACTACGACGTGCTGCAGTCCGATGTCACCCGGGCCACGTCCCGCGCGCTCGCGGTGCTGGCGGCGGAGCACGACCGCTTCGACCCGCCGCTCCGCTCGGTGTGCTTCCCGCTGCTGGGCTCGGGGCGCGGCGGGCTGTCGTACGGCGCCAGTCTCGCCGCTGTGTGGGCAGCGGTGGAGGCGGACGCGGCGCGCGGTGCGGGCTGGGACATCCATTTCGTGGTGCGTTCGCCGGAGGCGGCGGCGCTGGTGGAGCGGCTTCCGGCCGGGATCCGCCCGGCGCACGACCGACGGGCGACCAGATGACCCGGTGGAATGGGAGGACATCCCGCGCCGCGTGAGCCGGTGCGAAGGGTGTGTGCGGGAGGGCGCGCCGGGGGGTGCCCTCCCGCACGAATTACCCCCGTAGCGCGTCATTTTGACGGCTGATCACATAGTGTTCGCGGATGGGTGGTGGGATGGCGGAATGGGCTCACGGGGCGTCGGGCCGGACCGTGACCTGGCCGGCTCCCGACACCTACGTACTGGTCGAGGGCGTGCTGCTGCGGATGCTCCCGGACGATCCCGGGACGCCCGTGGGAACGGAGGTCGTCGTGGGGTACGACGCGGAGCGGCGGCGGCTCGTCGCGTACCGGGCCGCACCCGCCGGATCCACCCCGGCGGAGCAGGAGAACGACAGGGGTGCACGCGGATGAGCACACCCGGCTTCGGTCTCGCGGAGAGCTACGACGAACGGCAACCCGTCGTGCTGCTCCTCCACACCTCTGCCTCCATGGCGCGGCCGGCGGAGAGCCCGCGGATCGAGGAGCTCGACGCGGCACTGCGGCGCCTGTTCGACGGCGTGCGGGGGAAACTGCGCCTGCGCGCCCGGATGGAGATCTGCCTGATCACCTTCGACTCGCGGGTGCGCGTCCTCGATCCCACGCGGGGCGCGCTCGTCCCCGTCGAGGAGGCCCCCGCCGACCGGCTCTTCGTGCCGGTCGACGAGCTGAGCCCGCCGCACCTGACGGCGTCCGGGGTCACCCGGCTCACCGAGGCCGTGGAGACCGCCCTGGATCTGGCCCGCGACCGGTACCGGACGCTGCAGGCGCAGCGGGTGCAGGTGCGGCGGCCTTTCCTGTGGGTCCTGACGGACGGGGCGCCCAGCGACGCGCACGGCCGCCGGGCGGATCCCGCGGCTGTGGCCGCCACGGCGCGGAGGGTGCGCAGCGGGGAGGAGCGGGGCGAATGCGTCCTCCTGGCGATCGGAGTGCGCGGCGCCGACCCGGAGCTGCTCCGGGAGCTCGCGCCGAACGCCGCACTGCGGCTGGAGGGTCTGGACTTCGAGCAGATCCTGGGGTCGATGTTCCAGAGCTCGGACGTCATCGGAGCCTTCGGCGCCGTCGACGACATCCATATCCAGGTGTCGGCCGAGATGAAGCGGCAGGAGCGGATACGGCTGCTCGAGGAGAAGCACCGGTGATCGTCGCGGGGGCCGGCGTGCAGGGCACCGGCCATCTGGCCACCGGGCGGGGCTGCCAGGACGCGTTCCGGGCGGCAGACCTGGGCGACGCGGTGGTGCTCGCAGTGGCGGACGGCGCCGGCGGCAGGGAGCGCAGCGCGCTCGGTGCGCACCTCGCCGTGGACACGGCCTGCCGGGTGCTGGCCGAGGGGGTGCCCGGAACGGACGAGCCTCCCGGGGTGTGGACCGGATGGGCCGCCGCGCGCGGAGCACGGCTGGTCGCCGACCACCTGCGGGCCGCCGAAGGGATGCTGCGCGCGGCCGGGCCCCGGGCACTATCCGGGCAGGCCGGGCCCGCGGAACCGTACGGGCTGCCGCGGGCGATCCAGGAACCCTCCGCGCCGCCGGTGGACACCGGAGCGCTGGCCGCCACGGTGGCCGCGGCTGTCCTCCGTCCGCCCTGGGTCGTGTTCGTCGCGGTCGGCGACTGCTTCGGCACGGTACTCACCCGCGGAACGACCGACCCCGGGCCGCCTCCCGGATCCGGCGGGTTGCCGATCGAGTCCCCCGGGCCGCCTCCCGGGCCGGGCGGGCCGCCGTCGGAGGCCGCGGAGCGGTGCCACCTCGTCCTCCCGCCGCCCGGCCCCGGCGGACCCGGCCCGGTCTTCCTCTCCTCGCCCGGCGCCGCGCTGCGGGTGCGGTCGTTCGCCGTGTGGGAGCCGGAGCTGACCGGAGTGGTCCTGGCCACCGACGGCTGTACGGCGCTGACCCTCGACCATCCCTCGGCCCGCGCGCTCCCGCCGCAGGCCGGTCCGCTGCCCTCGGAGCGGTTCTTCTGCGGACTCGCGTCGACCCTCCGTGCCAACGGCGGCGACGCCGAACCCCTCAGAGCGCTGCTCTCCGGCCCGGAGGCAGCCCGTACCGGCGACGACCTGACGGTGCTGTGCGCCCTGACGGGCGGGTGGTGACAGTGGCTCTCACGGTGGTGTCCTCCGCCGGGCACGCATGGCGCCTCACCGAGCGGATCGGCAGCGGCTCGGAAGGAGTGGTCTACGGCGTCGAGGACGACCGGCCCCTGGTGGCCAAGCTCGTCCCCGACCCGCCGGACCCGGCCGCCTACCGGCGCCGCCTCGCCCGGCTGGTCCGGCAGCGCCGTGAGCCGCGCACAGTCCGGCTGCTCGCCGCGACACCCCCGCGGGCCGCCTGGCCGATGGCGCTGGTGCGCACCCGGAACGCGGGCGCCGACGGCTATCTGATGACCGACATGCGCCACGCCTACCGGCCGTTGGCGCAACTGCTCTTCCCCACCGCCCGTCGGCACTTCCTGCCGGACGCGACCTGGGAGACCGCGCTCGCCGCCGCCTGCTCGCTCGCCCGGCTCCTCGCCGACCTGCAGGCTGAAGGCTATGTGGTGGGCGATCTCAAGCCCGACAACCTCTGGGTGGACGCCCGGGGCGCAGTCGGTGTGGCGGACGTGGACTCCTGGCACTTCCGGGACGGCGCCGAAGTGTTCCCCGGGCGGATGAGCACCCCCGGCTACACGGCCCCGGAGCGGATCGGTGTACCCGCCGGTACCCCGCCGGAGAGCGCCTCGGACAACTTCGTCCTCGCCGTCCTCGTCCATCAGTTGCTGACCGAGGGCCTGCATCCGTTCGCCGGGCACCCCGCGGACGGCACCGACTACCGCTCCTACGACGACAACGTCCTGCGGGGACGCTGCCGTCTGCTGAATCGCCTGTCGGTCGTGCTGCCGTCCTCCGCCCCGCCCGCCGATCTGCTGCCGCGACGGATCCGGGAGCTGCTCCGTGCGGCGTTCGGCGGAGTGCGTCCCACCGCGGCCGTATGGGCTGAGGCGCTGGCGGCCGAAACGGTCCCCGGACGTCTGCGGACGTGCCGGGTCGACGCGGGGCACGTACACACGGTCGAGCGCCCGTGGTGCCCCTGGTGCGACCTGGCCGACCGGGGCGCGGACCGCCCCGGGGGCCGGGCCGGGCGAGTCGGCCCGCGCGTCGACGGCACAGCCGGGACCGGACAGCAGCGGAACGGGGCGGACGGCGGAAGGGGCGAGGTATGGCAGAGGTGACCCGGATCTCGGTGGCCCGGACGCTGGACCGCTGCACCGTCCTGGGCCCGGGGGCCCGCGCGGTGCTCTGGGTGCAAGGCTGCCCGCTGCGCTGCCGGGGCTGCGTAGCGGCCGAGACGCTGCCCTTCGGGGGCGGCACCGACCGGACCGTGCCCGAACTCGCCGACTGGCTGTGCGGGTTGCCCGCGGTGGAGGGCGTCACCCTCTCCGGGGGAGAGCCCTTCAGTCAGGCGGCCGGGCTGGCGGCACTGCTCGACGCGGTCCGCGAGCGGCGCCCCGACTTCAGCGCGATGGCCTACTCGGGCCTCACCTACGAGGTCCTGCGCCGGGGCGGGGCGGACCGGCGAGCGCTGCTGCGGCGCCTCGACCTCCTCGTCGACGGACCCTATGTGGCGGCCCTGCACGGCAGCCTGCGCTGGCGGGGCTCGTCGAACCAGCGTCTCGTCGCGCTCACCGACCGCTATCCCGAACTGCGTTCCCAACCCGACACCAGCGCCGGGATCGAGGTGTCCGTGGAGCCCGGAGGGGCGCTCTCCTGGGCAGGGGTGCCGCCGACGCCGGAATTCCGCGGGGGACTCGAGGCGCACCTCGCGGAACGCGGCTTCGTGCTGCACACCGAGGCCCGGAGGGACACATGAGTGGATCACCGAAGTACAGCACCGTCTCGGTCGCTTCCGCCTACGCCCGGCGTGAGGCGCAGCGCCGTGCCCAGCGTGAGGCCGAACGCCGCAACCGGCAGGAACAGCGCGCCCGGGAGCGCGCCGAACTCGCCGCCCGGCGGGCCCGCGAGCGCGCGGCGCGCCGGGAACGGGCGCAGGCCGACGTCGAGCGAGGCAGCGGGAGGCGGCCGATCGGCGGGCCGCGGAGCGGGAGGCGCACGCCTCCCGGGTACGCGAGGAGCAGGCCGCTGCTGACTACCGCCGCCTCGACGAGGTGAACGACCTGCTCGTCCGGGTGCGGACCGCCGCCCCGGCCGCCGAACTCGTAGCGATCGAGGAGCGGTTGATCCAGTTGCGAGGGGAGGCCCGCGGCGGGGAACCGCTCGGCGGGGCGGTCGAGGAACTGCGCGGCCGCCTTGTCCTGCTGAGCAGCCGAGGCAACGCCCCGCAACCGGACGCCGGATACGACACCGTACTGGCGCGGCTCGAACAGCAACTGGCCGCGATCGGGCCGGACGGCGCGCGGCACGACCCGGAGGGCCGGCGGGCCTGCACCGAACTGCTCGACCAGCTGCGGGCCGCCGCCGGATCGGGCGCGGAGACCCGCTTCGCCGCGCTGCTCGGCACGGTGGAGCACGCGCTCACCCGCCATGCCGGCACCGCGCGGCGCCACGCCGACCAGGAGCGGCTGCGGGAGGCGGAGGAGCGGCGCCGGAGCGAGGAGCACGTCGCGGCGCGGATGGCGGCCGAGGTAGCTGCCGAAGAAGCCGCTGAGGCCGCGAAAGCCGCGGAAGCCGAGGAAACGGCCGTACACGAGCGGCGTGCGGCGGCGCTCGTCGAGGCGGCCGACCGGCTGGGCGTCGTGCGCGGTTCCGCCGAGGCCGTGGCGGGGGAGGCCCGCGAACTGGCGGATCCGGACCTTGCCGCCCGCGTCGAGCGGGCTCTGCACACCGTCACGGGCGCACTCGGCGCGCAGGCGGCCGAGGACGCCCTCGAAGCGGTCGGTGCCCTGGAGCGGCTGCTGCCCGAGGCCGAGGCCAGGTTGGACGAACTCCAGTTGGCCTTCACCCGGCGCAGCGACCTCGCCGAGGCACTGCAGGACGCCATGTGCGGGGAGGGGTTCACCTTCACCGAGGGCAGCGAGCAGGGCGCGGCCTTCGTGCTGCGTTTCGAGCGTCCCAGCGGGGCGCGGTACGAGACGACGGTCGCCACGGAAGCCGACGGCACCCCCGTGCTCGTGTACCACGTCGAGGGCGAGCCCGACGTGACGCTCCACCCGGCGGCGGAGGGTGCGGTCTGCGACCGTACCGAGGACCTGCTGGAGCGGGTGCACAAGGCGATGGGTGAGCGGGACGGCTTCCTGCCGGGCGAACTCACCTGGCAGGGCAAACCCCCCAGAGGGCAGGCCGGGCCGCTGCCTGGTGCGGGGCGGGGGCGGCGCGGGTGAACATGGCGAAGGGGGCCGGTGCCGACCCGCAGCAGTCGACGTCCGGTGACCGCCGCGCGGGAGCCGCGCCGGACGAGGGACAGCCGGTCGTGGCGGACGGGATGATGCCGCTGTGGGCGGTCTCGCTCGGCTGGGAACTCCGCCGCGGGCGGCAGGTCATCCTCAACGGGCAGATTCGGGACCGCTGGTGGTTCGACGACAGCCCGGCCTCCTTCCGGGAGGTGGTCGCCGGCACGCTGGCGGCGCGCGGTGCCGAGGTGGTCGGCTGGTGGGATCCCGTCGGCGGACTCACCTTCCCACTGGCGGAGCACGCGGAGCGCTTCGACCGGCTGGCCGCCGCGCCGCCCGCGACCGGACGCGGCGACGGAGCGGTCCGCGACGGAGCAGGCAGCGGCGACCCGGGCGGCGCGGACAGCGGCGGGGGAGTGTCTGCGGCAGGAGCAGCGGCGGACAACGGCGGCGGACCACGGCGCGACGCGGAGGAGCCGTCTGCGGCGGGGCAGCCGACGGGGCGTCCCCGGCGCGACGGGGAGCGGCAGCGCAGCCGCGAGCGGCTGTTCGCCGCCCGCACCCCCGGGCGGCCCCGGTCCTTCGACGACGTCGTGGCCACCGTGCAGCGCCTGGCGGCCTCGCCCGAGGCGGCCACGGCCTTCGTCTTCGAGGACGTCGACCACCATCTGCCGGCCGACCGGCCCGAGTCGCAGCTGGGCTATCTGCGGCTGCGCGCCGCGATGGCCGGTGCCGTCACCCCGCACTCCGCCGAGGGTCCGCAGCCGCACGCCCGCAACGCCGTGCTCTGCGCGGTGGGTGATGTCGGGAGGCTGCCGGGCTGGTTCCATCTGGAGGATCCGCGGATCGCCGCGCTGCACATCGGCCCGCCCGATCCCAGTGAGCGGCGGCTGTGGCTGACCTGGCTGCTGCGGTACTTCGACGGCGGCCGCCACGCCGCGCGGTCCGATCTCGAGGCGCTGGTCGGAGCCACCGACGGGATGGCGGGCTGGGACATCGAGTCCCTGGCCAGAACGTCGAGGCTGCGCGGCGCGCCGCTGCAGAAGCCGGACAAGCTTCTGGAGCTGCACCGGCTCAATGTCAACGTCGACCCGTGGGCCCAGTTGGACCGGGAGACCGTCGCCCGTGCGGCCGACGCGCTCGCCACCCGCGTGGTCGGTCAGCCAGCGGCCGTGAACGCCGTCGCCGCGGCCCTCCAGTCGGCCTTCGTCGGCGTCGACTTCGGCCACTCGGGGGCTGCCCGGCCACGGGGCGCGTTCTTCTTCGTCGGGCCCACCGGGGTGGGCAAGACCGAACTCGCCAAGGCAGTGGCCGAGCTGATGTTCGGCGACCGGAGCGCATACGCCCGCTTCGACATGAGCGAGTACCAGCAGGAGCACGCGGCTGAGCGCCTCGCGGGCGCGCCACCCGGCTACATCGGCTACGAGCAGGGCGGCGAGCTGACCCGGCGGGTGCAGGAACGGCCGTTCAGCGTGCTGCTCTTCGACGAGATCGAGAAGGCACATCCCAAGGTGCTGGACAAGTTCCTGCAGATCCTGGAGGACGGCCGGCTCACGGACGGGCGCGGACAGACCGCCTACTTCTCCGAATGCCTGATCATCTTCACCTCCAACACGGGTGCCGAGGAGCTGCGGACCCTGCTGGAAGGCAGCGAGGACGAACTCCCCTACTCCGCGCTCGAAGCGCACTTCACCCGGGCGGTCGAGGACCGGTTCCGGGAGAACGGCAGACCGGAGATCTACGGACGGCTCAAGCCGGGCGTCGTCGTCTTCGACATGCTGCGCCGCGAGCACATCGTCAGCATCGCCGACCGGCTGCTGGGGCAGCTCACCGAGTCGGTGCGCGAGCGCCACCGGGTGGAGCTGGTCCACGACACGCGGACGCTGCACCCGTGGATCACCGCACGGATGTCGGAGCCCGAGCACCAGGCGTTCGGCGGGCGGCAGATCCGCAACGAGCTGGAGCAGGTGCGCGCACAGGTCGTGCGCCACCTCCTGGAGCACCGTCCGGTGCCGGGCAGCCGGGTCCGGACGGAGATCGGCCCGGACGGGGAGGTACGGGTCACCACGGACGCGACGGACACCACCGACGCCCCCAGCCCGACCGGTACAGCGGAGACCGCTGGGACCGCGAACGCGGCGGCTTCGGCGGACGCGGCCGGGCCGGGCGGCTCCGCGAGCACGGCGGAAAGGGGCGGGCCCGCATGATCGCCATCGATCTCGGCCACCGGTTCGGCCGGTTGGCACACCTCGGCGCCGACGGACATCCGGAGGTGACGGCGACCGAGTTCGAGGCCGAGGACGGCGTCCTGGAACCGGGCCGGGCACTGCCCGCGCTGCTGGACTCGGCCCCGGGCGGCACCGGCGCGGACGGTGCGGTCCTCGGCCTGTCCGTGCCGGACGGCCGGGAGGAGGAGCTGCGGCGTGCCGCGGACACCGCCGGGCTCCGCGTGGAGCGGGTCGTCCCGGAGCCGGTGGCCGTGGCCCTGCACTACGGTGCGGCCGGGGAGGGCGTGGACCGCACACTGCTGGTCTGCGACCAGGGGGCCACCACACTGGACCTGAGTGTCCTGGCCGTCACCCCCGACCTCACCCTGCGCGTCGTGCGGACCCGCAGCCACCGCCTCGGCGGCGACGGCTGGGACGCGGCGCTGGCCGCCCGGCTGGCCGGACGACTCCCGGACGGCGCCGATCCGCTCCGCTCGGCGGCGCTCCTGCGCCGGGCGCTGGGCGATGCGGACAGCGTCACCGCGGAGGTGGCCGACGCCGCGGGGGAGCTGCACCCGGTGACCCTTGACCGGGCCCAGGTGGAGGCGGCCGCTGCGCCGCTGCGGGAGCGGACCCTGGCCGCGGTGCGCGAGGAACTGCTCGCCGCTGACCCGGCACCGGACACCGTTCTGCTGGCCGGCGGCCTGTTCGCCATGGCGGGCGGATCGGCCGGGATCCGGGAGCTGTCGGCCGCGCGGGGCCTCACGGTGCGCTGCGACCGGCCGGAACAGGCCGTGGTGCGGGGGCTGCTGGCGCTGCGGGACTTCGGGGTGCTGCGGATCGCGTCGGGCCCCGCGGCCCGGCCGACCGCTCCGCACGACGGGTACTTCCTCCCGGACCTCGACCCCGAGCCGATGGCCCCACCCCCTGAGACGGGCCCGCGCGCCGAGCCTGTCTCGCCCTCCGAACGGGGCCCGAGCTCCGATCCGGACCCCCGGTCCGGCCCGGAAGACGCGCCCGCGCCCACGCCGCACCCGGCGCACGCGTCCGGAGTCCGGCGCCCGCTGCACGAGGAGCGCCCCGCCGGATCCGGGCCGGACGCCGGGCCGGAACGGGGCGCCGCACGAGGCCCCGGCGCCCCGCCCGCGATGGCCTCCCCGCCCGCGGCGGGCAGCGCACCGGCCTCCGCGACCGGTGGGGACGCACCAACCCCCGCGCCCGGTAGCGGCGCACCAACCTCCGTGCCCGAGGGGGACGCCCCAGCCGCCGCAGCGCCCCCGCGGGCAACACCGCACGCTCCCGGGGGCACTACGGCGCCGGGCGAGGGCGGCACCGGGCAGCCGCGGCCGTCCGCGGCATACCGCGAACCGGACCCGCACGCCACCGCGGACCCGTCGCACCCCGCACCGGGGGAGTCCTGGCACGGCCCGCCCGACCCGCCGGACTCGGCGCACCCCGCACCCCCCGGCGGCGCCCCCGCGGATCCGCACGCCCTCGTCGCCGTCCCGGTCGAACAGCTCCAGGCGCTCCGGCGCGGGGATCATCTCCTCGTCCTGTGGGCCTGGCCCGAGGGCGCACTCAGTGCCCGGGTCCGCTGGCGACGGGAGGGAACCCCCGCGGGCTCCGGGCCGCGGGACGGTGACCTGGTCTGCCGGCGCCGGGTGTACGAGCACGACGGCGGCCTCGATCTGACCGTCGGCCGGGACGCGGTCACCCTCACCGTGGAGGCCCTGGTCGCGGATCCCGGCGCGGCCTGCGAAGCGGCCGCCTCGCTCGTCGTGCCCGCGCCGCCGGCCCTGGTGGAGTACGAGCCCACGGTGCGGCGCCGCTTGACGGGCCGGGTCGCGACGGTCACCTTCACCTCCGAGGCCGGCTGCCATCTGCCCCGCCTCCGCATCGTCCACAGCCGGGGCCGGTTCCGCCCCACCAGCGCGTCCGAGGGCACCGTCCTGCACGAGGTGCCCGGCCAGCGGTTGCCCGCGGGCAGCCCGTTGGCCGTGGAGTTCCCGCTGCCCGCCACCAGAGGCCCCTCCTGGCTGGTCTGCTTTCCGGCGGACGCCGACGCGGGCACCGACTGCGACCTCGACATCCGTCCGACGGCGCTGCACAGACTGCGAGTGACCTGATGGCCAGACGGCACACCTGCCCCTACTGCTACGAGAGCTTCGCCGCGCGGGAGATCCGCTTCCGCTGCAACACCCGGCTGAGCCCGGCCGGGAAGAAGTGCGAGCGGCGCCGCGACCAGGTGCTGGACGAGCGGATGGGCCCGCGCCGCAGCCACGACCTCGGCCCCGACTTCGCCGCGGACGGGCGCCGCCCGACCGCGGTCTGCCAGGACTGCAAGGGCGAGACGACCTACCGGATCTGCCCGGTGTGCCACTCCGAACTGCCCGTGCAGTTCGGCATGGTGGACAACCGGCTGATAGCGATGGTCGGCGCGAAAGCGTCCGGCAAGACCGTGTACATGACGGTGCTGCTGCACGAGGTCAGGAACCGGGTCGGCGAGGCGTTCGGTGCCTCCCTGATGGGCCTGGACGACGCCACCATGCGCCGCTTCAGCACCGACTACGAGGACCGCCTCTTCCGCGACAAGCAGTTGTTCCCCGGAACCCAGACCGCTTCCACCAACCTCAACCGGGTGGACCCGCTGGTGTTCCGGTTCGGCCTGCGGCGCCGCACCCTGTTCGGCCACCGCCCGCAGCACACCGTGCTCTCGTTCTTCGACACCGCAGGTGAGGACTTCAGCTCGCGGGAGAGCGTGGAGCTGAACACCCGCTACCTGTCGGGCGCCGACGGCATCATCCTGCTGCTCGACCCGCTGCAGATGCCGGGCGCCCGGGACGGGGCCGCGCCGGGGACGCCGCTGCCGGGCGCCGAGGGGCTCGACACGCCCATGAACGTCCTCTCCCGGGTGACCGGCCTGCTGCTGGCACCCCGCAGCGGCCGCTCCGCGCAGAAGATCGACACGCCGATCGCCGTGGTGTTCTCGAAGCTGGACGCCTTCTGGCACCTGCTGGAGAACAGCAGCCCGCTGCACGACCACGCCCCGCCGCGCGGTCGGTTCGAGGTGGGCGACAGTCTCAGCGTCCACGAGGAGGTGCGCGGGCTCCTCAAGGACTGGGACGGGGTGCCCGTCGACAATCTCCTGGAGAACCACTACACCCGCTACCGCTACTTCGGGGTCTCGGCCCTCGGCCGCAACCCCACCCCCGACGCCCGCGTCGCCGCCACCGGCATCCAGCCCTACCGGGTCGCCGACCCGCTGCTGTGGCTGCTGAGCGAGTTCGGTTCGGTGCCGAAGGCGGGCCGTGGATGACCGGCGACGCCGCACGGCAGCAGGCGGTAGTGGGGCCGCACTTCCAGCAGCTCTACTACACCTCCTGCGAGCACGGGCTGACCGGATTCTCCGGTTTCCAGTTCAACGCCGTCAGCGAAGGCGTCACGGCCGACACCCGGCAGGCCGTGGAGGCCCTCGCCGGGTACGAGCCGCCCCGCTCCATGGTGGAGTCGGACACCCCGGAACTGCTCGACCGCTGCCCGGTCAACCTCTGCTACCGGCCGCACGATCCGCGCGGACGCAGCGGTACGGCGCTGTGCGTGCGCTACGCGGGCCGGGACTCGGCCCGCCGGTTCGGCAACTACTTCGCCCACGCCCTGCACAGCGAGGACTTCCCCGCCGCGGGCCGCGGGCTGCTCGGCATCGAACTGTGGGGCTCGCCGGTATGGGCGGGCGGCACCTCCCCGACGACCCGGATCCCGGTCCTCACGGCGCCGCCACGCGGTCCGCTCGGCCCCCGCACGGTACGCGGCTTCCTGGACGCGCATCCGCACGCGGAGCGGTTGCCGCACCTGCTGGCCGCCGCGTTCACCGCGCTCACCGAGCACGGCTCGGTGGTGGTGGTCGACCGCACCACCGAGCGGATCGCGCACTGGTTCGCCGCCGTCTGCTACCTGCTGCCGCCGCCGCTCGCCCGCCGCCTCTCCTTCGCCACCTACGTCTTCCGCCCGGCCCGCAGCAGTCTGCACCTGATCGGCACGGTGCCCGAGGCGCGGCTCGACTTCGGGCCGGACGAGGAGGACGCCTACACCGTCTTCGACTTCTGCCGCGGCCGGTTCCCCGACGACGTGCACGCCGCACCGGACGTGCGCGCCCTGGTCGCGCTGCTCACCCGGATCGGCGTCGCAGCCGTGCGGCCGGTCTGGGCCTGGACCAAGGACTTCGCGCACGGCGGCGAGGAGAGCCCCGGCGACTGGCACGCCCCCGTTGCCGCGGCCGCGTCCTCGGGCGGGGTCGCCCTCGCCGTCGCCGACGTCGACGCGCTGCTCGACTGGCTGCCCGCGGCCGAGCACCTGGGCCCGCTCGGCGCCCAGATCGCCGCGGACCTCCACCGCAGGCACCGGAACCTGGACGACAGCCGGCTGCGCCTGCTCAGCGGCGTCGCGCGAGCCGCCGACGACACCGCACTGCACCAGGAGATCGAGGGGAGGCTGCTGGAGTCGCGGATGCGGGCCCATATGACCGGCGCCGCGGACGCGACGGAGCCCGCACCTCTCACCGACCCGGACCTCCGCGCGCGGGCCACCGCACTGTGGGAGCGCCTGCTGCGCGACGAGGCGGCCACCACCCGCCGCCGGGTGCGACTGCTGCTCTGGGCGCACGGCGCGCGGCTGGCGCCGGAAGCGGACGTCGTCGAGCGCGAGACGCTCACCGCGGCCCGCGCCCTGCTGGGCACCTCGGCGCCGGGGGCCGCACTCCGGCGGGAGGTGGAACTGCTCGTCGCCGCCGAGCCCCGGATGAGGGGCGCGCTGGCGGCCGCCGTGCGGGAGGTGCTGGAGAGCCGCCCGGGGCAGGAGCAGCTCTTCTCGCAGTTCCCCGCCGCGCTGCTGGAGGAGCGGGACCTGCGGGGCAGTCCGCTGCTCCTGGAGCACTACTGGCGGGCGCGGGCCGAACGGGAGCCGGCCCGCACGGTGGAGCTGATGTTCCGTATCCTGCGGGTCCGCGGCCGACCGGTGCCCGACGACGCGCTGCTGGGGGCGCTGTGGCGGCATCCCGCACGGACCTGGACCCACCGGGAGGCGAGCGAGATCGCCCGCGGACTGCCGCCCGAGGCGCTGGCGGACCCGGTGGTCGGCCAGTGGTTCGACCGCGCGGTCAACCAGCGTATCGAGACCGTCGCGGAACTCGACCGCTGTCTGGAGCTGTGCGGGCTGCTGGCAGCGCCGGACCGCTGGGCGCGACTGCCCGCGGACGTCCGCGCCCGGGTACGGACCACCCTCGACCTGGCCGCGGCGCTGCGTGGCGTCGGCGAAGCCGTCCGCCTCGCCCGGCTGTTCGCGGTGCCCGAGGCCGACAGATGGGCCGGGCCGCAGGCGCTCAAGCGCTACCGCCTGGTGCCCGCGATGCTGCGGCTGCCCGCCGACATCGGTGCCCTGGGGGAGCACCTCGGACACGCCGAACACGCCCAGGCCGACCGCTACCTCGCAGCCGTGCAGCGGACGGCGACGGGCAGCGACCCGGTGGACGACGTCCGGCTCAGCCATGTCGCCGCCGCCGCCGCGGCACCGGCGCGCGCCGGGCTGGCGCAGGCCCACCTGGAGGTCGTCGACCGGATCCGGCTCCATGCCGCCCGGCACTGGCGGCTGGCGGACCTGCAGCGGCTGGAGCGTGCCGTCCGGCCCTACGACGCCCGGCTGGCCGACTGGTTCGGCGCGTGGGCCGAGTCCCGGCTGAGCGGACCGCGCAGGCTCGCACACCGGCTCCCGGGGCTCCGGCGCGGCACCGGCGTCGGACGCTCCCCCGACGACTCCCACGGCACCGCCCCCGGAGGCGCCGGGAGCGAACCGGACCGGCCCAGGAGAGGCCCGCGGTGGATCCCGCGGAAGAACGACGGGGAGAGGTGACCCGCGGTGGCCGAGATCGTCGCCTATGTCGTCGTCCCCGTGCTCTACCTCGCCCTGCTCGCGGTCTTCCTGCTGTTCGTCCCGCTCCTCGCCGGTCTGCGGGCACTCGCGTTCGTGATGCAGCTCCTGCGCGGCCACCTGGAGCAGTTGACCGGTGTCCTGTACCGGCGCATTCCCGATTTCCGCACGCTGCCGCCCTACCGCCCGCAGGACGACGAGGTGAACGCGTACCGCAACTACTTCTTCGGGCCGGGAGCCCGGGACCTGCGACAACTCTGCATCCTGGAGCGCCGTTCGTACGCGGCGGCGGTCGGCGACGCCTTCCGCGACGTGACGGCACGGCAATTCACCTCCCCGGCACGGAGCAGAGCGCTCACCGTGCCGTACGGCCTGACGCTGTACGCGGGCCTCGGCCTGGGCGCGGCGCTGGCCGTACTGCCCCTGGGCGCCCTGCTGGCGCTGCACGCGCTCGTCCTCGCGCTGCTGATGGCGGGAGCCCGGCTCGTCGCCGGGCTGCTGCGCGCTCTGGACCGTGCGGCTCTGTGGACGCGGCGGCTGTCGGCCGGCATGATCTGCCCGCGCTGCTACGAGCGCGTCCGCCACCCGGCCTACGACTGCCCGGCGCCGGCCTGCCGACGCCGGCACGCGGACATCCGCCCTGGCACCTACGGCCTCCTGCGCCGCCGCTGCGAGTGCGGGCAGCGCATGCCGACCCTGCTGATCCTGATGAGCGCGCAGGCCCGGCTCCAGGCGTACTGCACCCATCCGCACTGCGGGCGGGCGATGAACGCCGACGCCGGGCACATGCCGGAAACCGTCCTCCCGCTGATCGGCGGCAGGGCCGCGGGCAAGACCCAGCTGATGGCCGCCATGCTGCTGACGCTGGAGAACGCGGCCGGCAGCGGCGGCCCCGCGCTCCGCTTCGCCGACGCCGGCTCCGAGGGCGACTACCGGATCCTCCGCGAGGTGTTGCGGAGCGGCGGCAACACCCGCGGCACCCAGAAGGACCTGCCCAGCGCGCACTCCTTCGTGCTCGGCACCGGCCGCACCGAGCGCCTGATCCACCTCTTCGACACGGCCGGGGAGCGGTTCGTCGACCGCGACGAGACCGACGCACTGCGCTACGCCCGGGCCGCGCACACCTTCGTCTTCGTCCTGGACCCGATGGCTGTGGAGGCGTTCTGGGACCGGCTGGAGCACGCACCCGGCCCGGGGCCGGACCGCAGCCTCGCCTCCACGGTCCATCCCGAGGAGGTCTTCGCCCGGTCGGTGCAGGCGGTGGCCGCGATGCGCGCCCCCGTGCGCCAGGCGCGCCTCGCCGTGGCCGTCAGCAAGGCGGACGTGCTGGCCGAGGCCGGTCTCGGGCCGGGGAGCGCCGCCGGCAGCGACGAGGCCCGCGCCTGGCTCCAAGAGGCGCTCGGCCTGCACAGCCTCGTCCGCGCGATGGAACTGGACTTCCGCGAGGTCCGGTTCTTCTGCACGGCGGCCGTGGCGGACGAGGAGGCCCGGGTGGGAACCAGCATCACCGGCCTCGTCGACTGGTGCCTGGGGTCCTGACCCCCGAGGGCTCGGCGGGACCGGCGAGTGGGATGACCCGCTCGGTGCGGCGCCTTCGGTTGCGGCCCGCTCGGCGGCCCAACAACGTTCACTCGATGGTGAGTTGAAGGATCTTTTCAGGGCTGCGACGTGCTGCCACACTTGCCGTGCCCCAGTGAACCCCCCCCCATGGCCCGGTCGTTCCGGGCCCGTCACTTCGGAGGTCATTCATGCGCCGCAGATACGCCGTCCCGCTCGCTGCCGCCGCGCTGTCGCTCCCCGCCGTGCTCGTCCCCGCCGGCTCGGCCTCGGCCGCCCCCGCCGACAAGGCGCAGGTGCTCAGCTCCTGGACGCAGACCAGCGCCTCCAGCTACAACGCCTGGTACCAGGCCCGCCAGCACCAGGGCGACTGGTCCGCCTACGGCTTCGACTGGTCGACGGACTACTGCAGTTCCTCGCCCGACAACCCCTTCGGCTTCCCCTTCCAGACCGCCTGCGCCCGCCACGACTTCGGCTACCGCAACTACAAGGCCATGGGCACCTTCTCGGCGAACAAGTCCCGTATCGACTCGGCCTTCTACGAGGACCTCAAGCGGGTCTGCAACCGCTACTCCGGAGCGACCAGGACGGCCTGCAACTCGACCGCCTGGACGTATTACCACGCCGTCGACATCTTCGGCCTCAAGGGCGCCGACGAGGCAGCCGCCGACAAGGCCGCCTGACCGGCCCGCCGCACCCCGCCCGCCGGACGGGTACCCGGGCGCTCCTTCCGTTGCCGTTCAGCCACGGGAGGGGCGCCTGCCGTTCAGCCACGGGAGGGACGCCTCGCAGCCGACGGCTCCGGCTGCTCCTGCGGCTCCCGACGCTCCCGCCGTTCGGTGCGGCGGCCGAACACCCAGGCACGGAAGAGGAGGAAGCGCAGCACCGTCGCGGCCAGGTTGGCGCACACCAGCACGGCGAGCTCGGCACTGCGCGGCGCCCCGGCGGCCGCGGTGTGCAGCGCGGCCAGCGAACCGCTGGTCAGCGCCAGACCGACGGCGAAGACGAGCAGGCCCTGGGCCTGGTGCCGGACCGCTCGCTCCCGGCCGCGCACCCCGAAGGTCAGCCGCCGGTTCGCGGCGGTGTTCCCCAACGCCGACAGCAGCAGCGCCGACGCGTTGGCCGACTGCGCACCCACGCCCTGCCGCAGCAGCGAGTAGAGCCCCAGATACAGCAGCGTGCTCAGCGCCCCGACCAGGCAGAAGCCGATGAGCTGGCGCGGCAGCCCGCCGGGCACGTCCGCCAGCCCGCGGTCGCGCGGGTCGTCGCCGAACGGGCGGCGCAGCCGGTCCAGCGGCAGCGCGCCCCCGGCCAGCGCCCTGCCGACCCGCCAGACGCCCTTGAGGTCGTCCGTGACGGTGCGGAGGATGTCCACCCGCGAGTCGGGGTCGTCCACCCAGTCCACCGGTACCTCGTGCACACGCAGCCCGGCGCGCTCGGCCAGCACCAGCAGTTCGGTGTCGAAGAACCAGCCGTTGTCCTGCACGAGCGGCAGCAGCCGGTCGGCCACCTCGCCGCGTACGGCTTTGAAGCCGCACTGCGCGTCGGAGAAGCGGGCGGCCAGCGAGCCGCGCAGCAGCAGGTTGTAGCCACGCGAGAGGACCTCGCGCTTCGGTCCGCGGACGACGCGCGAACCGGAGGCCAGCCGGGTGCCGGTCGCGACATCCGAGTGGCCCGAGATCAACGGCGCGACCAGCGGCAGCAGCGCGTTGAGATCGGTGGACAGGTCCACGTCCATGTAGGCCCGCACGGGGGCGTCCGAGGCGGCCCACACGGTGCGCAGGGCGCGCCCCCGGCCCTTCTCCTCCAGCCGTGTCAACGAGACGGAGTCGAACTCCCGGACGAGTTCGCGGGCCACCTCCTGGGTGCGGTCCCGGCTGGCGTTGTCCGCGACGGTGATCCGGAAGCCGTACGGGAAGTGCCGGGCCAGGAAGGCGTGCAGCCGCCGGACGCAGGGACCGAGGGCCGCCTCCTCGTTGTGGACGGGCACCACCACGTCCAGCACGGTCGTGGGCGTCCGGGACGGCAGATGACGGCGGGAGGGCAGGGTCTCGCACGACGGCAGGCCCTCGCGCGACGGCGCGGTCTCGCGCCCCACAGGATCGGTCTTCGCACTCATGCCGCCGACCGTGGCGAACCGGCCTGTCAGCCCGGTGTGGCCAGGCTGTGCGCCACCTGTGAGGTGCCGGATCCGGCGGAATCCGCGGGCAGCCGCACGGTGAAGGCGGTTCGGCCGGGCCGGCTGGCGACTTGCACACCCCCGCCGTGCGCGGCCACCACCGCGGCCACGATGGCCAGCCCCAGCCCGGTGCTGCCGCGGTGCCGGGAGCGCGAGGCGTCGCCCCGCGCGAACCGTTCGAAGACGCGCTCCCGCACATCCGCCGGGATACCCGGACCGTCGTCCACGACCCGCACCTCCACCCGGCCCCCGTCCAGCGCCAGCTGTGCGCGCACCGTCGTACCCGGTGGAGTGTGACTGCGCGCGTTGGCCAGCAGATTGGCCAGCACCTGCCGCAGCCGCGACTCGTCGCCGGTCACCAGCAGCGGGGAGGTGGGCACCTCCAGTCGCCACACATGCTCAGGACCGGCCACCCGCGCATCGCTGACCGCGTCGACGACCAGCGCCGAGACATCCACCGGCTCCCGCTCCAGCGGCCGCCCCGAATCCAGCCGCGCGAGCAGCAGCAGGTCCTCCACCAGCCCGGTCATCCGCACCGCCTCGGACTCGATCCGCTCCAGCGCGTACCCGGTGTCCGTGCCCGTACCCGGCTGCTCCCGCGAGAGCTCCGCGTAGCCGCGGATGGACGCCAGCGGGGTACGCAACTCGTGGCTGGCGTCCGCGATGAACCGGCGCAGCCGCAGTTCGCTGTCGTGCCGCGCCGCCAGCGCCGAACCGACATGGCCGAGCATCCGGTTCAGCGCCGCCCCGACCTGGCCGACCTCCGTCTCCGGATCCGTGTCCCGCACCGGCACCCGCTCGCGCAGCCGCACCTCGCCGCTGTGCAGGGGAAGTTCCGAGACCCGGGTGGCGGTGTGCGCCATCCGCCGGAGCGGCCGCAGCGCCACCCGCACCGACGCCGCGCCCGCGAGCCCCGCACCCAGCAGTCCGGCCCCGGCCACGCACACCTCGACCAGCACGAGCGTGCTGATCGTGTCGTCCACCGCCGCGGTCGGCAGACCGACCACCAGAGTGCCGCCCGCCACGTGCACCGACGTCACCCGATAGCTGCCCACCTGCGGCAGCTCCGCGGTGTGCGGACTGCTGTCGCGGGGCACCGAGGCCAGCGCCGCGGACTGTGCGCCGGTCAGCTCCCTGATGCCGACGCCGGGCATCCCGCCGGCCGGCTGCTGCTGCACGCTGCGGGCCGCGGAGCTGAACGTACTGCCGGTACCGCTGTCGGAGGCGCCGTCGCCGCTGTCCTTGACGAAGGCGCCGACGGTACCCACCGGCTGCCCGCCCACCTTCAGGAACCGCAGCTTCTCCAGCCCCTCGGGCCGCTGATGACCGGGCGGCCCCGGGCCCGCGGCGCGGAAGGTGACGTCCTTGAGCTGGCTGTCGAGCTGCTGGTACAGATACGTGTGCAGCGCGATGGTCGTCACCGCGCCGATCACCGCGGCCACCACCGCGATCATCGCCACGACCGAGAGCACCAGCCGGGCACGCAGCGAACGCCGCACCCGCAGCCGCGCCCGCACCCCGGCGAACAGCCGGAACACCGCCGCTTCCCTCACTCCGCTGCGGGCTTGAGCAGATAGCCCGCACCGCGCCGGGTGTGGATCATCGGAGCCCGCCCCGCGTCGATCTTCCGCCGCAGATACGAGATGTACAGCTCCACCACGTTGCCCTGGCCGCCGAAGTCGTAGGACCACACCCGGTCCAGGATCTGCGCCTTGCTCAGCACCCGCCGCGGATTGCGCATCAGATACCGCAGCAGCTCGAACTCGGTCGCCGTCAGCCGGATCTCCGCGTCGCCCCGGGCCACCTCGTGGGTGTCCTCGTCCAGCGTCAGATCCCCCACGGCCAGCACGGACGACGGCTGCCCGGCGGCAGTGGCCCCGGCCCGCCGCAGCAGCCCGCGCAGCCGGGCGATGACCTCCTCCAGGCTGAACGGCTTGGTCACATAGTCGTCGCCGCCAGCCGTCAGCCCCGCGATCCGGTCCTCCACCGCGTCCCGTGCCGTCAGGAACAGCACCGGAATCCCCGGCGTCACCGAATGCAGCCGGCCGAGCACAATGAGCCCGTCCACGTCCGGCAGCATCACATCCAGCACCACCGCATCCGGACGCCAGTCCCGCGCCGTGCGCACCGCGGCCTCACCGCCGCCCGCCGCACGCACCTCCCAGCCCTCGTACCGCAACGCCATCGACAGCAGCTCGGTGAGCGAGGGCTCGTCGTCCACCACGAGGATCCGCACCGGACCGCCGTCGGGCCGCCGCAACGGCCCCTGCCCCGGCGCCCCGGCCCGCCCGGCACCAGCTCGTGCACCACCCTCACGCGCGGCCGACACCGCCTTCTCGTCCATGCGAGCACCCTGCACGCCCAACCTGAGAGAAACCTGTGAACACCCTGGGGGCCGGCTGAGAAGCGGGGCCGATGCCGGCCGCCCGCCCGGATCCAGGACTATGCGGGAACGTGGAAGCGCACGGGCTCCCGCAGCGCCGCGGACGCGCCGTCGAAATCGGCGAGCCGGGCGGCGACCGTCGCGACGGCGAGTCGTTCGGGCAGGGCGGCGGAGAATTTCAGCCCGCGCACAGCCCGCGGGTCCACGTCCGGCAGCACCAGGGCCGCGCCGTCGTCGGTGGCCGCACGGGCCGCCCGCCACCTTTCCGGCGTGAGGTCCTCGCGGAGCCGGAGAAAGCAGTCCGTGGGCCGCTGCACAGGGTCGGCGACCGACGGCAGGGTGGCGGCGAGGGTCGCGTTCGCGCGGTAGCCGGCCCAGGTCCACCACCGCACATCGCTGCCGCTTCGGGTGATCAGCGTCCCGCCGGGGTGCACGAGGTCGGGCGCATGGTCCTGGCGCCATTCGGCCAGGCAGGCATCGGCCCGCCGGGTCAGGGAAACGGGCGGGTCGGTGCCCAGGAGCACGTCGCGCATCGCCCGGGTGAGGGGGTGGGAGAGGCCCGCGAGTGAACCGCTCGACCACTTGGCGACCCCGCCGCTGTCGACCGGTTCGACGAAGACGCGTTTGCGGGCCCAGTCGATGAACGTGACCTGCCAGTTGCGTCCGCCCAGCAGCAGCCTGCGCGGGCCGGGACGTTCCTCCGTCAGGACGGACGGATCCGTCTGCCCGATCTCCGTACGCCCGGAGAGGACGGTGAACTGCGGGGGAGCGGTGAAGGAGGCCGTCAGCTCGATGAAGTGCCGACGGCCGAACCGGCGCTCGGCTTCGGGGCCGATGAACAGCAGGCCGCCGTCCTGTTCGAGGAAGCCCTCGGACATCAGATGCCGCAGGACGGGCTGTGCCGAACGGTCGAACGGCACCAGCCCGTTCCACTGCTCCGGCCACAGGCTGTCGCCGATCCTGTGCTGCTGGAGTACGAGCGCGAGGAGCTGCTGAGCCACCAGGTGGCGTGGCTCCGGTGGAGCGGTCACCGGCTCGACCCAGCCGCGCGACCAGAGCACGAGCAAGGCCGCCGCCTGCAGCAGTGTGTCTTTGCGGGTGGCGAGGAAGAGGCAGTTGCGGGTGGCGCCGGGGCGGCGTCCGGTGCGGCCGATGCGCTGTAGGAAGGAGGCGACGGTCCCGGGGGAGTCGATCTGGATGACGCGGTCCAGGTCGCCGACGTCGATGCCGAGTTCCAGGGTGGAGGTGGAGACGATGACGCAGTCCCGCGCCTCGGCGAACGCCTGCTCGGATCTGGCGCGCTCCTGCACCGACAGCGAGGCGTGCGAGAGGAAGACCGTCACCTCCCGCTCGAGCAGCGCAGCGCCCAACTGCTCCACCTGGCTCCTGGAGTCGCAGAACACCAGCCGTTTCTCGCCCCGGTGCAGCGTGGCGACGAGCTTGGCGGCGTTCTCGAGGGAGCCAACGTAGTCCAGTTCGACCTCGCCCGCGGGGCGGTCGGAGGCGGCGCTCTGCACGGGGGCCGGGGCGACCACCCGGCCGGGTCGCTTCCCTGCCCCCGAGCCCTGGAGCCAGGTGAGCAGTTGCTGCGGGTTGCCGACGGTCGCCGACAGGCCGATCCGCTGCAGGGGCCGCCCGGTGACCTGCTGCAGGCGTTCCAGCACGGCCAGCAGGTGCCAGCCCCGGTCGTCGTCGGCGAAGGCGTGCACCTCGTCCACGACGACCGCTCGGACATGTCCCAGCACGGTGGCGTGATCGGTCTTGACCCCGATCAGCATCGCTTCCAGCGACTCGGGCGTGGTGAGCAGGAGGTCCGGGGGATCGGTGCGGATGCGCTGCCGCCGCGCCTCGGTGGTGTCGCCGTGCCACAGCTCCGCACGGCGCCCGAGCCACTGGGCGTACCCGTGCACGCGTGTGACGAGGTTGTTCAGCAGCGCCTTCAGCGGACACAGGTAGAGCACCGAGGTGCCGGACCAGCCCTGTGCGGACATCGCGGAGAGGACGGGCAGACAGGCCGCCTCCGTCTTGCCGCCCGCCGTGGGGGCGAGGAGGATCGCGTCCTCGCCGTCCATGAGCGGATCGATCGCGGCACGCTGCAGGGGCCGCAGGTCGGGCCAGCCGAGTGTGTTGACCACGTGGTGCAGGACGACGGGATCGAGCCGGTCGACCGGGTCGGGCGCCATCACACGTTCAGCTCCACGTCATCAGCCGCTGCCGCTGCGACGTTGCGCTCGACCTCGGTGAGTTCACTCTCCGATACCGTCAGCCGGTAGTGCTGCCGGGGATCGAAGTCCGCGAACTGGTCGATCCGGTCCAGGACGTCGCCGACGAGCTTCTTCAGGAACAGCCGCGGCGCCACTCCCACCTTGCCGCCGAGCGCACCGCCCACCGCGGCGGCGAGGTCGGCGATATACGCGTCGTCGGCGAGCTGCCGTATCCGGTCCGGCGCGGATGCCCCGTCCGCGTACAGGTCGCGGATCGTGGTGCCGAGGGTGATCAGCGACTCCTGGGTGAAGCCCGGCAGCCGCACCTGCACCGCGCGCGGGTTGTCGAAGCGCGGGTCGGTGGTGAAGTCGGTGGCCAGCCGCTGGGCGAGCGGTGCGAGACGCTGCACTCCCTGCGGGCCGTCGTAGAAGGCAGGCGTTCCGGTGATCACCAGATACAGGCCGGGGAACCGGCCCGAGTGCACCTCGTCGATGAGCTGCCGCAGCGCGTTGAGTGCTTTGTCCCGGGCGTCGGACCGCACCCGCTGCAGGGTCTCCACCTCGTCCAGGACGACGAACAGCCCGCGGTGCCCCGAGTCGCGCAGCACTGTCAGCAGCCCTTGCAGGAAGCCGAAAGCCCCGAAGTGGTCGAGGTCGCCGCGGACCCCGGCGGACCGCCTCGCCGCGGCGGCCACATGTGGTTGCCCGCCCAGCCACGCCAGCACGGCCGCCGCTGTCACCTCGTCCCCCTCGACGAGTGCCGTCCGGTACCCGCGCAGCGCCGTCGCGAACGAGGGCGCATGTCGGGACACCTCGGCCAGCCGCGCGGTGAGCAGCTTCTCGACCTCTCCGGTCAATTCCTCCTCGTCGGCGCCGGCCGCGAGGGCGTCCTCCTCGAGCGCGTAGAACCAGGCGTCGACCACCGGCCGCAGCGCGCTCGGCGGGAAGCTCGACGTGGCGAGCCGTTCGGTCAGCCGCCGGTACACGGTCTCCAGCCGGTGCAGCGGGGTCTCGGTCTCCGAGATCTGGATCTCGGCGACCGCGTAGCCGAGCCGCTTGGCGCGCTCGCCCAGCCACCGGGTGAAGAAGGTCTTACCGGACCCGTACTCGCCGCGGACGGCCTTGAACACGGACGCACCGGAGGCGACCGCGGTCAACTCGGCGTCGAGAGCGTCCGCGAACCGGTCCAGGCCGGTCGCGAGCAGGTCCAATCCGCTGTCGGGTACAGCGCCACGCCGCAGGGCGTCGATGACGGTGCGCCGCCGGACGGCGGAGACGCTGGAGGCACGTGGATCGGTCACCTTTCCAGTCTCGCATTCCTCCGGTACCACCCCGCGTCCCTCACTCCAGTCCGAACTGCGCACGCAGCGCGTCGCCGTGCAGCCGCAGCGTCCGCCCGTCCGGCATGGTCTCCAGCACTTGCACTCCGTCGTAGTTGAGGAGCTGCCGCAGCACGGCGGCGAAGCCGTCGGCGCGGGTGGCGGGGAAGCCGACCCGCTGCGCCAGCGCCGTCACTGGCAAGGTGCCGCCCGTCTCGAGGAGCGCGACCACGGCGAGGCGGAACTTGTCGAGTTCGCGCTCGCGCGGCTTGCGGGCGAGGAGTTCCACCTGGTTCCGGAATGTCTCCGAGGCGAAGAGCTCCGCCACGACGGCTTCTTCCGGTGGGCCCGGCTCGGGCTGCTCCGGCCGCTCCGCAGGCTCGACGGGCTCGGGCACGGGTGCCGGGGCCACGTCGAACAAGGAGTCGTGGGTGGCGGCCAGTTCCGCCTGGGTCTTCGACGGCTTGTGCCGGGAGGTCTGCTGCTCGCGTGGCCCCGCGTTCTTCGTCGCAGCGCTCGAAGGCGGGTCGCCGAGCAGCCGCGCGTCTTTCTCGTCGGTCTTCCACCAAAGGGGCTGCTGTTCACCCAGCTCCCGCCACCCTCGGGGCGGCGAGGCGCCGAACGGCAGGAACGCCAGAACGGGGATGGCCACCTCCGCCAGGGAGGCTCCGCCGTGGTAGCCGGCCTTGAGTCCGGTATAGCGGGAGTCGGCGTCCCACAGCGCGACGACGGACGACTCCGGTTCGGGCCAGACGACCCGCGGCCCGGACAGCGCGACCTCGGCCGCAGCCGCGGGCTCCTCCGTCCCGGAAGCGGCACGATGCCGCGCCGACTCCGGCTCTCCGGCCTCGACCTTCGCACCGTGCCGGTCCACCACATGCCCGTGGTCGCTGGTCAGGACCACAGCCATGCCCTGCAGGGCGGCCACACGCAGCAACTCCGCCAGCCCGGGGATGTGCTGGACCTGCCAGGCGCCGTCCCCGAGCTTCTGCTCCTTGCCGAGCCGGTCGTCGATGGCGTTGAGGACGACCGCCACATGGGTGCGGCCGTCGCCCAGTGCTTCGGTGAGCTGCGGGCCGAAGACCTCCCCGGCGCTCTCGGCGCGCAGATCGTCCTTGTGGAAGACGGCTGCCGGAGCCCCGCCCCACAGCTTCTGCTGCGGGAAGAGCCGCTTCTCGTCCGCCTGCGCCCCCTTTGTCAGCCGCCCCGCGAACAGCGACGTACGGGAGACGGCCGTCACGGTCGGCAGCGCTGCGGCCATGGCGCGGCGGTGCGGCGTGCCGTCCGGCACCGGGTCGAACTCCGCCCATGAGGAGCGGATCTCCTCGCCCAGCTCGGTGGCGATGGCCGCACTCATCCCGTCCAGGACGACGAGCAGCACCCGCCGCCCTTCCCCGCCCTGGACGATCGGCTTGACCACCCGGTCGAGGAAGGACTCCACTGTCAGCATGGCGCCCGGCGGGGTACCCGCGGCCGTCCAGGTGGCGAGCGCGCGGGCGAAGTCCCGGTCGATCTCGTGCCGCACCTCCCGCACCCGTAGGGCGAGTCTGTCGTACGCGGACTTGAGGACGGGGTCGGGATCGCCACCGGCCTCGATGTGTTCGAGAGCTTGGTCCACCCAGCCGGTCTCCGCGATGTGGCGCGCGATGCCGTCCGCAGCCGAACGGCAGGCGGCATCGGGACCACCTGCGAGCCACCGGGCCACCCGCTGAGCCATGTGCGCCCGCTGGACGCGCACCCGCGCCTGGGGTTCCCCGGCCCGCTTGTGGTCGTTCAGGACCTTCAGAGCGGCCCCCACCTGCTCGGCCGTGCCCGCAGAGTGGGCCAGCGCGTGACCGACCGCCGCGAACCGCGCTTCCAGCCCCTGCAAGAGCAGCGGACTGGCCTGGGCCGCGGACTCGGCACCGAACTGCCGGGCCAGAACCGCCGCCCGGTCGAGCACGGTGCCACTGACCCGGCGGGCCGCGCGCGCCTCCAGCGCGGCACTCTCCTGCTCCCGGGACGCGGTCGTGAGCAGCACACCGACGTACTCCTCGCAGGCCCGACCGAACGAGCCGGCCAGCACGTCCAGCGCCTCGCCGGCCGCAGGCGGCTGCTCCCCGAACCAGCGCTCGGCGCGTCCCCGTGCCCGGTAGGTGTCGGCGTCGGCGTCGGCGTGCAGCCACAGGGCGCCGCACACCAGGCCGAAGGCCACCGCGTCCGGGCCGTGCTCGGCCCCCACCAGTGCCAGCAGCGCCTGCCCGGCCGGACCCGCCTGCCCTTCCTCACCGAGGAACTCCGTCAGCCCGTCGCGTTCGGGAGCGCGCAAGTCCAGCAGCCGTTCAGGGCCGCCAGGGGCCAGGGACCAGCCGAGCAGCGTATGGATGTCCAGGGGGTCGCTCACCGGTGCGCGATGCGCGGAGCCGGCTTCGCTGTCGTACCGGCCCAGCCGCAGCCGCCGCAGCGCCAACGCGGACAGTGCCGTACGCCGCGACAGCACACTGCCCGGGTGCGGGGGCCAGCCGCCGGGCGGAGTGGCGTCCAGCAGCGCCTCCGCCGCCCAGGTCGCGTCCTTCAGACGAGTCTCCAGCTGCTCGGCCCCGAAGGCCTCACGCACCACGTCCCAGCCGTCGACGGTGTTGACGCGCTTCTTGTGCGTACGGGCCACGATCGAGGCGTCGAGTTCGCTCTGCTCGCGATCGGTCAGTACGACCAGCACGGCGGGGCCACCGTCCTCGTCCTCGGGCGATCCGGCGAGATGGCTCAGCACGAGTTCGTGGACGGCGAGCGGGGAGAGCGCGACGGCGATCCGGGCGGTGCAGCCCTCACCCCATGCGGGCTGCGGCGGGCCGGGCCACTCGGGCGCAGCACGCAGCAGCACGGCGCGCCGTTTGTCGTTGCCGGTGAGCGCGTCGGCGAGCGAGGTCTGCGAGGACAGGTACTGGGTGACGGTGGCGACGTTCAACCGCGCCGCCACCGAGACCGCGGTCGCGGCGGTTCCTGGTGTGTCGGTGACCGGGGTGCTCATGACTCGACGACCCGCCAGGTGACCTCGATCGTGGCATCGGGCTCGGCAGCGGCCAGTGCGGTCAGCTCCTCCCGCAGCTCGGCCGCGGCCCGCGCGGCGGTGGTCCGGCTGCCGCCGGAGCGCTTCACCTGCCCCGGACGCCCTCCTGCCCCGGGCGACAGTTGCTCCGGGACGGGCGGGTGGCTGCTGTTCGTGTGCAGCGGAACGTCGCCGGGGCCGGGTGGCCGGGCGGGCTCGGCATCGGGCTGCGGGCTCTGCGCCGCCCGGTTGCGCTTGACCAGGGCGAGCACCTCGCGCTGGGTGCGTTCCAGAGCGCCGCACAGATCGCTCGTCCGCTGGTCACTGCGCGCCACGTTGCGCAGCGACTCCAGCAGTGCCCGGCCCTCCGGCCCCTCGTTCGAGGCGAGGTCGAGGGTGGTCCAGGACGCGGCGTCCAGCGCGCGGGCCACGGCTCCGGCCTGGGCGATCGAGGTGCCGTAGCGGTCGGCGGAGACCTCTCCAAGGTCGAAGGCGGCGAGTGCCTCCACCGTCTTCTTCGCTCCCGCCGCGCCCTGCCCCATGCCCTGGGTCAGCGTCTTCAGCAGTTCGACGCAGCGGCGGGCCAGCGCGAGCCGCCCGCTCTCGTCCGTGTCGTCCAGTTCCAGGAACGCCGAGCGCTCCTCCAACTGCCGTACCAGTCCGGCGGCCTGCTCCTGGTGGGTGCGGGCCTCCTCCGTGATCTGGCGGGCGAACTGGTTGACGATCCGCCCGCGCCGCAGCGTCGGTGCCGTCTTCCCGAAGACCGTGGCGAACCGCTGCCGCGCGCACTCCCAGTCCTCCTCGCCGGGCAGCGGCTGGCTGCGCAGCGCGTCGTGCTCCTTGAGCTGCGCCATCTCCGGTGCCGGGTCCAGCGGCATCCCGCCGCGCACCCACACCCGGTCGTCCATCTCGGCGAACGCGGCGACCACGAGCCGGGCCAGATATCCGGGCAGCCCGCGCGGCTGCGGCAGGTCCGTCCAGTCGGTGAGCGTGATCAGGCTCAGGTCACCGGTGTGGCCGCGCTCGCGTGCGAGCCGCCGGAAGTGGTCGGCCCAGTACAGCGACAGCTCGAAGTACGCCTCCTTCTGCTGCCCGAGCCGCAGCGGCCCCGCGATGCGCTGCATCGCCTTGCGGTCGGCGGCCGGCACCTCCGTACGCTGGTCGCGCGCCTCCGCGGCCGCCCGCACGTGGGTGAAGACCTTGCGGACGTCGGCCGACTTCACGGGCGTGCCGGTGTGGTCCGGGTCGAGGTCCGGATGGTCCGGGTACTGCGCCGCCAGCAGCCTGCCCACGACATGGAGCAGCCCGTCACGCAGCGACTGGCCGAAGGACAGCGTCAGCCCCTCGACCTCCCGCAGCGACTGCAAGTGCTCGCCGAAGCCCAGCTCGACATCGGTCGCCTTCTTGTCCGCGAGCCCGTACGCCTGTTTGAAGGCCGCCTTCACGTTCTTCAGCAGCGACTCGCGCTGCGTCTCCAGCAGCCCCTTGGCCCGCGCCCGGTTGTCGGCGTTCAGATGGCCCGCGTACTGGGACTCGAAGCGCTGCTCGTCCGCGAGCGCCTTGTCGATGACGACCAGGCGGCAGAAGTCCGCGTACCGCTGCGCCGACAGATGGGTCGGCAGCCAGGCGACCGTACGGGCCCTCTCGCTCTGCTGCCGCTCGCGCAGCCGCTGCATCCGGTTCACGTCGTCCCGGGGGCCGAACTCGCCCTCGTCGAAGGGGAGGTCGACGACGATCCGCCACAGGCCGTCCTCCTGCGGCATCAGGTCGTGGTCGGCCAGCTCGTCCTCGTCGGCGACGTTCCCGAAGACCACCTCGGCGGCCCGCTCCGTACCCCGCCACACGAAGTCGACCCGGCTGGCCAACTGCCCGTGCGCCACCCCCAGATCCTCGGACAGCAGCCGCTTGGCGAGCGCCTGCCGGTTCCCGGGGTTGTCATTGACCTTGGCGTTGGCGATCACGGAGTCGACGTCCACACCCGAGAGCTCCAGCCGCACACCCGGGTTCGCCTCGGTGCCGGTCTCCTTGATCTCGGGGAAGCGGCCGGCCCACTCGGCCACCTTGTTCTTGAGGATGCCGTACTCGCGCCCCGGTATCGGCGCGACCACGGAGCCGTAGTTCAGCGCGGAGAGCCTGCGGATCGTCAGGTCCGCCAGCGCCGGGACGCTGGGCGCCAGCGACGACAGCAGCAGGGTGCCGACGATCCTGTTGTCGCCGACGAACGTCTTGATCCGCCCACGCAGCTCCGGGTCCTTGATGCTGTCCGGCCCGCGGTGTGTGTACTGCTCGACGTCCTCCTCGGTCACGTTGTACGTACCGAGCAGATACGGCCGCAGCTTGGTCCTGTACAGCTTGTCCGCCGCCTCGAAGACGACCTTCAGGCTGTCGGTGAACGGCTTGTCGCCGCCGTCGGCGATCAGCGGATACAGATCGCCGACCGGAATGAGATCCCCGAGCCGCAGCTCGTCGCGATGGTCGGCGAGGAGCTGCCCCATCAGCTTCATACCGGTCCGGTTGCGCTGCAGCGCCGAGGACACATGGACGAGCGTGTCCATGAACGCGGGGGAGAAGGGATAGGTGAGCCGGAAGCTGTCCTCGTCGGCTCCCACTCCGTCCGCACCCCGGTCCGAGCCGAGCAGGGTGTCCCACACTTCCTGGCGGACCTTGCGCGTCTTCTCGAACTGCGCCTCGATCCGCGCCCCGGCCTCCGCGTCCCTCGGCTTGAGCAGCCGCGCGTGCGCGACCTGGGGCAGGTTCCGGTCCTCCAGGGTGATCTTGTCGAACCGGCCGGAGGCCAGATTGAGCGTGTCCTGGATGGACGACTCGGCGGCGCCCGACACCTCCTCACCCACCAGCTCCCGCAGATCCCGCTGCCGGGCTATGAAGGAGACGACCGGGATGGCGCGGCGCGCGTCGCCGCCCTCCACGAAGTTGGTGATCTTCCCCGCCTCGCGGGCCACCCACTTCTGGTCGTGGATGAGGGTGGCCAGCCACAGGATCAGCTCGTCCAGGAAGAGGATCAGCCCGTCGTAGCCCAGCGACTTGGCGTGCTCGGCGACGATGCCGAGCCCCGCGTCCAGCGAGACGAACCCGTGCTCGTCCTCCGTGGCGTTCTTGGCGAACCCCGGCAGCAGATACGTACTCGCGTCCTCCACCAGCCGGGCCCGCAGCTCCGCCGGGGTCGACGGACTCACCAGGTTCAGCGCCTGCCCCGACTCGTGCACCTCCTCGGCGGCCAGCGCCGTGTCCAGCAGCGTCGGCTGCCAGGCGAACGACTCACCCCACTCGTCGTCCTCGCCGCCGCCGGACCCCTCCGGGGAGGTGAGTCCGTTGATGACGGCCGCGTCCCCCATCCGCGCCCGCATGGCCCGGATGTCGTCGAACAGCGCGTCCGTCCGGTACACCTGCGGCGTCGGCGCCTCCGGGTGCAGCCGCTTGACGTGGCTCACGTACCCGCCGAGCACCCGCTGCTCCATGGCCTTCGCCCCGAGCATGTGGTACGGCACCAGCAGGAACTTCTTCCCGTCCGTGCCCAGCCACTCGTGCTTGGTCAGCACCGGATCGAAGTCGCCCCGGCCGCGCGCCGCCGGGCTGCCGCTCAGCAGCGCGTGCAGCACCGCCATGAAGTGCGACTTACCGGAACCGAACGAGCCGTGCAGATACGCCGCCTTCGACGCGTGTCCGTCCAGCGCCGACTTGATCAGGCCCAGCGCCTCGTCGAAGTTCTCCAGCAGCCGCTCGGTGACCACATAGTCCCGCAGCGCGTGCTCGGCCCCCTGCGGCGTCGTCGCCTCCGACAACTGCAGCACGAAGTCCGAGGTGGAAATGGACTCCTTGATGTCGATGACATCGCGAAGCAGGGGCGCCTGCGACTGCGGGTCCTGGGCCATCGAGGCTCTCGCTCTCCTTCCGGCTGCGGGCACGCTGGGGGCCGTGGCCGTGCCATCCGTCGTATCGACGGGTCTGCGGGTCTTCTTCTGTGCGGATCTTCATCCTGGTCCGGGACCATTGTCCGACACGGAAGTCGAGCACGTCAGCGGGGTGATGAAAAGCAGTCACAAAATGACGTGCCGTCAGGCAAGCAGCCGGCACAACCGCTTGGTGCGGGAGTGCGGAACGTTGGGGCGGACATCGATTCGGACTGTGCTGTGCATCACATCGCCCTCTTGTCACGGATGGGAGGTCCGCTTCCATCTGGTGGTCGTCGGAAGCGACGGAGGAGGACGGAACGGTGAGCACACAGCAGGAAACCGGCATGACGGTCACACACCGTGTGGTGGTCCTGGGAGCCGGGTACGCGGGGATGTCCGCGGCCATCCAACTGGCGGCCAGGAGCAACCGGCGCGAGGGCGTAGGGGTGACCGTGGTGAATGCGCAGGAGCGGTTCACCGAGCGCATGCGGCTGCACATGACAGCGACCGGGCAGCGGCTCGCCGAGCTGAGCATCCCGGAGCTGCTGGAGGGCACGGGGGCGCGATTCGTACGGGGCTGGGTGACGGCGGTGGACGCGGACGCCAGGACTGTACGGATCGACGACGACCGGGTCCTGCACTACGACACGTTGGTGTACGCGTTGGGCAGTGCGGCCGACACGTCGGCGGTGCCGGGCGCCGAGGACCATGCGTACACCCTGAGCAGTGCCCCGGACGCCGAGTTGCTCGCCGACCGACTTCGGCGGCTCGGCAGCGGCACGGTGGTGGTCGCCGGCAGCGGGCTGACCGGCACCGAGTCGGCCGCGGAGATCGCCGAGCGGCACCCGGAACTGGACGTCGTGCTACAGGGCCGGACCGAGCCCGGCGCGGCCATGAATCCCAAGGCCAAGGCGTACGTGCACGCCGCGCTCGACCGGCTGGGCGTCCAGGTACGCACAGGAGCCGAGGTGGTGAAGGTTCTGCCCGACGGGGTGGAATTGGCAGGCGGGGAGCGCATCGCCGCCGACGCGGTCCTGTGGACGAGCGGTACCCGGGTGTCGCCGTCGGCGGCCGCCGCCGGGCTGGCCGTCGATCGTCGCGGACGCATCGTCACCGACGCCACACTGCGGTCGGTGTCCCACCCCGACGTGTACGCGATCGGCGACGCAGCCGCGATCCGCCAGCGCTACGGCGTGCTGCACGGCACCTGCCAGGGCGGCATGCCGACCGGTGTGCATGCCGCGCTGTCCATCGAGCGCATACTCAGAGGCAAGCAGCCCAAGCCGTTCCGCTTCGGCTACTACCACACGCCGGTGAGTCTGGGACGCGGCGACGCCGTGGTGCAGTTCACCCGCCCCGATGACAGCCCACGCCGGATCTTCCTGACCGGCCGCATGGCCGTCCGGTACAAGGAAACGGTGACCGCCTCGCCCTGGCCGACCTATGGCCGTATGAAGAAGATGCCCACCTCGGGTGCGTTCTGGCCCCGCGGGGGCCGCTTCACCCGTGTCCGGGAGGCCCGGTGATCAACCTGTCAGCCCACCCCGACCAGCAGGTCTTCCACGAGCACCGCAGCCTGCTGTTCTCCGTGGCCTATCGCCTCCTGGGCACTGCGGCCGACGCCGAGGACGCCGTCCAGGACGCCTGGATCAAGTGGTCCGCCGCGGACCGCTCGCAGGTGGCCGACCCCAAGGCATACCTGACGCGGATCGTCTCGAACCTGGCGCTGGAACGGCTGCGCTCGACTCGGCACAAGCGCGAGACCTACCTGGGGCCGTGGCTCCCGGAGCCCATCCTCACCGGTGGGGATGCCTCCGAGGCCGTCGTGGACACCGAGTCGGTGTCGATGGCCATGCTGGTGGTGCTGGAGACGCTCAGCCCGCTGGAGCGCGCGGTGTTCGTGCTCAAGGAGGTCTTCGACTTCAGCCACGCCGAAATCGCCGAGGCCGTGGAACGTTCCGAACCTGCGGTGCGGCAGGCCGCGCACCGGGCCCGCGAGCACGTGCGGGCCCGGCGGCCGCGCTTCGCAGCCGACCGGACCAGGCAGCGCGAGGCCACCGAGCGGTTCTTCGCTGCCACGACCGGCGGTGACATCAACACCCTGATGGAACTGCTGTCCCCGGACGTCACCTTGTGGACCGACGGCGGCGGCAAGGTCCGCCAGGCCCTGCGCCCGGTTGTCGGCGCAAGCACGGTGGCCAACTGGTTCGCGGCCATCGGTACCGTCCCGTACCAGGGCATCGCGCCGGCCGACATGCATGCCGAACTCGTCGTGATTAACGGCGGGCCGGGCATCGTCTTCAGCGCGCCGGGACGCGTGATCGCCACCGTCACGTTCGACTTCGGCGCCGACGGACGCATCACCGTCATCCACAACGTGGCCAACCCGGACAAACTCCATGCCGTCGCCGACGGCACCGCCTACGACATCGGGGCGCCCTGAGCGTCCTCACCGCGAGCTGTCGCCGGGCGTGGCGGGGCTCGTCGTCCGCGACCGCTGCTCATGGGCGGCATGGGCCGCACGGGTCCGGGCCGCTCCAGGACGATGTGCGGGGTGCCTCGGATGCTCCGCCCAGCTCGAGGCGCCGCCGACTGCGTGCGTTCGTCTCCGCGACGCGGGCGCTCAGCACCTCGGCGTGGGTCAGCAGCCGGACGCGGTCGGGGTCCGCGTCCCACTCCCGTCCCCCGCCCAGCGGGCGGAGCTGGAGATAGCGGCCCTCCCGCTCCATCACCACCCCGATCCGGTCACGGGCGAGATCCCGTACCGCCGAGCCGACGACCGGTTCCACGGGCGTGACGGCAACCGGCGCCTGCGACCGGGCTCCGCCGTCCGTCACCGGCCGGCACCCCGCGCGATCACGGCCGCCAGTGCGAAGGCGACGGAGGCCGAACAGACACCGAGGTGGACGAGCGCGTACCGGGCGGCCCGCGTGGAGTCCGGCATGTCGTGCTCGCCGCCACTCTCGTCACTACCTGGCAGTGCGTCCCGCCACGGGGTGCGTACGTCCATCGCCGGGAGCTGAACACCGGCGCGGGTCAGCGCCTCGGCGAGTGCGTCACGTGCCGCCACCGCCTCGCGGATCTTGCCGACCCCGGCCGGTACCCGGCCCTCGGTCCAGCCTCGGAGCTCGTTCGGGTACGGGTCGGCGGTCGGGCTCTGGTGCGGGTCGCCGTTGCTGTCGTCGGCGCGGTCCGGGCGCTGCTGCGGGTTCGCCATGGGAAGTGCTCCTGAACTTTTCATGGTTTGTTCTGATATTTCGCCGCCCGGCGCGCACTGGCTGAACTACCGTGCGTGAGGGGCGCATTACGAGAATGCGTCCTGGCTGAGCTGCGCACACCGCAGACCGGTTGTGCTTCCCCGGCAGACCAGCGCATGTTCCACACCTTCCACGGAGGCACACCATGCCGACGAGGCGAGCGGTCACCGGCCGCAGCCGCGAACCACGCGCCCGGTTCGCGGAAGAACTTCGACACCTGCGGGCGCAGCGCGGAGAGAGCCTCCGCCAGCTCGGCGACCGACTGGGCTGGGACTGGTCCCTGTTCGGCAAGATGGAGAGCGGCGAGACCCTGGGCGGGCCCGAAGTCGTCGAGGCTCTCGACCAGCACTACGGCACCCCAGGGCTGCTCCTGGCCCTGTGGGAGCTGGCCATCAACGACCAGACCCAGTTCCGCGAGCGCTACCGCCGCTACATGGAACTGGAAGCCAAGGCCACGAGCTTGTGGCACTTCGCGGTCAGCGTCCTGCCGGGGTTGTTGCAGACCCCGGGGTACGCGGGTGAGGTGCTCGCGGCTGGTGGCTCGAAGGGCCTGGACCTGGAACAGCAGGTGCAGGCCCGAATGAGTCGGCGCTCGCTGCTGGAGGGCGACGACGCACCGCCCTTCCGCACCATCCTGTCCGAGGCGGTGCTTCGCACGCCGCTGCGGGACGCGGGGGAGTGGCGCAAGCAGTTGGAGTACCTGGTGGGGGCGGCGGACAGGGGGAACGTCGCGCTCCAGGTGTTGCCCTTCAGCGCGGGCTTTCATGGGCTGATGAACGTGGACGTCTGGTACCTCCGGCAGCCGGAGGGGCGTACGTTGGCCTACACGGAGAGCGGCTACCGGGGCGAACTGATCGAGGAAACCGCAGCGGTCGAGCGACTTCAGCTCGCGTACGATGCGGTGCGCGATTTGGCGCTGTCCCCAGTCGAGTCGCGAAAATTCATCCTGCGCATGTTGGAGGAAGTGCCTTGCGATCCCTCGACCTGAGCGCCGTGAGCTGGCGCAAGAGCAGCTACAGCAACCAGGACGGTGGTGCGTGCGTCGAGGTCTCCGATGACTTCGCCACCCTCGTCCCCGTCCGCGACAGCAAGGCGCCCCACGGGCCGGTACTGACGTTCCCGGCGGACGGCTGGTCGTCGTTCCTCTCGGCCGTCAAGGTCGGCGAGCTGCACGCCTGAGCGACAGCAAGAACAGGGAAGCGGCTCCAGCGCCATAGGCCGCTGGAGCCGCTTCCCTCTGTACTCAGCCGGCCTGCGTGGTGGGGGAGCGGCGTCCCAAGCGGTCTCAGCCTCGCAGCGAGGTCGATTTCACCACCGAATCCACAAACTGGAGCATCTCGTTGTGGATGGAGCTCTTGGCCGGGTCGGGGAAGCGGATGTTGTGCCGGTAGTAGCGGTGGAAGGCGATGATCAACGCCGCGTGCACGATCTCCATCGGCAACGCTGCGGCGTCCTCCCCGGACAGCGAAGCGACGTCCCGGTACCCGGAGAGAAGAGCATCCAGTCGCGCCGGGACCAGGATTCCGGCCTCCTGGGCGAGCCCTACGGCTGCCATTCCGAGGTCGAGGAGAGGATCGTCAAGCGAGATCGTTTCCCAGTCCAGCACCGACAGGTGACCGTCCTGCCGAACGACGACGTTGTCCGCGAAGAGGTCGCCATGCACCACCGCGCTGCGACGCTCGCGTCCCGCTTCGACGGCTTGGACTCGGTCGAGCCAGTCTGTCAGCCAGATCGCGAAATCACGGTCGGCGAAACTCGGAATCTCCGCCATGTGGGTGCCGGACAGTCTCCGGGTCCCGGTCGGGATGTCCTCAAGCCCTGGCGATCGTGGGGGAAGCGCGTGCAACTGAGCAAGAATGCGTCCAGCATCAGGCAGGAGCGACTCGGGCAGCGGTTCCTGAACCTCTCCCGAGATCCACTTCTTGAGGATCGCGGGCCGGTCACCCATCGGAGTGATCGCGGCGCCCTCAACTGACGGGACCACCTCTGTGGTGGGCACGCCCAGCCGGAAGGCGGCCTGGGTGTGCGCCGCCAGACGCTGAGCACTGGTCCAGTCGTGGTTGTCGAGGATCGTCAGGACGAACTGACCGGAGGCGCTGGACAGCCTGAAGCTGGAGTTCGCCGCCCCACCTGCGAGAGGTGTGAGTCGTACCTGATCAAGCCCGTAATGCTGGGCAAGGGCGGAAACGTCGAGCTGGTCTGAGGTGGTGTACTTCGCCACCCGGTCACTCTCCTCTACTCACTGCGGCTTCCCGACGCCGGTCCTCTGCGATGGCGGTCCAGCGTGCCCGGACCTGGTCCTGCCCGTCCAGCCACTGCGCTCGGGGAAGCTCGGCAGGAGGTTCTTCGTCTGCGATGAGGTAGGAGAGTTCGGCCAGGTAGGCGAACTCTTCGCCACGGACGCACTCGTTCAACCGGGTCCTGGCCCCGGACAACAGGTCTGGGGAGTCCAGGACGACTGCGTGCAGGCATACGGCGAAGCGGATGTAGGCGACCGAAGACGACAGCCCGGCTTCACCCGCCAGCGCAGCCACCTCCTCGGCCCGCTCAGGAAGATCGGGCTCGACGCCGGCGTTCCGTACCAGTTCGGCGATGCGTGTCTGGACCTCTGCCCACCGGATCGAGACGCCGCCCAGCAGGTCTCGGGCGCGTGCAATCTGTTCCGCGGCGCGAGGGCGGTCCTGATAGGCAGATGCGAAGGCCAGGCATGCCTGGGACAGCGCGGCCTCACCTGTGTGGCCGAGCTGCAGCGCCTCATCGCGGCTCACCGCGTACGACGAGCAGGCCAGGGCCATGCTTCCCTGCGTCCAGCACAGATCGCCGAGTACACGGTCCTTGCGGCCCTCCACCCCGAGCGTCTCCGCCACATCACGTACCTGTGGGAACCGCCCCACTCGGCGGGCCAAGTGTGCGAGGCCCCGAGCGGCTGTGGGAGCCAGCCGTCCCCCGCCATCGACAACCCGCCGCATGCCGTCCAGAGAGTCATCGAGGTTGCCCAGATCCCGATCGCACTCCGCGAGGAAGTATCGCGGGAGTTCCCGCAAGGGTTCGGGCAGGAGGTCCGACTCCAGGACCATACGGAGCTGCTCCGCGGTCCAGCCGCGGTGCCTGCGTTGGCGTTGCGCGATCGCGCGCAGCGCCGCAGCCAGCGCCTCCGCAGCACTGCCGATCACCTCGCTGCCAGGCTCGGCAGACGGAAGCGCGGGAATTTCGATGGGCTCCCAGACGAAGTCGTCGACATAGCGGAACGCCGCATCCGTCAGCCAGCCGAGCTCCAGCCCGTAATCACGTGCCAGTTTCAGACCCTGCCGCAAAGCAGCAACCAGATGGATCCGATCCCCGGACGCCTCACGACCCAGGGCATCGAACGTCCGCTGCGCCGCTCTCCTCCAGTCCGCCGCACTCCAGCGATCCTCGCTCGTGGAATCGGCTTCCTGGACTGCTTCCCGGACCAGAGCATGAACGCGATACGGCCACGGCGCGCCTGGATCCGCATCCACGAACGGCCGCTCCACCAGCTCCAGGGCCGGGGCATCGTGGTCGAGCCCGGCCGCAGCGACAGCCAGCTCGACCGAGAAGGAGTCCAGCAGACTCACTGCCCGCAGAACCTGGCGCACGTTCGGAGACAGGTCCCGGAATGTCCGCGCGACCAGGGCCGGGAAGTCGAAGTTGAATTCGTTCGGCTCAGGGGCCCGCCCATAGTCTCGGTAGAGATCGAGGAAGCGCATGACAGCGAGGTCTAAATACAGCGGCAGGCCATGCGAGTTGGCAGTCATGATGTGCCGCGTACGGTCGTCCATCAGCGGTTGCCCGGCCATGGTGAGCCGCTTGCACAGGTAGGTCTCGCAGTCTTCCGCCGACAGATAGCCCACGGTGTGCTGCCGCGGCTCTTCAGCCGCGCCTCCCGCGAGCTGAGGCCAGAACTGAGGCCCTGCCCAGTCCAACTGCCCCTCGAGCCGTGCATCGTCCCACTGCAGACGATTGCGTCCAGTGATGACGAAGAGCGCGTTCGGCATCAGCCACACCACGCGTTGAATCAGCCGTTCGAGATCACGATGTACGCGATCCCCGACGTCCTCGAAGGTGTCCAGGAGCACTACCGGCGTCGCCCGGTGCTTTGCAGGCACCCTGTCGAGATCCCAGGCCAGCAGATGGGCGTAGTAGCTGAGCGCTTCGAGGTCGGGATCGGCCTCGAGCAGGTCGGCGAGCCGCTGGCACTCGGCGAGGGAGCGGATCTGATGCCGTCGTTCGCGCAGAGCGCGAACCACTGACCGCAGTCCCTGCCCGACCAAGGCACCGGTCGTCCCCGGAAGAGCCACCGCCTGCGCGACATCTGCCAAGGCCGACTGCATCTGTTCGGACAGCGACTGGGCTCCCGAGAAACGACTGAACCACGTGCGCCGTCGCAGATACTCGTCCAGCGGCTCACCCGGATGGTTGCGATCCCAGTAACGCTGAAATGCGATGTCGAACGTCGGCATCGGCTGCCCGAGGTCCGCCGCTGCCAACCGGAGGCTCAGCATCAAGGACTCGAAGTCTCCACCCGAATCCCGGGACATGTCCACCCGGACCGGCACCACCCGCCCCACCTGTGGATCGAGCGGGGACCACCCGCTGTCGCCACCTTCGCGATCTCTCAGGTGCTCAGTCAGGGCTCGCGACAGCGTGGACTTGCCGATACCGCCCACGCCGTAGAAGACCAGCACGTTCCGACGGGGCGCTTCCAGGTCCTCGACACTGAACCCGGCCCCCCGCACGCGCTGGGTATGCCGTACGAGGCTGGTCACCACGGTGTCCCATTCGTCGCGCCGGTCGGCGAAGAAGTCGACCGCCTTCACCTCGCGATCATTCGAACGGAACAACGCGCGCAAATCCGGCTTAGTCATACAGAAGCTACTCCTCAACGCGGGGGAACCAGGCACGCGTAGCAACCGGTCACCTGACGTGTAGTCAAGCACAGGTTCCTGGCCCAACGGGAAGACTCTGGAAGCTTCTGACCCCAAAGATCTCCGGCAGGCTCCCGAACCGCCGCCGATGCTCCCGTGACTGGTCGACGGAATGGGTCGCGCTTGTGTGCGCTCAGCCGACTTGCTGGGCGGCCCGCAGGGGGTACCCGGTGCCGACGCGTGTTTCGAGGTCTGCTCGTAGGGCGGTGAGTTCGGCCATGCGGGCGTCGATGAGCTGGAACTTCTCCGCCAGGAGTGCGGACAGCGCATCGGCGGAACCCGGGGAGTTACGTAGATCCTCGCCGTGCTGTGCGGTCTCGGCCGGCGAGAAGCCGAGCTTCTGTGCGGTGTGTACGTACTGCAGCCAGATCGGCGCTTCCGGTGGGGAGTCGCAGTAGCCGTTGGGCAGACGTCGGCCGGTAACGAGGCCCATACGTTCGTAGAAGCGAAGGTGCGCTTGCTCAGGTTGGCTTGCGCGGACCCACTCTCCGATGAGCATGGCTTCCCACCTCCACCTCGCCCCTCCGACTTGACTCTGGAGCGTATTCCGCTCTTTTCGGATGAGGGAGGAAACGGTGTCCGCATGTGATTGCACTAGCGCTCTGTCTGAGGCCCGGGTGGCATCAGTTAGAATGGGTCTATGTGGTTCAAGTCCGGGGCTAAAAGAAGCCACCTTTTTTACGGGCTGGGCATCGCGGTGGCTCTTTCTGCCGGCGCCGTCTGGTATTTCTTGCTGTTCGCGAAGAAATCCGTGGAACCGGGGCCTTTCGCGAGCGACCCTCGGTGCTCACACCTCACATCTACGGTGCCTGAAACCCTTCTCGGGCAATCCCGGGACCGAACCGAAGGCGCGGGTGCGGCCGCGTGGGGAGACGGTTCGATCGTCATGCGATGCGGAGTGAAGCCCCTACCTCCGACCCCAAACCTTTGCACGAACATCAACGGTGTGGACTGGGTGCTCGACGAGAACAGAATGAACAGCAGCGGGGAAAAGGTCCTCACCACCTACGGGCGCATACCCGCAGTTGAGGTGAAGATCGACGGAGACAGTGGTCTGGGCGGCGACGTGCTGGTTGTTATAAACGAAGGAATTATGGATTTCCCTCAAAAGTCGAAGTGCATCGACTTGAGTGACATCGGCTGATCGGCCTGTAGTGTATGAAATGAAGCGTGTCACTTCCTCCGGAATGCTGTGGTACTCGCCCCGCCGTAACGGAGCGAGCACCATGGCATTCTGTCAGTCGTAGTACTTCACCTTATACGCCCTTGAGTCATTGGTTGCGATGTACAGTTCCGCTCGGTGGTTGTCGCCGTCCACGGCCCCCGATACGTCCCAGGTCTCGCATCCTCCCGCGACCTGCTGGCGCACGGAACCGACCTTGTCGTCGTAATTGTTCACGTCGTCTTCGTATAAAGCGTACGCTCGCTTCCCGCTGGTCGAAGTATAAATGCAGGCTTTGAAGTTCCCGCCGTGTGACTTTACGGGGTGGCTGTAGTAAACGCCGTTCACCTCGTAGAACGACGAGGAACCGACGTAATCCCAGCTTCCTGCACCGGTGGTGCCGGCCGATGCCGAGGCCGGGAAGGTGAGTGCGAGGGCTGCGCCAGCGGCGGCGATGCCTGCACTTTTCCATCGATATGTGCGAATCCTGACCCTGAGGCTTCCATGTCAGGATCTGGCCCTGCAATGGGCTTTTCGGACAGATCGATCAGTCAACGCCACGCAGACTGTGCAATCCTGACCGGCCGTCAGTTCAGCTCGTGGTGCGGGAAAGGGAGTGAGGGGCCGCCACTTCATCCCCGCAGCTCTCTGCTGCTACAAGCGACTCGCCAGGCTCATCACATAGGGGCACGGTCTTGGCGTGGTGGCGTCTCGATCTGTGAGCACAGAACTGGTGCAGCAGGGATGGCGAAGCGTCACGTGAGATCCGAAGCGCACCAGCCACGGTGGTGGCTCTGGTCTCTCTGCTCCGCTCACAGCCTGATGCGTGAGCGGAGCAGAGTGTTGCAAGGGGGCGTTCTTCGCTATTTCTTGGCGGTTCGCCGTCCACGTGCAGCGGCGGCCGGCCGCCAGGCGCGCAGGTCGTCGTCCGTCAGACCGTTCTCGCCCTGAACCATCTGACGGTCTCCCCGGAAGAAGGCGGCAGGGGAGGCACCGAAGGTGGCGTCGAACTCGCCGTGCCACTGGTCCAGCCAGGGCTGGAGCTCCAGCAGCCCCGCGAGGAACGGCGCCACCTGCTCGGAGGTCAACTCCTCGTGCGCGGCGATGTAGGCATCGAGGGCGTACGCCTGCTCCTGGTGGTCCCACCCGGCCCAGCCGTACAGCTCCGGCTTCGCCACGTTGGCCTGCCCGTAGGAGATGAACCGCTCCTTCGGCACGTCCAGCTTGCCGCGTGCCCGCCAGTAGCAGGGGCGGAGGAAATCGGCGGAGGTGTACTTGGGCGGCACGGGGATGCTGTCGCGGATCTTGCGCTTGGTCGGCTCGTCCGGTGCCGCGTCCTCCTCCCGCTGGAGGTCCCACACGTGCTCCCAGTCCTCCCGCTTCTTGAGCCCGGAGGGCTTGTAGCGCAGTGCGGAGAGGAACGGCACGTGCTCATCGGTTATCAGCTCGCCGACGACGGTCGCCAGCTCCTTGCGGGGCGCATAGATCTTCGCGACGGACACGAAGTCCTCGTCCTGAGAGAGCGCGTCGGTGAGCCGGGAGAGCGGGACGAGCGCGGGCATCCCGTTCTCGTCGTACCAGTGCTCCTTGTTCTCCATCCGGTCCAGCAACCAGGATTTGAGGGCCTTCTCCTGAAGCGCGTCCCACCCCTCGGTCGCCCACCGCCGCTTGTACTCGGGCCTCTCCACCATGCCGATGGCGCGGGACGACTCGATTGCGTTGATTCGCTTCTGCACCACCTCGCGGTACGCGGCGGGCCAGTGCTCGGGGATCTCCGTGATGGGCGTGGAGCCGTGCCGCTTGAACCACTCGTCGCTGGCTTCCCCAGCCTGCACCTTGCGGGCCAGCACGATCTCGAAGGCACGTTCACCGAGGGCGAGTTCCGGGATGTCGGGGGAGTCCGAGTCCTCGGAGACGCGGAGGTCCTCGGGGTGCAGGTTGTAGAGGGAGTAGACCTGCCAGTCGAGCTCCTCTTGGAGGGCGATCATGCGGGCGCGGGTGGAGTGCCAGGTTGTGCGGGCTTCGCGGAGGATTGATGCGGTCGGGGTTGTCTTGGGCATGAGAGTTGAGGGGCTGGTCGCGGTAAGTTGCTGAGCGAGAGTGTCAAGTGCAGTGGCAAGAATGGATGGATGAGATGCAGGCAGGGGGAAATCTTGCAGCTTAGTTCCTGTAAATTCAAAGGAGTTTTTCCAAGCTTCGCTTCCCATCGCGGAATAACCGGCTTCGACGCGTGCGCCTCCACCTTCTCCCTTGTTGTGCGAGACTTGCTGCAGCCAAAAGCAGGCAGTGGAGCTATTGAGCAATCCCAAGAGTCGTAGGTGATCTTCCTCGGATGCATCATCTCGCAGTTTAATTACTGGTGCCGATTGCTTGAATACCTTACCGCCTCGGTCCAATACGAAATGATTATGCGTAGCTACGAACGCGAAAGCGATCGACCGGGGCGTTCGGTACGCGGACGAGGTGAACTGCATGTAGTCCCACCACTGGAGGCCAGCGGCTGCCATGTCGCCTTGAAAAGTTCGCCGAACTTCGAGGGTGCGGCGCAGGGGCCAGAGTTCGATCGCGAGATCTCCGGGTTGAATTTCCTTCGCGTAGGGAAACCAGATTGCTTCCTGAGGCTCGGCGTTCCAGTCGCGAACGGTTTCGCCAATCATGAGTGGACGAAGCGCGCCTTTGTGTGCTGATGCGCGAAAGGTGCTGCGTAGCGGTCGAATATAAGCTTCGTCCGCTCCTGCGCGAATTGCGCGGCCAATCGGCGGTTCGATATCCTGCCTCATGGGTCGAACCATGGCTCTATTTAGCTGATCTACCATTTCTAGGCCGCCATCTGCCAAGATCCATGGTTGCTTGCCAAAGTAGAGTTGGCGCTCCAGGTCATCGACTGAGACCCATTGACTCACTGATCCGGGTGTATCTATCTGATTCGTGATAGCGCTCCAGACGAGCCCCTCATGAGCGTGTTGTGGCGCTGCAGGCTCCCCTTGAACGCTTCGTACCGTGCGAATCTTTACCGATCTAGAGTTCCCTCCTCGCGACCTTCCTACAAGGATGATCGTCGGCGTCCCGTGCCCAGGTATATATGCACCGGAAGTGTCGATGACCTCGGTTAGTTCGACCTCATGCCCAAAATAGGTCTCAATCAGCCGCGCCCCGAACTCGCGCTTCATGAACGAGTTAGCGGTGATCTGACCGACCATGCCGTATCCGAGCCCGCTCTCCTTCTCCCCCTCCATCGCCAGCTCGAAGAACCGCTGGGCGAACGGCACCGACAAGGCGTACGTCCCCGCACAGGCGCTGTACAGGTCCCGATACAGCTCATTGAGCTTGCGGTCCTTCACCGTGATGTACGGCGGATTCCCCACGACCACGTGATACCGTCCCGGCTTCAAGATGTCCGGGTGCTTGTGCACGTCCTCCGTCTGGTACTTGAAGTCCGCGAGTTCGTCGGCGCCCTCTTCCTCCGACTCATCGAACAGGTTCCCCTGCCGATGCCGGTGCTTGATCAGTGAGTCGCCCACCGCCAAGTGCATCGGCCACTCATAGCGCCCCGCTTCCTCCAGCGTGCGCATCCCACTCGCGGCCATAGCCGCAACGAGCAGCCGGAACCGCGCGATCGCCACCGCGAACGGGTTCACATCAACCCCGTGCACCGAATCGAGCGCAGCCCGCACCCGCTCGTGCACGTCGACACCCGGGCGGCCCTCCGCCCACAGCCGTACCAGCCGCCGGAACGCACCCAGCACGAAGTGTCCCGACCCGCACGTCGGGTCGATCATCTTCAGGCCCTCGTAGCCGAACTCCCGCACCGCAGGATTCATCGTCCGGTCGAGGATGAACTCCTCGACGAACTCCGGGGTCTGCAGCAGCGCATACGTCTTCCGGGCTGCCTCGCTCAAGTCCTGGTACAGGTCGCCGAGAAACCGGGTGTCCCAGCCCCGCGTGCCGTCGCCGTCCTCCTCCAGGGGGTCGGTGAAGTCGTGGACGAGGACGCCCGCCTCATCCCGCTCCCGCCAGAACTCGACCAGCTCCCGGGCGCCGTCGTGCGACAGCGGGATCTGGAACAGCGGATTGTGGCGGCGGTCGAACAGCAGCCGGCCCGCCTGCCCGGCGCCCAGCTCGTCGAAGGCCCGCTCGATCCACCCTCGGTACGTCGGGTCGTCCGCCGTGGCTACGTAGTCCTCGTACCGCGCCAGCGCCAGATCCCGGCGGTCGTCCTCCGGGGCCGTCAGATACGGCTCCGGGATCAGCCGGTTGTCCTCGCAGAAGCGGACGAAGACCGTACCCAGCACCCACGCCACCGCGACCTGCGTGACGCGCTCGTCCAGCCAACTGTTCCAGGTGGCGGCTGTACGGCCCAGCTTCTTCGCCCGGTCGTACTCACTCCGCAGCTTGGCTCCGACGTCACCCGCCAGCCTCACCTGCTGCGCGAGATCGCTCTCGACCGCCTTGACCTGCTGCTTGAGGTCGTTCAACAGAGCCTTGCGGTCGATCACGCGACGTCTCCCTCTAACTCGAACCTTCGAACTGCACGCTTCATCTGCTCGCCGCTCACTTGCTGCTCGCCTCCGCCCGGTGGGCGTTCTGCACCCACGACTCCGGCAGGGTTATCCATTCGCCCAGGCCCGCCTGGTACGCGACGGCGACCGACCCCAGCTTCGGTTCCCGGGCCGGGTCGCTCTGCGGGACCAGCAGCCACAGCCCGCGCCCGCCCTGGCGTGCCGCTTCCGCGAGGCGGTCCAGCACGCCCATCGCGTCGTACCGCGCGAAGACGGCGGCGTCGGTCAGCAGCACCGGTCCCTCACCGGAGTCGGAGCCCGAGCCCGAGGGGGAACCGCTCCCCGCGCCGTCGCCCAGCAGCTCCCGCACGCGTGGCTCCACCGAACCCCACGCCGTACGCGCGTACTCCGCGAACTTCATCGCACCCCGCGAGCCGGGTTCGGCGGCATCGGCCTTGAGCAGCGTCTCCCAGGTGGGCTTGGTGCCCTCGGGCACCAGGGCGTGCATGGCCTCCAGGAAAAGCTCGGTCACCGAGACGACCCGGGCGGCGAACCGGCCGCCCGCGACGCCCAGTTCCTGGGTGGCCTGCCAGGCGCGGGCTTCCCGTACGGTCAGGACGCGGTAGCCGTCCTGCCGCGCCGAGGCGAGCAGGCGCTCCTCGGTCCGTACGGCGTCGGCCAGTGTCGGGTCGTCGGAGTAGCGGGTGACGGTGCCGACGTCCGTGGAGCGGCGCCAGGCGCCGGTCGTCAGATAGCTGGAGGCCGAGTCCATCCGGGTGGGCAGATAGCGCAGCGTCTTCGTGTCCTCGCGCAGCGAGAGGGTGAGGTCGAAGCCGGCGCTGCGCAGAGCCTTCGTCAGCGGGCCCGCGGTCGGCAGGTCGCGGGTGGTGCCGCCCCGGCCGTCCGGGACGACCAGTTCGGGGAAGCGGGTGCGGACGCGCTCGTGCACGTCCTCGCCGGTCAGTCCGGGCTGCCACTCGTCCGGCACGCCAGGGTTCAGGCGTACCAGGCCCGCCTGGGTGAGCCGCAGGGCCCGCACCAGGTCCAGGTTGCGCGGGTAGATCTCCAGCCGGGGGGTGGCCGCCGCGTTGGTGGACGCGGAGGCGGCCAGCTCGACCAGGCGGCGTTCGTCCCATTCGACTTCGCCGGGCGGCGGGGCGAGGGCGCCGAGTTCGGCCAGGACCCTCGTGGCCGTCGGAAGGGTGTCCAGCCCCGCGAGGCGGTCGGCGGTCTTGCCCAGCCGGGAGGCGTAGTCGAGCAGGCCGGGCGCGGTGGGGGTGTCCGGGGGGTCGCCTTCGGTGCCCGTCTCCTCGTCGGCCTCCCGTACGTCCAGGGCGAGCAGCCCCGCGCCCAGGGCCTCCTCGGTGGCTTTGCGGTTGGGCTGGTGCTGGAACTGGGCGCTCTCCGGTTCGAGCTGTTCGACCTCCACCACGGCCCGGACCGCCGCGAGCGCCAGCGCGCGCCGCTGTGGGCGTTCGGGGAGTTGGGTGCCGCGGCGCAGCACGAGCGCGTCGGCGATCTCGACGGCGGAGGCGACGCGGCCCAGCCCGGCCAGCAGTTCCATGATCTCGTCACGGAGGGCCCGCACTTCCGGACGCTTCTTCCAGCGCTTGCGCTCCTCCTTCAGCATCTGCGGGATGCGGCCGGCCGACAGCCCCAGCGCGTCGGCGACCTCCCTCTGCTTGGGCCAGACGCCGATATCGGGCAGCGTGCCGTGCTCGTCCGGGAGCCGCAGCAGCAGCCGGACCATCTCGACCTTGTTGTGGTTGGAACCGTTGTTGTTCAGCTCCGGGACCAGGACGGTGGCCAGCGTGTCGAGGCTGAGGGCGCGCAGCGCGGATTCCGGCAGCTCCTCGGGCCGATCGGTGGTCGCGGCGACACCGTCGGCGACAGCCGACTCCGTGCGGGTGAGCTGCGCCAGCTCTTCCTTCGCCTCGGCCCGGCCGCGTGCCGTCAGTGGCGATACGGGGGCCTCGCGGAGCAGCTCGCCCCATTGGCGCTGGCGGCGTTGGATCTCACCGCGGGTCTTGGCACCCAGCCCGGGGGCGTTGAGGAGCTTGCGGCGGCTGTAGTCCAGCAGGCCGCCGACTGTGGTGATGCCGAGGCCGTAGAGGAACGACTCGGCGGCCGGGGTGAGGCCCGCCGCGGAGAGGTGGGTGTCGCGGGTGACCTGCTCGGCCAACTGCTCGCGCTGCTGCTCGGCGGAGAGCGGTTCTGCGTCCGCGATGGCGGGCCGTCCCCCTGGCGCTCCCTCCGCGGCCTCCGCTTGCCCTCTCTGCTGCTCCTGCCCGTCCTGGCCGGAGTGTCCCGGATGGCTGCTGTGCCGGGAGCGGTGGCTGGAGGGCACCGTCTGCGAGGCGTCCAGGAAGATCCTCTTCCAGGCGTCGCGCATCGGCTTCAGCTCGGGGAACCGTTCGGCGGCGACCCGGTGCAGCGCCTTGCGGAAGAAGCGGACCAGGCCGTCGCGTACGGCGGGTTCGAAGGCGTCGGCGGCGATGGTCGGACAGGGGAACTCCTCCTTGTCGGTCTGCCGGGGCAGGACGGAGCCGTCGCCCCACTTGGGCAGCTCGCCGGAGGCCATCTGGTGCAGGGTGACCGCGACGGCGTACCGCTCGGCGTGCGAGTCGTAGGCGGTGCGGACCAGGGTGCCGATGAACGGGTCGAGATAGCCCTCCGTACCGGCCTCGTGGTTCTTGGCCGGGTAGCCGGCCAGGGAGAAGTCGATGAGGACGAGCTCACGGGTGCGGTTCGGACGCACCCTTATGGCAATATTGTCCGGTTTGATGTCGCGGTGCCAGACGCTCTCACCCTCCAGGAAGTCCACGGCGCCGAACAGATAGTCGCCGTACGCCTCCAACTGGTCTATCTGGAGGCGCCCGCTCTCGCGGAGGAGCCGGGCGACCGTCTCCCCGCGGTGCCGTCGACGACCGCTGCCGGAGGCAGCCGGCTCGACGGCCTCCTCGCGCTCATCGCCCACGTACTCCAGGGCGAGCACCGTGCGGCCCCCGAGGTGCAGCGGCTGCGGCTCCACCAGCCGGATGACGCGGGAGTCGGGGCGCAGCCGCCCCATCACCTCGGCCTCCCGGACCAGCACCTCGCCCCGGCTGTCGGACAGGGCCACCTTCAGTACGGCCAGCGGGCGCGTTCTGCGCGCCTCGTGCTCCAGGTCGCGGACGAGGAAGGCCCGGCTGGTCGAACCGGTGCCCAGGCGGCGCAGGACCTCCCAGCGCCCGCCGAGCACATCCCCGGTCACGGCTTCGAGCGGGTCCTTCTCCGGCGCCTCGGCCTCTTCGGCGACGGCGGGGTCGGCCGGGCTGGTGAGGGTGTCCTCGACCAGCTCCAGCATCTCCAGGAACTCGTCCACCGTGGACAGCCGCCGCTCCGGCCGGTAGGCCGTGGCCGCCTGCACCAGGTCGTCGATGTCCTCCGAGAGCCCGTCCACCAGCGCACTGGGCCGCAGACCTTCACCGGCCTCCAGCCGGGCGACCAGTTCGGCCTGGCTCGCCGCCGGGGCCTTGCCCGTGACCAGCAGATAGGTGAGGACGCCGAGGCCGTAGACGTCCAGGGACACCGGGTCGGCGTTCAGCGCCGTCAGCTCGGGCGCCAGGTATGGGTCGGAGACGTCGGCGAGGTGCATCGCGGACAGCGCCGTCGGCGCGAATCGGGTCGCGCCCGCGCCGGAGGAGCCGGTGCCGCTGCGCTGGGTGGCGATCTGCCAGTCGGAGATCTGCAGATGCGGGTGCTGCCACGCGGCCTCTTCGCCGACCGTCTGTCCCTGGCGGCCCCGGTTGCGGGGGATGACGTGCACCGAGCGGGCGGCCAGCGCCCGGTGGTGGATGCGGCTGGAGTGCGCGGAGCGCATCGTCTCGGCCAACTGGCGCACCAGCGCCATCCGGCCGAGGATGTCGAGCTTCTCCCCGTACTGGAGCAGATACTCGTCCAGGCGCAGCGTCTGCGGGTGGTAGTCGAAGATCAGGGCCGGTCCGGCGGAGTGCCCCGAGGGGTGGTACTGCTTGTACTGCACCGCACCCGGATGCCGGAATCGCTGCAGGACGGCGGCCTCGCGCCGGGCCGCGTTCTCCACCGACTGCCGGATGGTGGCGTCCGAGCCGCGCTCTCGCAGATAGACCCGCACCCGCGCCGACTCGGGCAACTCGGCGTGCTGGGCGAGGTAGTCGGCCCACGTCTCCCCGGAGTCGAACGCCTTGCGTTCCAATTGGTAGGGGCCCACCCGGTACTCGGCGTCGCTGCGCCGGATGCCCACCTTGTCCAGCGCACCCTTGACCTCACGGGAACTGGTCGGCGTGACGCGGTGCCGCTCGTCCCGCGGGGGGCGCTGGAGCATGGCGACCAACTGGTCGACGCTGAAGACGCCGTTCTGGTCATGCCCGGGCAACCGGATACGCAGCGAGTCCTCGGTGAAGCAGACGGCCTCGCCGACCCACGCGCGCCCGCCGCGCTGCCGCAGCAGCCCGCCCAACTCCCGGGCCTTCTTGCTCACCAGGTGCAGCGGATTGCCGTGCGGACGGCGGTGTCCCCCCGGAGTCGTCTGAACCCAGGTGCCGTTCTCGCTCGTCAGCGAGCCGTGCCAGTTCTTCAGCTCGATCATCCACACCCCGCTGGGCGCGACGACGAGTAGATCCACCTCCCGCACATGGCCGGTGTTCGCGGTGAACGTGAAGTTCGACCAGGCCCGCCACGGATCCGCGTCGGGCAGCTTCTGGCGGATGGCATCCAGTCCGCGGCGCTCATGGTCGAACTCGGACTCGGTGACCGTCGTCCACCGGCCTTCCCGCATCGTTCCGTCCCCGCCTTCTCAAGCCACTGTGGATGGTTGACGGATCGCCGGCCCCTGCCGCCCCCGACAAGGCGATCACCATCAAGGTGAAAATCGTAACTGCGGGAGGCGACATCCGCGCCGCTCACGTGCAGATTCTCGACGGCCGCAGGCATCTCCGTCGTCCTTACGACACGTGTTCGCGGCGCCGGTATGCTTGATCGCCTCGCCATCTGCGGCCCGCCGGGCTTCCGCTTCGCTCAGACGGAGACACACGGACACGCCCCCACCCGCACGAGTCACATCGTGCTGCCTGGGGGCATTTCTTGTTGTTCCGCGCGTCCGCCAAGACGGTTGCCGCCATGGCGATGGACGGCTCCCTCTTCTTCCAGTTGACCGAGCAGTTCTTCCACCAGCACGGCCACGGGGTCGGCTCCTCGGAGGCCCGCTCCTGGGAGCGGAGCATCCCCGCGCTCGTGACCGCACTCAACGAAGCCGGCCTCGGCGACGTCGAGGTGCTGCTCGAGTACGCCCTCCCGCTCAACAGCAAGCGCGCCGATGCGGTGCTCGCGGGCCGGCACCCCGCCACCGGGGAACCCTCCTACGTCGTGGTCGAGCTCAAGCAGTGGGGGCAGGCGGAACCCGATGAGGAGGATGCGGAACTCTGCCACGTCGGCCGCGCAGCTCCCGTGCTCAACCCGATCGAGCAGGTGCGCAGATACTGCCAGTACCTCGTCAACTTCAACGGTGCCCTGGCCGGCCACTCGCACCGTGTGAGTGGCGTTGCCTACCTGCACAACGCAACCGAGTTCGGTGTCGCCGGTCTGCGCGCGATCGAGCTGGACGACCAGGGGCAGATGTTCACCGGACAGCAGCGAGGCGAGTTCCTGAAGTACCTCCGCTCCAAGCTGAGCGACACGGCGCCAGGGGCGCCGATGGCCGATGAGCTTCTCAGCGGCAAGCAGGGCCCCTCGAAGCAACTGATGGCCGTCGCCGCCCAGGAAGTGCGCGAACGGGAGCAGTTCGTGCTGCTCGACGAGCAGCAGGTGGCGTACCGCATGGTCCTCAACGCCGTCCGGAAGGCGAAGCAGGCCGACAGCAAGGAGGTCGTGGTCGTCACCGGCGGACCCGGCACGGGCAAGAGCGTCATCGCCCTCTCCCTGCTGGGCGAGCTCTACCGGCAGGGGACTTCCGCGCTGCATGCCACCGGCTCGCAGGCGTTCACCAAGACGATGCGCAAGGTGGCGGGCTTCCGGAAGCGCGAGGTGCAGGACCTCTTCAAATACTTCAACAGCTTCATGGCCGCCGAGAGGAACTCCCTCGACGTACTGATCTGCGACGAGGCGCACCGCATGCGGGAGACCTCCGCCAACCGCTACACCTCCGCCGCCCTCCGCACCGGCAAACCCCAGGTGGAAGAGCTGATCGACGCCGCTCGCGTCCCTGTCTTCCTCCTCGACCAGCACCAGGTCGTCCGCCCCGGCGAACTGGGTACCGAGGCCGAGATCAGGGCCGCGGCCGAGAAGAAGAACCTCACCTGCACCGTCATCCCGCTGGACAGCCAGTTCCGCTGCGGCGGCAGCGACGCGTATCTCCGGTGGGTCGTACGGCTCCTGGAACTGGAGGAGGGCGGTCCCGTCGGCTGGGAACCGGACGACCGGATGGAGCTGCGGGTCGCCGACAGCCCGGAGGAGATGGAGCGCTTCCTCGACGAACGGCGCACCCAGGGCTTCGGTGCCCGGATGTCGGCCGGCTACTGCTGGACGTGGTCGCCCGAGCCGAAGCCGGGAGAGCCCCTGCCCGCCGACGTCGTGATCGGTGACTGGGCACGCCCCTGGAACCTGCGGGGCGACCGAGGGGTGGCGGGGGCGCCGCCCTCCGCGCTGTGGGCCACCGACCCGGCCGGGTTCGGACAGGTCGGGTGCGTCTACACGGCGCAGGGCTTCGAGTACGACTGGTCGGGTGTCATCATCGGGCCCGACCTGGTCTGGCGCGGCGACCGGTGGATCACCGACCGCACGGCCTCCAAGGACCCGGTCTTCAAGAAGTCGACGTCGGATGACGACGTGGACAGGCTCATCCGCAACACCTACAAGGTTCTGCTGACGCGCGGCATGGTCGGCACCGTGGTCCATTCGACGGACCCCGAGACGCAGGCGAAGCTCCGTGAACTGGTCGGCGCCCAGCTCGAGACTGCTGCCGTGTGACACCGTGACACCGCCGCGACCGCGCCCGGTCGTCGCCGTTCACTAGAATTGCCCAGAATATTGCGGCCCGACGGGCTTCCGCTCCGCTCATCCTGAGCCACACGGACACGCCCCCACCCGCACGAGTCACTCGTGCCTTGGGGGAGACCAGTCCGTGTCCATGCTTCTGCTGAAGCTCCGTGCCGAAGACCTGCTCACGCTGGACGAGCGGCACCGCATGGTGCCGCACCTGGCAGAGCGGTGGAAATACTTCCGGGAGAAGGAAGTCTCCGTCGGTGAGCGGACCGCGTGGGCAGAGAGCCTGGTGGAGCTGGCCCACACCATGGTGAACGCGGATCTCGGACACGTCGAGATGATCGTCGAGTGCGCAGCCACCGTCGGCGGAGATCCGAAGCACGCCCAGACCATCGATGTGGTGCTGGTCGGGAGGCATCCGGTATCGCATGGCCTCTCCGTGCAACTCGTCGAGCTGAAAAGATGGTCGACCGTGACGCAGGTGGAGGCCGCAACCGCCGAGAAGGTCTATGTGCCAGGAATCCCGAAAGCGAAGAAGCACCCCGCCCTGCAACTGGCGACCAGTTTCGACCTCTTCGCTGGGGAAATCGGACCGCTCCACGGGATTACCGTCGAGTGCAGCGGCTTCACCTACCTGCACAACGCAACCCAGGAGTCGGTTCAGCCACTCTTTGACATCACTGCGCCGACAGGGGCCTACTCCGCGGTCTATACCCGTGACCGGCGGGAACAGCTGATGGAGGACATGCGGGCACACTTCGGGGAGGACAGCGGGATCTCCCATGCCGAGACCCTCCTCAGCCGCATGGGCTTGCGGAACACATCCCTGCTGGATGCCATGATCATGTCTCGCGGGGAGGACACCGTCTTCACCTTGCGTCGCGATCAGCGGAAGGTGGCGGATCACGTCAAGGACAGGGCCGCCAAGGTCCTGGGCATGCATGCCACTGGGCCCGAGCGTGCCGTCTTCGTCGTCACCGGCGGTGCGGGAACAGGGAAGAGCGCCATCGGTCTGCAGCTCAAAGCCGAGTTCGAAGCAGCGGGCCGCGATGTCCGCTATGCGAGCGGTTCCAGGGCTTTCAACGGAGCAATCCAGAACCACGTGGGCTACGGAGACCGCGCATTCAGGGACAGTTTCGCCTATTTCAGCAGCTTCGTCACTCCGCCGCAGGAACCCTTGGATGTGCTGATCTGCGACGAGGCGCACCGGCTGAGGGAGCGCTCCACGAACCACCGCCTCCCTCCAGAAATGCAGGGAACCAAGCCGCAGGTCGATGAGCTGCTGGACGCATCACGGGTGACGGTGTTCTTTCTTGATGAAGGGCAGTCCGTTCGGCCCAATGAGGTGGGCACGGTAAACCTGATCAAGGATGCGGCGGAACGGCGGGGGGCGCCGGTCGTCTCATTCGACCTGAGGCACCAGTATCGGTGCGGCGGAAGCAACTCCTATGTGTACTGGGTTCAGGATGTTCTGGGTATGTCCGGTCAGGACCCGAAGGTGTGGGTCCCGGACGGGCTGATGCATGTCGAGGTCGCGGAATCACCCGAGGAGATGGAGCGGATCATTCATCACGAGGCGCGTATGGGTGCTTCCGCACGTATGGTGGCGGGGTTCTGCTGGCCCTGGAACAAGCCGCAGAACCCTGGAAAGCGACTGGAGGCGGATGTACGCATCGGCGACTGGCGCCGACCGTGGAATGCTGACAGCGAGAGCTACTGCGAGAACGGCACCGTGCCTCCGTCGAAGATCTGGGCCGTGCACGAAGCCGGTATCAGCCAGATCGGCTGCGTGTACACCGCCCAAGGACTCGAATGGGATTGGTGCGGGGTTATCATGGGCGAAGACATGGTGTGGCGCGACGGCCGTTGGGTGTTTCGGCGAGGTCGATGGTGCAAGGAAAAGGGAAGCCGAATCAAACGGGTTGCCGCACCGGGTTCACTGGACGACAAGGTTCGGACGAAAAACCTGAGTGACACTCAGTTCGCTACCTGTGTCCGTAATGCTTATCACGTCCTCATGACCCGTGCCAGTCGTGCGACGGTGCTTTACTCGACGGACGAGGAGACGAGGGAACACCTCAAGGAACTCGTCGGGGAAGTGCAGATTCACGGTCTCAGGCCGTCATGGAAACGTCTGCCCCCCGGCTTGCGCGTCCAGCATCAAATGCGCCCTGATCAGGGTAAGAAAAAACAGAAGGCAACCGGCAAAGAACAGACCCTGCCGCTGTTCTAAAATTCGATCAGTGGGAAGAAGCGTGGCGGGCTCTCCGGACCCGCCACGGCCACCCACCTCAGAAGAGATGGGTGGCTACTGCTACCAGTCCCGTTGCCAGCAAGCTGGTGACGGTGTTGGTAGCGATGTCGAGCAGGATCTTGCGGACCCGTGCACGACGCGCGGACTTGTACTCGACCGGCTCCACTCTTACCACTCCACAGGGTGAGTTGCTGATAGCAGAGCGGGATTGCCCTACCGGGCAGCCGCAAGGTCCGTGCTGTGAAAACACGACGTGCCATCCGCTCCTCACACTCACTGCAGTGAGAATGGAACGTGAGCCTCGTACCCTCCGGGAAGGTGCGCAGCACAACAACCGTATCGCATCGAGTGGTTGCGTCCTGGTGGGCGGGCCTCACCTGCCCGGCGTCGTGAACACTGCCTGCCTCCTTGTAGGCGGCTCACGCTGCCGCACCGCGCTGCCCGAAACCGACTGACAGGTCTCAGGTGGGCGTGGTGGTGCGACCGTGCCTGGCCTTACGGCCGCCGATGCAACTGTCGGCCCGAACGTCGTCCAGAGCTCAGCGAAAAGCGGGGCGGCGAGCAGTCGCCCTCGGCGGTCGGCACGCTTCCTGAAAGTGCTGCTTCGTCGACAGAGCTGGCGCCGCTGGCCTTCGCGCCTTGCTATTGCTCTGGGATGGCTGAGATGCAGGGCGGGCGCTTGGTGTCCCGTCTGCCAGAATCGGCGCGTGCTGAGAGTCGGTTCCGTCGTGCTGGGTGTCTCCGATGTGCCGCGTGCGGCCGCGTTCTGGACGGCGGCCCTGGGCTACGTCCCCCGCGAGGAGATGGCCGACGACTGGGTGGTGCTGGTGCCGGCGGAGGGGACCGGGGTGCAACTGTCGCTCGGTCTCAGCGAGACACCTGTCCAGGAACATCCCCGGGTCCATCTGGATCTGTACGCCGGGGACGCACGCGACCAGGCCGCCGAGGTCGAGCGGCTGGTCGCGCTGGGGGCGCGGCGGGGCGACTGGGATCTCGCCCCGGACGACGCGGACTTCATCGTGCTCGCCGACACGGAGGGCAACCGCTTCTGCGTCATCGACACCGGACATCACTGACAGCGAGTGCAGGCCTCCGGAAGCCCGGCCCCTCAGCCCCGCAACGGCAGTGCCGTCCAGGGGCTCTTGCGGTCGGCGGTGAGGAGTCGGTGGGAGTCGCGGACCTCGCGGTACCAGGAGCCGAAGGCGTCCTCGTCGAAGTGCAGGCAGCGGCCGAGGACGTAGCCGAGGGAGAAGTCCCGCCAGGTGTCGTACTCCTCAGCCGCGGCAGAGCCCACGACGCGGAGCGCCTCGCGTGCCTCGTCGGCCTGTGCGAAGCCCGCGTCCACGCCCCAGCAGGCCATGTTGGCGGCCCGGCCCAGGTCCCAGGCCAGGGTGCGGCGTACGACGGCGTCGCGGCCCAGCAGGCCGTCCTCGCGGAAGCGGGCCTCGTAGCGCAGGACGCGGCTGACGGTCTCACGGAGCGCCGCCGAGGTGTCGCGCAGTTCGGGGTGGTGCGGGCCGAGCCGGTCCACCAGCCAGCGCCCCAGCGCGTCGTTCCACGCCTGCTCCGAGACCGGCTGCCCGGCCTCCGGGGTGCCCTGCCGCCGGACGAGGAGGGCTGCGCGGGCCCCCATGGCCATGTCCCACAGCGGGGTGGAGATCTGGCCGTCCAGCAGTTCCTGCACCGTCTCGTGCCACTGGTGCGCGTCGGTGACGTTCCACATCGACTTGAGCCGGGTGCGTTCCCACGCCGGGGCCGGGCGCGGGTCGGTGACCGTGTTCCACGGGTCGCCGTTGGCGTACTTCAGATGTGCTCCGCAGGCGAGGCCGCGCAGCACAGCCTCGTCCGTCTCACCCCCGGGGCGGGCCGACCGCAGCCGGTCGCCCGCCCAGGGGAAGATGGGCGACTTGCGGAGAAAACCGAACACACTCGACCCCCGTGCGGAACGCACCCGGTGATTCCGGGAACGGTGCGGGAGCCTATCCGGGCCGCCCGTCCGGCTCAGCGGCCGGGTGCGGGCCTGCCCGAGCCCGTGAGCGCTCCGCGCTGTGCGGCGCCGCTCTCCGCCACGACCTCCTCGATCCGCTGCGCCGCGCGCACCAGCGAGAAGCGGGTACCACCGTCGCCGCCCCGCCGGAAGCCGTACACCGCGGGCCTGGGCAGGCTGTTGTACTGGAAGGGCGTGGAGAAGTAGTAGGCGCCCGTGTCCCACAGCGTCACCACGTCGCCGGGTGCCAGTTCGGGCAGGGCACGCTCGCGGGCCACCAGGTCCCCGGCGAAGCAGCACGGTCCCGCCACGTCCTGCACCAGGTCGGGTGTGTGCTTGGGTGCCCCCTTCGCGTCGAAGGCGCCCACCCGCAGCGGCCACGCCTCGGGGGCGAACGCCGTACGGGTCGCCACCTGCGCCCCCGCGTGGGTGACGGCGATGCGGCGGCCGCCGGAGGTCTTGGTGTACTCCACCAGCGCGGCGATGAAGCCCTGCTTGGCCAGCAGCGAGCGGCCGAACTCGGTGACGACGGTGTACCGCCCGTCGAACAGGCCCGGCACGGTGCGGCGCAGCAGCCGGGCGTAGGTGTCGAACGACGCATCGGTCTCGTCGCCCGCGAAGTTGACCGGGAGGCCGCCGCCGATGTCGACCGTGTCGATCTGCTGCCGGCCCGCCTCGCGGTTGATCCGTTCCGCCAGCTCGTAGACGACCCGCACCGACTCCGCCATCAGCTCCAGCGGCACACCCTGCGAACCGGTGTGCGAGTGCAGCCGGGTCAGCCAGGGACGGGACAGGAAGCTGTCCACGATCCACTGTTCGGCCCCCTCGTCGCGCAGCGCCACCCCGAACTTCGAGGTGGCCGTCGCGGTGCTCATCGCGTCGATGGAACCCGTACCCACCTGCGGGTTGATCCGCAGGCCCAGCGGCGCCCCCGGTGCCTGACCCGCCGCGGTGCGCCCGGCCACCAGCGCGTCGAGGCGGGAGAGTTCCTGCGGGTTGTCGGCGTTGACCGCCACGCCGGTCTCCAGCGCGTCCCGCAGCTCGGCCGGGGTCTTGGCGGGGGAGTCGAGGACGGTCCGGGCGGCCGGGACGCCTGCGGCGCGGGCGAGCGCCAGCTCTCCCGGGCTCGCCACCTCGGCGCCGATCTGTTCCTCGGCCAGCAGTTCCAGCACGGGCACCAGGGAGGCCGCTTTGACGGCGAAGGTGTGCAGCACGGGGGAGGGGCCGGCGAAGGCGGCGTGCAACTGCCGGGCGCTCTCCCGGATGCCCTTGACGTCCAGCAGGGCGACGACCGGAGTCTCCGGGCCCAGCAGCTCTTCGCGGACCGCCGCCCGGACGGCTTCCTGCCTGCGCGCCACGGTGTCCGGCACCATCTGCGACTCCCTTCACGTGGTCGGCCCCGCAGGCGGGCTCTCGGCCCGCCGGGGCGGCTCCTGCCTCGGGTTCCCCGGGTCGGCTCCGTGACTCCGTCGCCGGGCCGGTGGACTGTCGTACGCCCTGCTCCGGGTCCGCCCCGGTCCGGCGTGCCCGGTCGTCCGTCGCCGGGGCGCCCCGAGAACACCCGTCCACTGTGCGCCGCGGGCCCCCGCCCGGTCTGCGGTGGCGGGGCCGAACTTCCGGGCGCTCCGCTGGACGCCGGTCCAACGGGGCGGCGGCGTTCCGGCGGGCATTGTGCCCGCGCACCACATGCCACCCCACGGTCTTGTGCGGCCGTACGACGCGACTGCGGCCGTACAACGCGCCGCGACGCCGCTCACCCCGGCCGGTCGTCCCGCGGCGCTGCCGGATGGCGGCCCGCCGCGCGCAGCCCTAGTTCGGCGAGCAGCCGCACATCGGGGTCGTCGAGGTCGAGCCCGAAACGGGTGCGCAGTCGGCGCAGCCGGTAGCGCAGGGTGTTCGGATGCACACCCAGTTCCCGCGCGGTGCCGGGGACGTCGCCGAATCTGCTGAGGTAGCCGGCCAGGGTGGGCGCCAGCGCGGTGCCGTGCTGCTCGTCGTGGGCCAGCAGCTCCCGCACCGGACCGTCCACCGGCGGGGTCAGTCCGGCCACCGTGTGCACGGCGCGCAGCGCGTCCAGCGCCGCGCGCACATCCGTCTCCGCGGCGACCTCCAGCACCTCCGGAGTGCCGTCGTGCACGGCTCGTGCGCTGCGGTCCCGCAGCACCCGGAGGACGAGGTGCGCGGATCTGCGCGACCGGGGTGCCTTCGCCGGAGTGGGCTGCGGCGTGCCGAGGGCCACCAGGGGGAGGGCTCCGGCGTCGCGGACCGCGGCGCCGAGCCGCAGGGCCAGCCGCCGGGCGGCCGCGTCCGCCTCCGCTGGCTCCCCGTCGGGCAGCGGCAGCAGGACGTCCAGCCGGTCGGCGTCCCGCAGCGGACGCCCGGGCGGCTGGTGAGCCGTCGCCTGGAGGGATGCCAGGCGCAGCGCACGGTCGTGGGCGTCGGGGGGCTGGGGCTCCGCTTCTCCGCTCCCGGTCCGCGGACCGCCCTGGGGGACCACGGCCCCCTTGGCGGCCACGGCGCCCTGGGTGGTGACGGACAGGACGACGCAGGGCGTCTCGGTGGTGAGTCCGAGCGCGGCGGCCGAGTCGGCGTCCCCGGTGCCCTCCAGCAGGTCCCGCACCGCCTGTCTGCGGTGCGCCGCTCCCTGCTGGATGCGCTGCCGGTGCCGCAGCAGATGCGGGGCGGCGGTACGTGCCGCCTCCCGCAGCGCCTGCCGCGCCGTTTCCCGCAGCGGGCTGCCGTCGGCGGCGGCCCAGATCGAGCCGAGTACCTCGTCCCCTGCGCGCACCGCGACGGCCAGCCGCTCGGAGAACTGCCCCTCCGCTGGGCGGTGCACCACCTCGTCCGTCGACCACAGGGTGCGCAGGAATCCGCTGGCGGCCAGCTCTGCCAGCCGCCACCGGGGCACCTGCTGGCCGAGGATGGTCTGGCGGCGCAGCGGGTCGGAGCCGTGCTCGGTGGGGGAGAAGGCCAGCACCCGCGAGTCCGGGTCCTCGATGGTGATCGCGCCGCCCACCAGTACGGACAGGGCGCGGGCCAGGGCGGGCAGATCGCCGAGCGGCACATCGGTGGGGGACTCGCCGGCGGGCGGACCGCCGGCGTGTGCCAGTCCGGCGCGCAGCATGCCGATCAGTTCGGTCCACTCGACCCAGGGGGCGCGGGTCAGCAGTGCCGTGCCGGTCTCGGCGGCCGCCTCCAGCAGTTGCGGGTCCGCTCCGGTCGCACCGCGTCGCACGACGACGGCCGCGGCCCCGGCGCGGGCCGCGGACCGCAGCACCAGCGGGGCGGTGTCGGAGGAGTCGTCGGTGCCGGGGGCGAGCAGCACCTGACCGTGCGCGGCGAACGTCTCCCCGGCGTCGAAGACGCCCACCCCGTGGACGGGGACGTGGCTGCCGCGGGGCGCCGCCAGCAGGTCCAGCGCCTCGCCCGGGGCGGTCGCCAGCAGGCTCGCCAGGGTGGGGTGGCCCTGGTGCTGCTCTGTCACCTCGGGGGCGGCCGGTCGGTGCGGCGGGCTTGAGCTGGACATGGCCCAAGTGTGGCCCAGCCGCAGAGTGCGACCGTTCCCGAGCCCGCGGGGGCCGCTCGGGGCTCACCGGTTCACAGGGACTCGTCCCACTGGTCGAGGAGGCTGTCGGCATCCTGCTCGGGTCGGTGCTCCTCGGGATGCAGGTTCTGTTCTGTCCACATCACCTTGCCGTGCGGTGTGTAGCGCGTGCCCCAGCGTTCGGCGAGCTGTGCCACCAGGAACAGGCCGCGGCCGCCCTCCTCGGTGGCCGCGGCGCGGCGCATGTGCGGCGAGGTGCTGCTGCCGTCGGAGACCTCGCAGGTGAGACGGGTCTGGTGGAGCAGCCGGACGCGGATCGGCTCGCTGCCGTAGCGGATGGCGTTGGTGACCAGTTCGCTGAGGATCAGCTCGGTGGTGAAGGACGTCTCCTCCAGGCCCCACTCGGCCAGCTTCCGGCTGACCTGGGCCCGCAGCGGGGCCACGGCTCCGGAGTCGGCCGGTACCTCCCATTGGGCGACCTGTTCGGGGTCGAGTACCTGGGCGCGGGCCACCAGCAGGGCGATGTCGTCGCTGGGCTCGGCGGGCAGCAGGGTGTCCAGCACCGTGCGGCAGGTGTCCTCGGGCGACCTGCCCGGATGGCCGGTCAGCGTCCGCCGCAGCAGGTCGAGGCCGTCGTCGATGTCGCGTTCGCGGTCCTCCACCAGTCCGTCGGTGAACAGGACGAGCTGGCTCTCGGGCGGCAGGTGCAGCTCCGCCGTCTCGAACGGGGCGCCCCCCAGGCCCAGCGGCAGGCCGACGGGCACCTCCGGGTAGTCGACGGTGCCGTCGGGCGCGACCAGCGCGGGCCCCGGGTGGCCGGCGCGGGCCACGGTGCAGCGCCCGGAGACCGCGTCGTAGATCGCGTACAGGCAGGTGGCTCCGGTGACGGTCGCGCCGTTGCCCTCGGTGGTCTGGTCCTGGTCGATCCGGTCGACCAGCTCGTCCAGGTGCGCCAGGAGTTCCTCGGGGGTCAGGTCGAGGGAGGAGAAGTTGAGCACGGCTGTGCGCAGCCGGCCCATGGTCGCCGCCGCGTGCAGTCCGTGGCCCACCACGTCGCCGACCACCAGCGCCACCCGGGCGCCGGGCAGCGGGATGACGTCGAACCAGTCGCCGCCCACCCCGGCTCTGGTGGGCCGGTAGCGCGAGGCGACCTCCAGCGCGTCCTGTTCGGGCAGGCCGCGGGGGAGCAGGCTGCGCTGGAGGGTGACCGCCATGGTGTTCTCGCGGGTGTAGCGGCGGGCGTTGTCGATGCTGACCGCGGCCCGTGCGGCCAGTTCCTCGGCGAAGGCCACGTCGTCGTCGCCGAAGGGATCGCTGCGGTCGGTGCGCCAGAAGTCGACACTGCCCAGCAGCACCCCGCGGGCCCGCAGCGGGGTGCTGATCAGCGAGCGGATGCCGTACTCCAATGCCTGCCGGCCGTGGTCGGGCTGCTGCGCCAGCCAGTCGTCGGCCTGCCGCAGATCGGCTTCCAGGACCGAGTGCTCTCCCGCCTCCTCGGCGTGGCCGCGCAGCGTCTCCACGGTCCGCACGACGGCGCCCACCGGGAGCAGCGGTGCGTCGTCGCGGACGCCGCTCATCGCGGTGCGGCGCATGTCGGTGCGTGCGGCGGAGGGCTCCTCGCCGCGCAGCACCGGGTCCAGCAGTTCGACGGTGGCGAACTCGGCGAACCGGGGGACGGCCACCTCGGTCAGCTCCTCGGCGGTGCGGGTCACGTCCAGCGTGGTGCCGATCCGCACTCCGGCCTCGTACAGCAGCCGCAGCCGCTCCCGTGCCCCTTCCGCGCGGCCCTCCAGCGCGTGCAACTCGGTGGTGTCCCGCAGCGTCGCCACCTGCCCGGGCGGGCCCTCCCCGCTGCGGGTGGAGCGGATGTTGACGGCCAGCAGCCGGCCCTTGGCCAGATGCACCTCGTCCGAGGCGGCGCGGCCCGACGTCAACAGGCCCAGCATGCCCGCGCCCAGACCGACCTGGTCGACGGGGCGCCCCTCGGCGTCCTCGGGCAGCTCCAGCAGCCGTCGTGCCTCGTTGTTGACCAGGACCAGCCGTCCCGTCTCGTCGACGATCAGCACGCCCTCCCGGACGGCGTGCAGCACCGCGTCGTGGTGCTCGTACATCCGGGTCATCTCCTCGTGACCCAGGCCGTGGGTCTGGCGCCGCAGCCGCCGGTTGACCAGCGCGGAGGTGCCCGAGGCGAGCAGCAGTGCCCCGGCGGCCGACATGAGCAGCACCGGCAGTTGCCGCTTCACGCCCTCGTTCACCCGGGAGACCGTGACGCCGGTGGAGACCAGTCCGGCGAGTGTGCCGTCCGGCCGGGTGACGGGGACGGCGGAGTTCACGGTCAGTCCGGGGGCGGCCTGGAGGGTCTTGGTGGTCGAGCGGCCCTCCCGCGCGTTGTCGACGAGGTCCTGCACGGGGCCCGCGACGCGTTTGCCGATCAGGTCGGGCTGCGGTGCCGTGACCCGGGTGCCGTCGGGCGTCCAGACGACCACGTAGGAGACCTTGGTCGCCTTGCGGACCGCTTCGGCGCGCGGCTGGAGCGCCGCGGTCGGGTCCTTGCTCTCCAGCCCGGCCAGGACGTCCGGGGAGCGCGCGAACGTGGTGGCGACCGCGAGGGACTGCTTGTTGGCCTGGCGGGTGCTGCTCCAGCGCGCGTGCAGGACGAAGGCCACCACCACGGCGACCATCAGCAGCACGATGACCGACACCTGGAGGAAGAAGACCTCGCCGGCGACGGTGCGGGGGCCGAACGGGAGCCGGAAGAGGCGTTCGCGGGGCGGTGGCCCGCTGTCGGGGGGCCTGTCCCGGGAGGGGGTCCTCTCGGCGCCCGGACCGTGCGCGGAATGCGCGGAGCCGGACCGCACTCGGCGGTGCTGTCCGCGCCGAGCCGATCGGCGCCCGAAAAGTCCGCGCATGCCCCTTTTCTAGCAGTTCTCTGCATGGTGAGCCTCCGTCGACTCGGACTCTCTCCCTCCGGAAAGCGGGGGTCGAGGCACCCGGAGGAATCCGGGAAGGGGTCTTGTCAAGAATCCAGGATTCTGTTTACTGTGCCGTCGTGAACGACTACGACGAGCGGTTCCTGACCCGCAACGGCCTGGCGGCCCGCCAGCTCGCGCTCCTCCTGCTGGAGTACGAGCCGGAGCGGCGGCTGCCCCGGGTCCGGGACTTCGCCGAGGAGCTGGGCTGCGGCAACGGCACCGTCCAGGGTGCGCTGCGGCTGCTGGAGGAGGCCGGGGCGATCGAGACCGCCGCGCGCGGCCATCTGGGCACCTTCCTCGTCCGGTCGGACCGCTCGATCCTGTGGCGGCTGTCGGGGCTGGGTACCCTGCTCGCCGCGATGCCGCTGCCCTACTCCCGCCGCTACGAGGGCCTGGCGACCGGGCTGCGCGCCGCCTTCGACGACGCCGGGACGCCCTTCGGCATCACCTTCATGCGGGGAGCGGGCAGCAGGGCGACGGCGCTGCTGGAGGGCAAGGCCGACCTGGTCGTCCTCTCCCGCTACGCCGCGGACCGCCTGATCGAGGAGTACCCCGAGGACCTCTCGCTGGTCGTCGACCTGGGCCCGACCACCTATGTCGGGGCGCACGGAGTGCTGCTGCGCGAAGGGGGCTCGCTGGACGCGCCCGGCCTCCGCGTCGCGGTCGACCACGCCTCGGAGGACCAGCGGCTGCTCGCCGAACGCGCGTTCGCAGGCCGGGCGGACGTCGAGTGGATCGAGTGCTCCTACATGCAGCTCCTCGATCTGCTGGTGCAGGACAAGGCGGACGCCACCGTCTGGAACCTGGACGAGGTGCAGGGCCGGCTCGGCGAGGGCATCGAGGTGCTCCCGCTCGGCGACGAGATAGCGCGGGACCTCTCGCTGCGCAACTCCAGCGCGGCGGTCATCGGCAGAGCCGAGAGCGTGGCCGCGCTGCACGCCATACGGGAGGCCATCGACACCGAACGGGTGACGAAGCTGCAGTCCGCGGTCGTACGAGGAGACCGGATGCCCTCGTACTGACGACCCGGCAGCGCCCGTCGATCCGCCCCCCTCGTTGTGAGACGGGGGACGGCAGGTCCAGAGAATCCAGAATCCCGATTTCTGTCGCCCGTCGAGGAGAACGCCGTGGACGACCAACTCGCACTCCGTATCCAGCTCTTCCGCGACGGCGGCCAGGTCCGCCCCGAAGTGGCCGACTTCGTGACGGCGGAGCTGTCCGCGCTCGCCGACGAGGGCGCTCCGGTCACCGAGGAGACCGCGGGCATGCTGACGAGCCATCTGATGATGGCCCTCACCCGGTTGCTCGACGGCGAGCCGATCGAGGAGTTCCAGACCGACGACCAGGTCGCGGCGGAACTGGCCGACCACCCGGCGGCCGTCTCCCGCGCACGCCGCGTCGCCACCCGCGCCGAGGCCGAGCTGGGGGCCTCGCTGCCCGGTTCCGAGATCAACTTCCTGGCCATGCACCTGGCCGTACTCGCCCAACGGGTGTCCCCCTGACCCCCGTCCCGGACACACGGGAGACACCGGCATCCACCACCCCCGACCGCTCCCCGGCACCACCCGGACGCACTCAACGAAGCACCCCGCGCACCCCGACGCACCAGCGGAACCCGCCGCCGGGTCCCGCGGCACAGACGAGAGGTACCCACTCATGACGAAGATCCTCACCGGCGGAGTCGGCAAGACCGAAGTGGCCGACGCCGTCCGCGCCCTCGACCTGGACGGCGTCGAGGTCGTGGTCTCCAGCGACATGGACGCCGCCATGAAGCTGCGCTCCGGTCAGGCCGACTACTACCTCGGCACCTGCCACACCGGCGCCGGAGCCTCGCTCGGCGTACTCGTGGGGCTGCTCGGCCAGCCGGCCTGTCACACCTTCGGCCGCACGGTCCCTGGTGAGGACGAAGTGGCGGCACTGATCGCCGACGGCAAGAAGGTCTTCGGCTTCTCCATGGACCAGATCGAGACCATCGCCCCCCTGCTCGCCCGCGCCCTCGCGCGTGCCTGACCGGGTCCAGGCGCAGAACCCCCGGGCGTGTAAGGAGCGAACCCCGTGAGAACGATGAGCACCACCGGCCTCCAACTGGCCGCAGACGCAGGACTGGACTTCACGCTGCCGCAGCAGTTGACCGTGATCCTGCTGTGCGCGCTGACCGCGTTCATCTCGCACATGGCGCTGGCCGTCTTCAACGACGGAGTGCGCCCGTTCATGCTGGACTTCATCCACGGCCGGACCACCCGCTCGGCCACCACCGCGGTCTCCTTCGGGCTCTCCGCAGGCTTCATCTTCGGACTCGGCGCGCCGATGGCGCTCTCCTCCGGCGTCCTGAACCCCTGGCTGCTCTTCCTGCCCACCGACATCCTGGGCCTGCTGGCTCCGAAGAAGTGGCTGGCGCCGCTGCTGGGCGCCGGATGGGGCGCGGTGGTCGTCTTCGGGCTCAACGGGGCCAACGAGGTGGCGCACGACCTGCCCGTCGACTTCCTGACGGCCATGCAGCAGATGTCGACGCCGATCCTCTTCCTCTTCACCCTGTTCCCGGTGCTGGCCATCACCAAGCAGTTCGGACGCGCGTGGGGCGCGGCGGCCGGAGCGGTGGAACTGGCCCTCGTCGTGATGACGATGAAGCTGTGGCCCGACATCTTCGCGGGCGCGCTCGCCATGGCCGTCGGCGTCCTCCTGCTGATCGGCCTCGCCGTCCGCAGGGACCTGGTGCAGCGCAAGGCGGACCGCCAGGCCGCCGCCGCCTCGGGAGCCGCCTCCGAGGAGGCGCCCGACGACGACCCGATGGCCTCCCTGTTCAGCGCCAGCGCCACCCGGCTGCGCCGCTACCTGCCGCTGTTCATGGTCCTGGGCGCGGGAGTCTGCGTCCTCGCCCAGATGCACATATTCGGCGGTGGCGAAGCCACCAGCTTCCTCATAGCCAAGGGCCACTTCTCGGAGGCCGCGCAGGTCGACTTCTACCGCGTCTTCGGCTTCGTCCCGCTGATCGCGACGACGGCGCTCGCCTCGGGCGCCTACGGCATCGCCGGATTCACGCTCGTCTACCCGATCGGCTACCTGATGCCGAACCCGGTGCTGGCGGCGGTGGTGGGAGCGGCCGTCTTCGCCCTCGAGGTCCTGGCGCTCTCCTCCATCGGCAAGGTCCTCGGCAAGCTCCCCAGCGTCCGGGACTCCTCCGAGCACCTGCGCAACGCCATCACCGACAGCCTCCACCTGGCCATCCTCTTCGGCTCCCTGATGGCGGCCAACGCGATGGGCGGCGGACTGGGCATCCTCATCGTGGGCGGGCTCTACCTGCTCAACGAGGCGATGGGCCGGCCCGTCGTCCGGATGGCGGCCGCGCCCACCGCGGTGATCATCGGCGGCGTCCTGCTCAACGTCCTCTACTGGCTCGACCTGTTCACCCCTCTCAAGGGCTGATCCGTCCCGACCGGGGCGCGCCTGCCCGGGGACCGCGATCCCGCCGGATTCCACACGCGGCCCCAGGCAGCACCGCCACCAGGAAGGCCCACCGATGAGCGCGAGCTCCACCCCCCACCCGCACCGCGGCACCGAGCCGCTGGTGCACACGGTCGCCGGGCCGCTGGCGGCGGCATCCGTCAGCGGTCCCGTCCTCGCCCACGAACACCTGGTCCTCGACCTGGACCGCCGCAACGACGGCGCCGCCGTCCTCGACGCGCGGCGGCACGGACCGGCCGTCGGCCGGGAACTGGCCGCGCTGCGCGAGGAGTACGGTCTCTCCCTCGTCATCGAGCTGACCTGCCGGGGCATGGGCCGCGATCCGGCCGCCCTCGCCCGGATAGCCCGGGACAGCGGCGTCGCCGTCGTCGCCGCGACCGGGTGGTACTACGAGCCGTTCCACCCGGTCGGCGACCTGGCCGGAGCCTCTGTGGAACAGCTCGCCGCCACCTTGACGGCGGAGGTCCGCGAGGGCATGGCAGGACCCGACGGCACACCCACCGGGATCCGGCCGGGGGTGCTCGGCGAGGTGGGCAGCCATGGCGAGGCGCCCAGCGAACCCGAGACCCGGGTGCTGCGGGCCGCCGCGCACACGGCCGTCGCCACCGGCCTGTCGGTCGCCACCCACGCCCAGCTCGGCCACGGCGGACTCGCCCAGCTCGACCTGCTGACCGGTGCGGGCCTCGCCCCGCACCGGATCTGCGTCGGGCACCAGGACCTGCTCACCGCCCCCGCCGTGCACCGGCGGCTCGCCGAGGCCGGCGCCTACGTCGCGTTCGACACCGTCGGCAAGGACAGCTACCAGAGTGACCAGGAGCGGCTGCGGCTGCTCCTCGCGTTCCTGGAGGCCGGACACGCCGACCGGGCGCTGTTGAGCTGCGACATCTCTCGCCATGCCTATCTGCGCAGCGAGGGCGGTACGGGCTACGGGCACCTGTTCCGCTCGTTCCTGCCCGCTCTGCGCGCCGCCGGCGTGGACGACGAACTGATCGATGTGCTGACGCGGCGCAACCCGCTGCGCTTTCTGACCGGTGCGAGCCCCGAGGAGATCTGAGATGTCTGCCACCCCCTCGAACGCGTCCGACACGCCGGACGCGCACGGCTCGAGGCCGGCGCGCCCGCCGCTGCCCCGCACGTTCCCGCTGGACACCGTTCCGGTGGAAGACGCGGCCGGGCAGCAGTTCCGGCTGCTGGAAGCCACCGCGGCGCACTTCGCCGGGCCGGAGCTGTTCGCCGCCGACGCCGGCGTGGTGCCCGAGCTCGGCCGCCCGCTGACCACCGCGCGCGTCGAGGCGGTGCTGGCCGCGTACTTCGGCGCCGAGGACGCCGCGTTGGTGCAGGGCGCGGGCACCGGCGCGATCCGCGCCGCGCTGACCGCCGCCGTCGGGCCGGGCGAACCGCTGCTCGTCCACCGGGCCCCGGTCTACCGCACCACTGCCGTGACGCTGCGCGGGCTCGGGGTCGAGACCGTCGAAGCCGACTTCAACGACCTCGACGCGCTGCGGAGCGTGCTGGCCTCCGGCCGCTTCCGCTGGGCGTACGTCCAGCACACCCGGCAGCGGCTGGCCGACTCCTACGACCCGGGCGAGGTCCTCGCCGCCTGCCGACAGGCCGGTGTCCGCACCCTCACCGACGACAACTACGCCGTCTTCCGGGTGCCCGCCTCCGGAGTCGAACTCGGCGCGGACGCCTCCTGCTTCTCGCTGTTCAAGCTCCACGGCCCGGAGGGCGTCGGCGCCGTCGTCGGCGCCGCCGACCTGGTCGCCCGCGTGCACGCCGACAACTACTCCGGTGGCGGCCAGGTCCAGGGCCAGCAGGCGCTCGACGCGCTGCGCGCCCTCACCCACGTGCCGGTGATGTGGGCCCTGCAGTCCCGGGTCGGCGCCGAGGTCGCCGAGCGCCTCGCGGCCGGCGAAGTGCCCGGCGTCGCCGACGTGCGCCTCGCCAACGCGCAGGACAGATGCCTGCTGGTGCAGCTCGACACGCCCGTGGCGCGGCGGCTGCCCGAGGTGGCCGCCCGGTTCGGCGCGGCGCCCTACCCGGTGGGCTCCAACTCCCGGTACGAGATCGCGCCGCTCTTCTACCGGATGTCCAGCTCGGCCCTGGACGACGCACCCGAGCTGGCCGACTGGGTGGTCCGCGTCAACCCGATGCGCGCCGGTGCCGACCTCGTCCTGGACATCCTGCGCCGCTCCCTGGCGGTGATCGGCGGCGAGCCACCCGCTCCCGGAGCGCCCGGACACCCCGCTCCCGGAGCGCCCGGACCTGGCCCCGCCCCCGAAGCCTCCCGGCAGCACACCGCGCCCGCAGCCCCGCACGACGTACCGCAGCACCGCGCAAAGGACTGACGTGTTCCTCGACAGCCTCCTCGCCCGCAACCCGGAGCTCGCCGACACCGCCGCCGACCTCCACCGGCGCGGCGAGATCCCACCCGACACCTACGTCATGGACCTGGACGCCATCACGCGGAACGCGGCCCTGCTCGCGGACGCGGCCCGGCGCCTGGACCTGTCGCTGTGGTTCGTGGTCAAGCAGTTCGGCCGCAACCCGGAACTGATCCGGGCCGTCGCACATGCCATCCCCCGGTTCGCCGCCATCGACACCGACGAGGCCCGCACCCTGCACGCGGCCGGAGCCGGCGCCGGGAACCTCGGCCACCTGGTGCAGATCCCGCACCGCGCCCTCCCCGAGCTGCTGGCGCTGCGGCCGGAGACCGTCACCGTCTTCGACCTCGACAACGCGCGTGCCGTCTCCGCGGCGGCACAGCGCCTTGGCCTGGTGCAGGACGTCCTCGTCCGGCTCGAGGGCGCCCCCGGCTCGGTCTACCCGGGCCAGGAGGGCGGTGTCCCGCTGACCGCGCTCGACACGTTCGCCGAGCAGGCCGAGCGGCTGCCGGGCATCCGGATCGCGGGAGTCACCGCGTTCCCCTGCGTACTGTGCGACGCCAAGACCGGCCTCCCCGAGCCCACCCCCACCTTCGACGTCGCCATCGAAGCCCGCGAGGCGCTGGCCGCCCGCGGACACCGGGACCTGAAGCTCAGCGCCCCCAGCGCCACCTCCGTGGCCAGCCTGCCGCTGCTCGCGCGGCTGGGCGCCACCCACGGCGAGCCCGGCCACGCCCTGACCGGCACCACGCCGCTGCACGCGGTCGACACCGGCCAGCCCGAACGGCCCGCCTACGTCTACGTCTCGGAAGTCGCGCACACGCTGGCGGACGGGAGGCCGGCGCTGTTCGGCGGCGGGTTCTACCCGCGCGCGCACCTCAACTCCGCGCTGCTGCCCCGCACCGGGCAGCGGCTGGCGGTGCAGGACGCGCCCGCGGAGAACATCGACTACTACCGGCTGTTGGCCGCTCCCGACGCCGGCCGGCCGGTGCGGGCCGGCGACACCGCGCTGCTGGCGTTCCGCACCCAGGTTTTCGTGACCCGCTCCAAAGTCGCGGTGGTGGCCGGGCTCGAGTCCGGAAGACCCCGGCTGACCGGGCTGTACGACGCACACGGGAGGGCGCTGTGAGCGGCGGGCGGGACGACCGGGGGCGGACCGTCATCCTGGTCGTCGACGGGTTCGGGATCGGGGCGATGCCGGACGCGGGCGCGCTGCGTCCCGGCGACCTGACCGCCGACACCTGCGGCCATGTGCTCGACCACGCCCGGGAGGCGCTCGGCAGGCCGCTGCGGCTGCCCGTCCTCGGGGCGCTGGGCCTGGGCCTGGTCCACCCGCACCCCGATCTCGCCCGCGGCACCCGGCTGCCCGTCGCGGCGGGCCGGGCGGCGCTGGGCTACCCCGGGGCCGACACCTTCGCCGGCCACCAGACGATGATGGGCGCGGACTTCAGCCGGGTGACCGTCGCCCGGCTCGGCGAGCATCTGACGGAGGTGACCGCAGCCCTGCGCGCGGCGGGGCACCGGGTCGAACTCCTCGACGGCAGGCCGCTGCTGCTGGTCGACGGCAGCGTGCTGGTGCACGACAACCTGGAGGCCGACCCCGGCATCAACTGGAACGCGTCGGCCGAACTGGCGGACCTCGGCTTCGACGGCATCCTCGCCGTCGCCCGCACGGTGCGCGCGGTGGCGCCCGTCGCCCGGGTCATCGCCGTCGGCGGCCACGCGGACGGCCCGCTGCCCGGGTTCGTCCGCGACGGCGACGGCGGCACGGTGGGGCTGGACACCCCGGCGAGCGGCTTCTACCGGCACGACGGCCTCCAGGTGCGGCACCTGGGCGCGGAGCTGGACCACACCCGGCAGCTGCCCGAGTTGGCGGCACGGTCCGGCATCCCCGTGACCCTCGTCGGCAAGGCCGCGGACATCCTCGCGTGCGAGGCCGCGATCCGCCGCCCCGCCGTGCCCACGGCCGACGTCCTCGCCCACACGGCGGAGGCGGTCCGCGCGCCGGGGGAGGCTCTGGTCGTCGCCAATGTGCAGGAGAGCGACCTCGCCGGGCACCAGCAGGACGCCGAGCGGTACGCGCGCATCCTGGAGCAGGTCGACGCGGGGCTGGCCGCGCTGGTCGCGCTGCTGGACCGGCCAGGGGACCGGCTCGTGGTCACCGGCGACCACGGCAACGACCCGACCATCGGGCACGCCTACCACACCCGCGAGTATGTGCCGGTGCTCATCCACCGCCCCGGAGCCCCCGGAGTGGAGCTGCTGCCGGACGCGGACAGCCTCGCGGACGTGGGCGCCACGGCCGCCGACGCGCTGGGGCTCGACCCCGGGGGCCTCGCCAACGGCAGGCGCATACCCCAGGGCGCCGCGGTCTGAGCGATCATGGGAGCGGCACCGGGCGCCCGGCCCGGGGCCGCCGGGCACCGGCGCACCCCACCGGACCCGGCCGCAACCGCCGCCCACGGAAAGGACCGCGAACGTCGTGCGCACTGTGAAGCTTCCCTCCGGTACCGCCGTCCCGGCCCTGGGCCAGGGCACCTGGCACATGGGTGACGACCCCTCCCGCCGGGCCCGGGAGCTGGAGGCGCTGCGCACCGGTATCGACCTGGGCATGACGCTCATCGACACCGCCGAGATGTACGGCAGCGGCGCTGCCGAGGAGTTGGTCGGCGAGGCGGTGCAGGGCCGCCGGGACGAGGTGTTCCTCGTCAGCAAGGTGCTGCCCTCCCACGCCGATCGGCGCGGCACCGTCGAAGCCTGCCGGGCCAGCCTGCGCCGGCTGGGCACCGACCGCATCGACCTGTATCTGCTGCACTGGCGCGGCGGCGTCCCGCTGGCCGAGACGGTCGAGGCGCTGGAGGGGCTGGTACGCGAGGGCGACATCCGCTTCTGGGGAGTGAGCAACCTGGACACCGACGACCTCGCCGACCTGCCCGGTGGAGCGGTGCCGGAGACCGACCAGGTGCTCTACAACCTCTCCCGGCGCGGGCCCGAGTTCGATCTGCTGCCCCACTGCCGCGAGTTGGCGGTGCCCGTGATGGCCTACTCCCCCGTCGAGCAGGGGCGTCTGCTGGAGCACCCCGCACTGCGCAGGGTCGCCGAAGCGCACGGGGCCACTCCCGCGCAGGTGGCGGTGGCCTGGGTGCTGCGCCACGAGGACGTCATCGCCATCCCCAAGGCCTCGGTCCGCGCACATGTCGAGGAGAACCGCGCGGCGGCCGATCTGCGGCTCACCGACGAGGACCGGACCGTGCTGGACGAGGCCTTCCCGCCGCCGCACCGCAAGCACCCGCTGGAGATCCTCTGAGCGGTCGCACGGTCGCACGGTCGCACGGTCGCACGGCCGCACGGCCGCACGGCCGCACGGTCGCACGGTCGCACGGCTCCCCGGAAATCCGGTGGCCGGCGGGCCGCAGGTGCGGTGATCCTGGACGCCGTGTCAGAACATCAGCACGAACCATCCGCGCACCGCATCCGTGCGCTGCACACGGCGTCCACGGTCACCGTCTACCAGGCGTACGCTCCCCGGCTCGGGTTGCCCGCCGCTCGCGACGGGCGGTTCCCTGCCGCCTGGAAGCGGGACCGGATGACCTGGATCAAACCGTCCTTCCTGTGGATGATGTACCGCTGCGGCTGGGCCACCAAGCAGGACCAGGAGACCGTGCTGGCCGTGGAGATCACCCGCGAGGGCTTCGAGTGGGCGCTGCGCCACGCCTGCCTGTCGCACCACGACCCGGACCGGCATCCCGACCGCGCCGCGTGGAAGCGGCAGTTGCGGGAGTCCCCGGCCCGGGTGCAGTGGGATCCCGAACGCGACCTGCAACTGCGTCCGCTGCCCTACCGGTCGCTCCAGCTCGGCCTGGGGGGTGAGGCCGCACGCCGCTACGCCGACGAGTGGACCGTCTCGCTCACCGACGTCACCCCGCTCGCCCACCGGGTGCACGCCGCCGTGCGCGCCGGTGACCTGACGGGTGCTCGCAGCCTGCTGCCCGTCGAGGAGCCCTATCCGGCGGGCCCGGAGCTCCTCGCGCACCTGGCCGCCTGAGTCCGCCGCAGCGCGTCGGCCGGGGTGGCACGGCTCGGCATGGGCCGGGGTCAGTCGATGAAGTAGTTCCAGAAGACGCCGACCTCGGTCTCCGAGGCGGCGACCACCCCCAGGTCCAGGATGTAGCCGTCCCGCTCGGCTGCCGGATGGGTGAGGCAGGAGACGGCGAATGTCCGGCGGCACCTGCCGGCGGCTTCCGCACCGCTCTCCTCGTCGTCGGACGCGTCGTCGAGGAACTCGTCGGTGAGCAGGTCCTCGTTTGTGGCGAACTCCGCCGCGGGGCCGAACCTGGCCAGGACGGTGCGGGCCGCCGCACGCAGAGCTGCCTCGGAGCCGCGGTGGAACGGGGGGCCGCCGTACTCGGCGCAGTGGCGCGTCAGCAGCATGGTGGCTTCCCGCCCGGTGATCAGTTCCAGGTGGTGGTTGAGGTGGTGCGCATCCACGAGGGCCAGCGGGTAGTACGGGGCCTGCGAGGTGCGGGAGGGGCTTCCCGCGTGCTGGTCGACGGTGTGCCAGCCTCGTGGGTCCCGGGTGCCGAGCCGGAGCACCGCCGAGGCGTCCTGCAGCCAGTCCGCGTGCCGCCGCGGTCCCACCGTCGCCAGCCACGGTCCCAGCGTGCCCAGTGCCCGCTCCCACGCGACGGCGTCCGGCGACGGGACGGACGGAGCCGGCATGGACGGGGACGGTACGGGCGGAGGTGGCACGGGCGGAGGTGGCACGGGCGGAGGCTGGGCCATGGCGGGACCCTATCCCTGGCGCTGCCCCGTCCGGCCGCCGGCCGGGAACGAACGCGGACCGCGACCCTGCGGGGCGAGGACCTCCACCATCTCGGCGAGGTCTTCGCAGGCGGCGGCGATCCTGCGGTGGGTGTTGCGCTTCTCGGCGGTGACGGCGGCCAGCAGCAGCGTGGTCAGCGCGGCGGAGCCGTTCAGGGCCTGGAGCGTGATCATGCCCGTGATCAGGTCCTCCCGTGCGAAGACGCCCACCCGTGCGGTGGCGGCCCCGGTCGCGGCGACGGCGAGAATCGTCGTGCTCACCGCGCAGCCCGCGAGCTGGAAGCGCAGTGCGGCCCACACCAGCAGCGGGAAGATCAGGAACAGCAGGTCCATGGGGGCACGGGTCACCACGATGGCCAGTACGGTCGTCGCCGCTCCCAGCCCCAGCGCCTCCACCGCCTGCAGGACGCTGCGCGGCCGGCCCAGCTTGGGCAGGGACAGCAGCAGCGGGGTGACGACCAGGACTCCGACCGCGTCCCCCGCCCACCACGCGGACCAGACCGGCCAGAACTCGTGCAGCGTGAGGTTGCCGCCCGCCACCACCATCAGGGTGCCCACGGTCGCGCTCACCAGCATGCCCAGGAACGCCGCGAGGAAGACCAGGCTCACCCCGTCCCGCAGCCGGTCCACCTGTTCGCGGAATCCCGCACGGTGCAGCAGCAGGCAGGCGAGGACCGGGGCGAGCGTACTGCCCGCGACGGAGCCCAGCGAGGTCCAGCTCAGCGGCCCCATGTTGGTGAGCACCAGCAGCGCGCCGAGGGCCACTCCCGGCCACAGCCGGAGCCCGAACCAGAGCAGTCCGGCGACGGCGATACCGGTCGGCGGCCAGAACGGGGTGACGACCGCGCCCTCGACCGCCACCTTCCACAGCAGGCCGAGCCGTCCGCCTCCGTAGTAGAGCAGAGCGAGCACGACGAGCCGCAGCACATAGGCCGCCAGCAGCCTCGACCGGGGATCGCCGAGCAGCGCCGCGCCGGCCGGCGCGGGAGCGGGTTCCGGCGGGCGGTCGGCTGTCGTCTCGCTGGGGGGCACATCGTTCATCAGACAACGCCCGGCACCGCACGGTCCGTCTGACACGCCTCCGGCCCGTCATAGCTGAGCACCAGGACGGCCGCGTCGTCGGTGTGCCCGGTCTGCTCCGCCACCTCCATCACCCGGTCGGCGAGCACTTCGGGGTCCTCACGCACGCCGTCCCGCAGCACTCGCGCCACCTGGTCGAGGCCCCGCTCCAACGGGAATCGCGGCCCCTCCACGACACCGTCGGTCAGCAGCGCCAGTGCACCCGGCTGGGTGAAGCGGTACTCGGTGACGGTGTAGGTCTGGCCCTCCAGCACGGCCAGCGGCAGGCCGATCTCCTCCGGCGTGTGGTCGATGACGCCGGACACCCCGTCGGTCCGCGCCCACACCGCGCCCGTGTGGCCGGCACGCGCGGTCTGCACGCTCCAGGTGTGCGGGTCGAAGCGCAGGAAGACGCAGGTGGCGAAGAGCGGGTTGTCGATCGCGGCGAGCAGCTCGTTGGCGGTGTGCAGGATCTCGCCGGGGTCCGTGGAGCCCATGGCGGCCACGGCGCGCAGCGCGATGCGCACCTGGCCCATGTAGGCGGCGGCCTCCACGTCGTGCCCCTGGACATCGCCCACCGAGAAGCTGAGGGTGCCGTCGGACAGCAGGAAGCCGTCGTACCAGTCGCCTCCGATGTCCAGGCCGTTGCGGGCCGGGGCGTAGCGGGCCGCGACGCGCAGACCCGGCGCGGTGGGCAGGGCGGAGGGGAGCATGCCGCGTTGCAGGGCCTCGGCCAGCTCGACCCGCGCGCGCTGGACCTCGACCTCCTCGCGGACCCGGGCGGTGAGCTGTCCGAGCTGCGAGAGCAGATCATCCGCGCTCGCGGGCCGCGCGTGACGGTGCCGACCCCGACCCTCCATGATCCGAGCGTAGCCCCGGGCGGACGACCGCGCCCGGTGAGCGCGTACGTACGGAGGGCGGCCCCGGCGCCGGACGCGGCGGTGGGGCGCGTCGGCACCGCGGTGCCGGGCGGGCAACGCGCTCCCGGGCGGCACCTGGGCGTGGCGGCCGCACGAGGGAGGGTTGCGGGGTCAATCCCTCCCGGCTGCCTGCGCGTCCGCGTCCTCCCGGCCCGCGCACAGCGCGGCCACCGACAGCGCGCACCAGCCCACCGAGACGGCCACCGCCTTGGCGCGGGTGGCGCGGGGGAGGGTCGCGCCGAGCAGTACGGCGTCGCCCAGGTCGGCCGCGATCCGCAGCCAGGCTGCTGTTCGCAGCGGGGCGCCCTCCGGCGCCAGCACCAGGGCGAGGCCGCTGGCCGCGTCCCGCCAGGCCAGCGGACGCAGCGAGGTCCGGGTGTCGGGCGCGGTCCGGCCGTCCTGGTCCACCAGCCCGGACGGTTTCGCCAACAGCGCGGGCCAGGCCGTGACGGCGGCTCCGTACACGGCCGTCGCCGCTCCGACAGCCCTCAGCAGTCCCACGCGCATTGCACTCTCCGCTCTCTCACTCGCCCCGCTCCCGCGGCCCGCGGGCCGGTGCGGGGCGTACCGCCGGTGGTCGGTGGCACCGTGCGCCGACGCGCACCGCGGTAAGGGGCGCTGGGCGCGCGGGGGCCGCCGGGTGCACCGTACCCGCGCCGGGGCGCCGTGCGGGTGCCGAACCGGCGGCCGGAGGCCGGGTCTGCGGGCCGTCAGGCCCCGACCGAGGAACGGGACGCGGCCGACGGGTCCCCGTTCGGCGACTCTCCGCCCGCGGGGGTGCCGCCCGGGGACTTCCCGCCCGGGGGCTGTCCCCCGGCGGCGCCGGCCAACCGGGAGCGGGGCCGTCCGTAGCGGGAGTAGACCAGTGCGCCGATCGCCAGGAAGACCGCGAACTGGATCCAGGTCACCAGCGGCAGCCCGGACATCAGATACAGGCTCAGCGCCACGCCCAGCAGCGGCGACCAGGGGGTGAACGGCACCCGGAAGCTGCGCCGCAGTCCGGGCTGCGAGCGGCGCAGCGCCAGGACGCAGACGTTCACCACGGCCATGATCGCCAGGGTGCCGATCACCGTCATGTCGAGCACGACGTCCAGCGGCACCACGGCGGCGGGGACGGCGAAGACGACGGCGACGATCCAGGTGTTGGCGACCGGGGTCGAGGTCCGGGGCGAGACGCGTGCGAACACCCGTGGCACCAGCCCGTCCCGGGACATCGACAGCAGGATCCGGGTCTGTCCGTACATCACCGCCAGCACCACCGAGGCGATGGCCACCACGGCTCCCAGCGCGATCACGGTCGAGCCGAAGGCCGAGCCCGTGGCGTGGTCGACGATCAGCGAGAGCGCGGCGGGCTTGCCGCCCACCTGCTCCCAGGGCATCGCGCCGATGGCCGCGACCGACACCAGGCAGTAGAGCAGCGCCACGCAGCCGATGGTCACCAGGATCGCCAGCGGGACGTTCCGGCGCGGGTTCCTGACCTCCTCACCGGCCGTGGAGATGGCGTCGAACCCGATGAAGGAGAAGAAGGCCAGCGAGGCGCCCGCTCCGATGCCGCCCAGGCCCTCGGGTGCGAACGGTGAGAGGTTCCCGGCGTCGTAGGCGGTGAAGGCGATGGCGCAGAAGAGCACCAGGATGCCGACCTTGATCACTGCCATCGCGGCCGTGGCCCGGGCACTCTCCCGCACACCGCGCACCAGCAGCACGGCGGCGAGCAGCATCACGACCACCGCGGGAACGTTGACGACGCCGCCGTGCCCGGGGGCGTCGGCGAGGGCGGCCGGGATGCGCACCCCGACGGTGTTCTCCAGCAGCTCGTTGAGGTACTGCCCCCAGCCGATCGCGACGGCGGAGACCGAGACGCCGTACTCCAGCAGCAGGCACCAGCCCACCAGAAACGCCGCACGCTCCCCGAGGGCGGCGTAGGCGTAGGAGTAGGAGCTGCCCGAGACCGGGATGGCGCTGCCCAGTTCGGCGAAGGAGAAGGCGGTGAAGACGCAGGTCAGTGCGGCCAGGACGAAGGAGACGAGGACGGCGGGACCGGCCTCGGCGACGGTGTCGGACAGACCGACGAAGATGCCGGTTCCGACGATCGCGCCGACCCCGAAGCACACGAGCTGGAACGGGCCGAGAGTGCGCTTGAGGCCGTGCCCCTCCAGATCGGCGCCGGACTCGGCGACCAGCAGATCGGGGGATTTCAGACGCAGGCCGGTGCGTGGCATGGGACTTCCAGGATGGTGCGGGGGTGTGCACGGGGTGGGTGCACAGGCGGGACGTGCGCAGGGATGCCTGGCACGGGGACACAAGGGAAGGGTCCGGGCGGGTGCCCGGACCCTTCGAGGTGTCCTCCATCGTAAGTGCCGCGCCTGCATGATCCCGCGGATATCCGTATGACTATGCGCACAGCTGTACGGGTGACGGGTGTCCGGCCGGCTTCGGTGTGCTCGGCCGGGTGTGTGCTCGGTCGGCCTCAGCCCAGCGTGGCCACCAGCACGGCCTTGATCGTGTGCAGCCGGTTCTCGGCCTGGTCGAAGACGACTGAGTACGCCGACTCGAACACCTCGTCGGTGACCTCCAGCGAGGTCAGTCCGTGCTGCTCGTGGATCTCCCGGGCCACCGCCGTGCCCAGGTCGTGGAAGGCCGGCAGGCAGTGCAGGAAGCGCACCTCGGGGTTCCCGGTGGCCCGCAGGACGTCCATGGTCACCGCGTACGGCTTCAGGAGCGCGATCCGCTCGGCCCACACCTGCTGCGGCTCGCCCATGGAGACCCAGACATCGGTGGCGAGGAAGTCGGCTCCGGCGACGCCCTCGGCCACGTCCTCGGTCAGGGTGATCCGCGCGCCGGTGCGCTCGGCGACCTCACGGGCCCGGGCGACCACCGGTTCCTCGGGCCACAGCGGGCGCGGGGCGGCGATGCGTACGTCCATCCCCAGCAGCGCCCCGGTGACCAGGTAGGAGTTGCCCATGTTGTTGCGCGCGTCGCCCAGGTACGCGTATGCGAGCTCCGCCGGCGGCCGGCCGGGCGCGCCCGGTGCGTGCTCGGTCATGGTGAGCACGTCGGCGAGCATCTGGGTGGGGTGCCACGTGTCGGTGAGCCCGTTGAAGACCGGCACCCCGGCGTGCGCGGCCAGCTCCTCGACCTTCTCCTGGCCGCTGCCGCGGTACTGGATCCCGTCGAACATCCGCCCGAGCACGCGCGCGGTGTCCTTTATGGACTCCTTCACGCCCAGGTGTGAGCCGGCCGGGTCCAGGTAGGTGGTGTGCGCTCCCTGGTCGGCGGCGGCGACCTCGAAGGCACAGCGCGTGCGCGTGGAGGACTTCTCGAAGAGCAGCGCGATGTTCCGGCCCCGCAGTCGCGGCTGCTCGGTGCCCTCCCGCTTCGCCGCCTTCAGTTCGGCGGCCAGGGAGACCAGGCCGCCGAACTCCTCCGGCGTGAAGTCCAGCTCCTTGAGGAAGTGGCGGCCGGTGAGATCTGCTGCCATGGGGGCTCCTAGGTGCGCGCGTGCAGTGCTGTCCGCAATTGTATACGGCACACCGAATTCCTATACGACCGGGTCGCGCTCCACCGGGCAGCTCATACAGCGCGGCCCGCCGCGCCCCCGTCCCAGCTCGCCCCCGGGGATCTCCACCACCTCGACACCCTGCCGCCGCAGGTGGGCGTTGGTCGTCACGTTCCGGTCGTAGGCCACCACGACACCCGGCTCGACGGCCAGCACGTTGCAGCCGTCGTCCCACTGCTCCCGCTCGGCGGAGCGCACGTCCTGCGTCGCGGTCAGCACCCGGATCCGGTCCAGCCCCAGCGCCGCGGCGATGGCCCGGTGCATGTGCTCCGGGGCGTGGTCGGAGACCTTCAGCTCCTGGTCGCCGGCCCCCGGCTCGATCGTGTACGAGCGCAGCATGCCCAGCCCCTCGTACTGGGTGAAGGTCTCCCCGTCGACCATCGTCAGCACCGTGTCCAGGTGCATGAAGGCCCGGCGTTTGGGCATGTCCAGCGCGACGATCGATTGGGCCGAGCCCTGCGCGAACAGCCCGTGTGCCAGCGTCTCCACCGCCTGCGGGGTGGTCCGCTCACTCATCCCGACCAGCACCGCGCCGTTGCCCAGCACCAGCACGTCGCCGCCCTCGATGGTGGCCGGGTAGGCCGACTGGCCGCCCGCCCAGGTGTGGAAACCGCCGCTCGGACCGCCGTCCGCGGCGGCCGCGAACAGCGGATGGTGCCGGTAGACGGCCTCGAAGTGGACGGTCTCGCGCTGCCGCGCCGGCCAGCGCATCGCGTTGATGCACACCCCGTCGTAGACCCACGCCGAGGTGTCCCGGGTGAAGATGTGGTTGGGCAGTGGGGCCAGCAGGAAGTCGTCCTCGTCCATCACATGGAAGCGCACCGACGCCGGTTCGGCGCAGCGCTCCAGATACTCCCGCTTGGTCATGCCCCCGATCAGCGCCTCGGCCAGCTCGGCCGTCGGCAGCCGGTCGAAGGAGTCCCGCAGGTGGCCGGTGGCCAGCAGCCCGTACTCCTTCTCGTCGAAGACCCGGTCCAGGACCAGCGCGCGGGCGGCGGGGACGTCGAGGGCCTCCGCCAGCAGATCCCCGAACAGGTGCACCTCGACGCCGAGTTCGCGCAGCGTGCCGGCGAACGCGTCGTGCTCCTCCAGCGCCCGGCGCACCCACAGCACATCGTCGAAGAGGAGCTCGTCCTTGTTGGTGGGGGTGAGCCGCTTCAGTTCGAGCCCCGGCCGGTGCACGATGACGCGGCGCAGCCGCCCGGTCTCGGAGTCGACATGGAATCCCATGCGCTCATCCTGACGGAGCGCCCCGCGCACCGCGAGGAGTCGACAGGCCCCGACGCCGCACGCGCCCCGCCCGATTCAGCCGTCCTGCCGCAGGATCCGCCCCACCGCGGCGATGTCCCGCGGCCCCACCCGGCAGCAGCCGCCGACCAGCCGGGCCCCGCGCGCCACCCAACCCGGAACCCGCCCCGCCGCGAACGACGGCGACCCCGTCCACCGGGCCCGCGTCGCGTCCCAGCCCTCGCCGCTGTTCGGATAGGCGACCAGCGGCACCCCCGGGCACGCCCGCGCGGCCGCCTCCAGCGCCACGTCCACCTCCTCGGACGCGCAGCAGTTCACGCCGACCGCGAGCACCTGCGGATTGCCCGCGGCGGGCCCGAAAGCCTCCGCCAGCGGCTGCCCCGCACGGGTGCGCCCGCCCGCCACCGTGCAGCTCAGCCACACCGGCAGCCCGCAGTCCGCCGCGGCCCGCAGCAGCGCCTCGGCCTCCACCGCGTCGGGTACCGTCTCCAGCGCGAGGACATCCGGCTCCGCCGCCGCCAGCGCCTCGATCCGCGGCCGGTGGAAGTCGGCCAGTTCCGCGACGCCCAGTCCGTACCGGCCCCGGTACTCGCTGCCGTCCGCGAGCACCGCGCCGTAGGGGCCGACCGAGGCCGCGACCCACACCTGCTCGCCGGTCGCGCCCCGCGCCGCCGCCCGCGCCAGCTCCACACTGCGCCGGAACAGCGCCGCGGCCTGCGCCGCATCCCACCCCCGGCGCGCGAAGCCCTCGAACGACGCCTGGTAGCCGGCGGTGATCAGTACCCGCGCCCCGGCCCGGACGTACGCCGCGTGCGCGGCCTCGACCTCCCCGGGCGCCTCGGCCAGCAGGCGGGCCGACCACAGCTCGTCGCCGAGGTCGTTGCCCTGGGCCGTCAGCTGGTCTGCGAGCCCGCCGTCCAGCAGTACGGTGCCCCGGTCGAGCGCCTGGGCGAGCGGGGACACGGGATGCGGGGTCACGACAGCTTGGCCTGCACCTGGTCCGCGATCAGTGCCAGGTGGTCCAGGTCGCCCAGGTCGAGGATCTGGAGGTAGACGCGGGAGCTGCCCAGCTCGCCGAACCGGCCGATCCGGTCCACGACCTCCTCCGGTGTGCCCGCCAGTCCGTTCTCCTTCAGCTCGGACACCTCGCGGCCGATGGCCGCAGCGCGGCGGGCCACCTCCGCGTCGTCCCGGCCCACGCAGGCCACCAGCGCGTTGGAGTACACCAGCTCCGCGGCGTCGCGGCCGCGCTCCCGGGCGGCGGCCCGCACCCGGTCGAACTGCCGCTCGGTGTCCGCGAGGGAGCCGAAGGGCACGTTGAACTCGTCCGCGTAACGCGCCGCCAGCCGCGGCGTGCGCGTGGCGCCGAAGCCGCCCACCAGGACCGGGATGTGTTCCTGGTGCGGCTTGGGCAGCGCGGGGGAGTCCGTGAGCTGGTAGTAGGTGCCCTGGTGGCTGAACGTCTCACCGGCCGGGGTCTCCCACAGCCCCGTGACGATCGCGAGCTGCTCCTCCAGCCGGCCGAACTTCTCCTTGGGGAAGGGGATGCCGTAGGCGGTGTGCTCCGCCTCGAACCACCCCGCGCCCAGGCCGAAGTCGACGCGGCCGCCCGACATGGCGTCCACCTGGGCCACCTGGATCGCCAGCGGCCCCGGCAGCCGGAAGGTTCCGGCGGTCATGAGCGTGCCCAGCCGGATGCGGCTGGTCTCCCGGGCGAGCCCGGCCAGGGTGATCCAGGCGTCGGTGGGCCCGGGCAGTCCGTCGGAGTCGCCCATGGCCAGATAGTGGTCGGAGCGGTAGAACGCGTCGAAGCCCAGGTCTTCGGTGGCCTTCGCGACCTTCAGCAGCGTGTCGTAGTCGGCCCCCTGCTGGGGCTCGGTGAAGATTCGCAGTCGCATGCCCCCATACTGCCTGGTCGCCCGGCGTTGCGGGGCGCCGGTACCGGCCCTGGCCGCCCGCCACGTCCCGGAGGGAACGCGGCATCTCCCGGACGCCCCGGAGGTCGCCGCGTGAGCGCGCCGGGTGCCCGCGGCCGCAGCTACACGGTGTTGGGCACGGCCTGCGGCCACTGCGCCGAGGCCGTCACCGCGGAGCTGGGCCGACTCCCGGGGGCGCCGAGGTGGTGGTCGATGTCGAGCACGACAGCGTCCCCCTCCTCGGCGCCGCGCTTCCCGGCCCCGCGGCCGTCCGCGAGGCGGTGGACGAGGCCGGGTACGAACTCGTCGCAGGCTGCGGGGAGTAGCACCGTGCGGTCGCCCTGGGGTCAGGCCAGGCTGCCGCGTTCCCGCATGGCCAGAGTGCGGAGGATCGCGGCGATCCGGTCGCCCGACTCGTCGGCCGCGTCGATGGCTTCCATGCACTGCCAGTACAGCGCCTCCTCCTCCGCCGTGACCGCGACGCCGACCAGGGCGACCCCCGCCTCGCCCAGGAGCGCGCCCAGATCGTCCAGTGTGCGACGGGGATCGTCGATCTCCGAGAGCTGGGCCGCGCGCACCGCTCCGGCCCGCATCGCCTGGTTCCTGGAGCCGTTGGCCCTGCCGCCCACCTCGCTCAGGCCCAGTGCCTCCGACCGCACCGCCGGGGGGCCGCTGACCGCGAGATGGCTGCCCACCGCCGCCGCGAGTGCCTGCGCCTGCCATGCCTCGGTGAGAGTGTCGGACACGTCCGCACTGAGCGCGAGGGCCTGGCGTGTGGCGGCGATGAGCCGGCCTGCGTCCATCTGCCTACCCCTCACTGGTCATTACCCAACGTGACTGAAATGGGCCAGCTCCGCCGGGAGGTTTCGGAATATCGTGGATAAAAGGCTCGCGCAACGAAGTTCTTCACTCCATAGAGTGACCGGTTCCGGGCTTCGGGAAACGCGTTTCGTTCCTCTCGATCTTCGCTTCCAGTGCCGCGAGGGGGTCGACCCCCACCACGTGGCAGAACTGGAGCAGGTACGCGAGGACATCCGCGACCTCGTCCTCGACCCGCGCGGCGCCCTCCGCGTCCGCCATCACCCGCGCCGACTGCTCCGGGGTCAACCACTGGAAGATCTCCACCAGTTCGGCCGCCTCCACGCTCAGCGCCGCCGCCAGGTTCTTGGGGGTGTGGTACTGCCCCCAGGCCCGCGCCTCGGCGAACCGGGCGAGTCGTCGCTGGAGTTCCGCGACCGTGCGGGGGGCCTCCCGGTGGCCGCCGGCCCCGTCCTGGGCGCCGTTACGTGCCTCGTCTGCGTCGTCGTGCTCTGCGTTCACCCTCCAAGGTCTACCAGCAGCGGCTCGCCGGTCGGCGCCGCCTCCCGGGCCAGTGCGCCGCCGGCGGTACTCGTGGCCAGCAGCCGTACATGGCCGCGCTCTGCCATCCGCCGGGCGAGTGACAGGAGTTCGGCCGCCTGCCGCCCGTCCAGCCCCCGGTCCGCGCCGTCCGCCAGCACCGTGAGCGCCTGCCGTGCGGCAGGGAGCTCGTGCACCGTGTCCACCGACAGCACCCCGGGTCCGGTCAGCAGGACGAGCGCCAGCGCGGTGAACCGCAACTCGCCCTCGCCCAGCCACTCCAGGGGTGTGCCCGGCCCGCCGTCGTCCCGTACCAGGACGCCCCGCACCAGCTCCGACACCTGCCCGCGGCCGCCCCCGGCCGGTTCCGCGCGCAGCTCGGCGACCGGCCCTGCGCAGCCTTCCCGCACCGCGGCCAGCAGGGCCGTGTGCCGGGTTCCGCATTCCGACCTGGTGCGGCGCAGCACGTCCGCGAGGTTGCCGCAGTCGCCGCGCAGCCTCCCGTCCCGGACCGCGACCGGCTCCCGCATCCGCGCGGGCACCGGTGCACAGGCGAAGACCGAGCGCAGCGCGACCACGACCTGCTCGACTGCCTCCAGCAGCGCCTGCTCCCCGGGTGTCGTTCCGGCGACCCGCAGCGGCAGCAGCGGCAGGGTCAGCCGGTCGTCGGGCATCCGCAGCGTCCGGGACGAGCCCGCCGCCGGGCAGGTGGCCGCCACCGCGCGCCGGGCCGGGTCCCGCAGCGCCGTGGAGAGCAGCGTCCCGCCGGACTGCACGGACAGCCGTTCGCCCACGACGCGCAGTTCGGGTTCCGCCTGGACGGCGACGTCGAAGCGCAGCGGTCCGGCCGGGCCCGTCACGGTGCAGCCGAGCCGGAAGCCGCGTCGCCCCTGGCGGTCGGCCCGGGCGGTCCGCGGTACGTAGGGCGAGTGCCCAGCGGGCGGGGCGGGCGGCGCGCCGAACACCTCGTCCAGCGTGCTGCCCTGGCCGAGTCGGGCCAGCGCCTCGTACGCCTCCAGGACGGTGGACTTGCCGATGCCGCTGGGTCCCGTCAATACGGTGACGGGGCCCAGCGGAACGGTGCGGGTGCGCAGCGCGCGGAAGGCGGACAGGTGCAGGGCGCTGACGGCAGGCGCCCGTGCGGCCCCTCCCGGCCCGCCGGCGGAGCCGTCGGCGGAGGGGCGTGGGAACTCCGCGGTGCCGCCGGGCTCGCCGGGGCCGTCGATGCCGTCCGCACGGCCGTCCAGAGTGGCGGCGGCTCCGCCGCCGTGCTGTGCCGCTCGCATGTCGGGGACCGTATGCACGCGCCCGCGAGGTGAACCGTTCCCGCACCTCCGCGCTCCCCCGATCGGATGACAGGTGACGGCGGAGTGTGCTGCGGCGGCCATGGGATCCGCCCCGTACTGTCTATCGCGCACTCATGACGGCAGTCAGAATCCAGTGATACGTTCGACGCGGTCGCCGGCCCGACCGACCCGGGCGGGAGGCCGACGGTTTGCCGACGGAGCGACGGAGGCCGCGGGATGAGCCCGTTCACCGGATCTGCGCAGCGCACCGAGGAATGGCGGCATCTGCGGGTCGCCGAGGACAAGGGCGTCACCACCGTGACGCTCGACCGGCCGGAGAAACTGAACGCGCTCACCTTCGAGGCGTACGCCGACCTCCGCGACCTGCTCGCCGAACTGTCGCACCGCGACCGCACCCGGGCCCTGGTGCTCGCGGGCGAGGGGCGCGGCTTCTGCTCGGGCGGCGACGTGGACGAGATCATCGGCGCCACACTGCGGATGGACACCGCCCGGCTGCTGGAGTTCAACCGGATGACCGGACAGGTCGTCCGCGCCCTGCGGGAGGCGCCGTTCCCCGTGGTGGCGGCCGTGCACGGGGTGGCGGCGGGCGCGGGCGCGGTGCTCGCGCTCGCGGCGGACTTCCGGGTGGCCGACCCCACCGCGCGGTTCGCCTTCCTCTTCACCCGCGTCGGCCTCTCCGGCGGCGACATGGGCGCCGCCTACCTGCTGCCCCGGGTGGTCGGGCTCGGCCACGCCACCCGCATCCTGATGCTGGGGGAGCCCGTGCGGGCACCGGAGGCGGAACGGATCGGCCTGCTCAGCCAGTTGGCCGAGGAAGGCGAGGCCGGTCCCGCCGCGGACGCACTGGCCCGGCGGCTGGCGGACGGTCCCGCGCTCGCCCACGCACAGACCAAGGCGCTGCTCACCGCCGAGCTCGACCTCCCGCTGTCCGGCGCCGTCGAACTCGACGCCGCCACCCAGGCGCTGCTGATGCACGGCGAGGACTACCAGGAGTTCCACGCGGCCTTCACCCAGAAGCGGCCGCCGACCTGGCGGGGCAGGTGAGCGCGCCGTGATAGCGGCGCACCCGGCGGCCCGGGGGAATCGGGCGCTGCGCGTGGCCGTCATCGGCGGCGGCCCCGGCGGACTGTACGCCGCGCTGCTGCTCAAGCGGCTCGACCCGGCGCGCGAGGTGACGGTCTACGAACGCGACGCACCGGGCGAGACGTTCGGCTTCGGCGTCGTCCTCTCCGACGAGACCGTCGGCGGGATCGAGAACGCCGACCCGGACGCCTTCGCCGCCCTGGGCGAACATCTGGTGCGGTGGGACGCGATCGAGGTCGTGCACCGCGGCCGGACCCTCACCTCCGGCGGACACGGCTTCGCGGCGCTCGGCCGCCGCACGCTCCTGTCGGTGCTGCACGAGCGGTGCCGCGGGCTCGGCGTGGCGCTGCGCTTCCGCACCCAGGCGCCCCCGGCCGCCGAACTGGCCCGCGACCACGACCTGGTCGTCGCCGCCGACGGGGTGCACAGCGCCACCCGGGCCGCGCACGCCGGCCTCTTCCGGCCCGCGCTGACCACCCACCGCTGCCGGTACATCTGGCTGGCCGCGGACTTCGCGCCGGACGCCTTCCGCTTCGAGATCGCCGAGACCCCGCACGGCATCCTCCAACTGCACGCCTACCCCTACGCGCCGGACCGCTCGACCGCCGTGGTCGAGGCCCGCGAGGAGGTGTGGCGGGCGGCGGGACTGGACCGGCTGGACGAGCGCGCCGCGGCCGAGCGGTGCGCCGCGCTGTTCCCCGCGACACTGCGCGGGCGGACGCTGCACGGCAACCGCTCGCGCTGGACCGCCTTCCGCACCGTCGTCAACGAGCGCTGGACACACGGGAACATCGTGCTGCTCGGCGACGCCGCGCACACGGCGCACTTCTCCATCGGCTCGGGCACCAAACTCGCCGTCGAGGACGCCCTGGCGCTCGCGGCCTGCCTGCGCGAGGAGCCCGACCTCCCCGCCGCGCTGGCCGCCTACGAGGCCGAGCGCAAGCCGGTCGTGCGGTCCACCCAGCGCGCCGCGCACGCCAGCCTGGCCTGGTTCGAGGAGCTGGCCGACCATGTCGCGCAGCCCCCGCACCGGTTCGCCTTCAACCTGCTGACCCGCAGCCGCCGCGTCACCCACGCCAATCTGAGGCTGCGCGACCCCGCGTTCGTCGCCGGGACGGAACGGGAGGCGGGGATCCCGCCGGGCACCCCTCCCATGTTCACCCCCTTCGAGCTGCGCGGACTGGAGCTGCGCAACCGCGTCGTCGTCTCCCCGATGGACATGTACCGGTCCGAGCACGGCGTACCCGGCGACTTCCACCTCGTCCACCTGGGCGCGCGGGCCCTGGGCGGCGCCGGGCTGACCATGACCGAGATGGTGTGTGTCTCCGAGCCGGGCCGCATCACGCCCGGCTGCGCGGGGCTGTGGAACGACGAACAGGAGGCGGCCTGGCGGCGGATCGCCGCCTTCGTGCACAGCCAGTCCTCGACTGCCGCGCTCGGTCTGCAACTCGGCCACTCCGGGCGCAAGGGCTCCACCAGACGCATGTGGGAGGGCATCGACGAGCCGCTGCCCGAGGGCAACTGGCCGCTGGTCGCCGCCTCCCCGCTGCCCTACCGCCCCGGTGTCAGCCAGACCCCGCAGGAGCTCACCCCGGCCGGGATGGCCGCCGTCCGCGAGGAGTTCACCGCGGCGGCGAGGCGCGGTGCCCGGGCGGGCTTCGATCTGCTCGAGCTGCACTGCGCACACGGCTATCTGCTCTCCGGCTTCCTCTCCCCGCTGACCAACCGGCGCACCGACGGCTATGGCGGCCCGCTGTCGGCGCGGCTGCGCTACCCGCTGGAGGTCTTCGACGCGGTGCGCGAGGTGTGGCCCGCCGAACGCCCCATGACGGTGCGGATATCGGCCACCGACTGGGCGCCGGGCGGGACCACGGGGGAGGACGCGGTCCGGATCGCGGCCGCCTTCGCCGAGCACGGCGCGGACGCCATCGACGTCTCCAGCGGCCAGGTCGTCGCCGACGAGCGCCCCGCGCTGGGCCGCTCCTACCAGACCCCGTTCGCGGACCGCATCCGCAACCGGCTGGGCATCCCGGTCATCGCCGTCGGAGCCGTCTCCTCCTGGGACGACGTCAACTCCCTGCTCCTCGCGGGGCGCGCCGATCTGTGCGCGCTGGCCCGGCCGCACCTGTACGACCCGCACTGGACGCTGCACGCGGCGGCCGAGCAGGAGTACGAAGGGCCCGGGGCGCCGTGGCCCGAGCCGTACCGGGCCGGCAGCCGCAGACCTCCCACCGGCCGCACCGATGCGCCGAAGCCCCGCCTGTCCCTGTAGCCCCTGCCGCTTCATACTGCGCGGTATGTAGTAATCCCCGGGCCTCGCTGCCCCGCACGGGTCTAGGCTGAGCGTCCGTTCGCGATCCCCCGCCTCCGGGGAAGGCGCCTCCGGGGCGCGGACGGGCACGAGCCGGCGCGCACGCCCGCCGAAGCCGGAAAGGGGAGCACTGTGCCCGCTCTGAACCAGGCCGAACTGGTGCTGGTGCACGACCCGCTGGCCGGAGACCTCTTCTGGCAACCGGTCGCCGGTGCGCTGCGGGTACGGGGCCGCACGGTGAGTGTTCCCTCCCTGACCGGGGTCTTCGACGCCCCGGGCCCCTACTACCCCGAACTGCTCGACGCCGTGGCCCGCCAGCTTGCCGCCGTCCCCATCGTCCGCGCCGCGCCCGTCGTCCTGGCCGGGCACAGCGCCGCCGGGGCCCTGCTGCCCGCGCTCCGCGAACTGCTCACCCGCGGGCACCGCCCGCCGCGCACCGTGGCCGGTACGGTCTACGTCGACGCGCCGTGGCCGCACCCGGGGCGGAGCGGGCTGGCGGCCCTCCTGCCGGAGCAGGCAGCGCGGCTGCGCGAACTCGCCGAGGACGGCGTGCTGCCGCCCTGGGACATCTGCTTCGCCGAGCAGGACCTGATCGACGAGGTCCCCGATCCGGTGCTGCGCGAGCAGTTCCGGGCCGGTCTCCCGCGGCTGCCGCTCGCCTACTTCCAGGAGCCCGCCCCGTCCGCCCTCCCGGACCCGGACCCCGCCCGGACGGCCTACCTGCGGCTCAGCCCCCGCTACGAGGAGACCGCGATGCGGGTGGAGGCCCTCGGGCACCGGGTGCTGCGGCGCACCGCGCACCATATGAGCCCGCTCACCGACCCGGAGGCCACCGCCGACGCGCTGGAGAAGCTCGCCCTGCGCTTCGCTCTCCGCTCCGCCTGACGGGACCCCCGCACCGCCGTACGGTGGAAGTATGTACGCACGGAGGCGGCGGCGGTACTTCACGCTGATGGCCATCTGCCTGGTGCTGTTCGTCAGCGCCTGGGCCTTCGTGCGGCTGTGGTCGGTGCCCGCCGCCATCGCCCTGTGTGCCGTCGCCATGATCCTCCCGCCGCTCGCCGTGATCGTCGGCAACCGGCGGGAGCCCGACGACCGCTGGTGGGACGAGCCGCTCGAGGACGACCTGCCGCCCGACGACCGGTGGACCGGTGACGACCGGCCGCCGCGGGACGGCGGAGGCCGTTGAGCCCGCAGCCCGCAGCCCGCAGCCCGCAGCCCGCAGCCCGCAGCCCGCAGCCCGCAGCCCGGCGGCTCCCGGCGCGGGCGCGGGCGGCTGCTCCGCGGCTCGCGGCGGCATCCCGGCACGGCCGTAACGTCAGCGGCCCGGCGTCTCCGCGTACACCTCGCGCACATACCCGTACCCCGCGTCACGCAGCTTCGCGTGCAGCCCGGCGAACACCTTCGCCGACCGCTCGCCGGGCCAGCGCGCGGGCAGCAGCCCGGGCGGCAGGCCGGGGTCGGCGTACGGGAGCCGCCGCCAGGCGTCGAGCGCGAGCAGGTAGTCCCGGTAGGCGGCCTCCGCGGGCAGCCGCCTGCGGCGCTCCCAGCGGCGCAGGACCGGCTCGTGCACGGCGAGGAACGCGCGGTGGCCCTCCGCCATGGCCTCCAGGTCCCACCACCGGGCCACTGCTTCGGCCGTCGGCGCGAAACCGGTGTGGCTGCCCCGGAACAGGTCCACGTACGGCGCCAGCTCCAGCCGCTCCAGGGAGTGCCGGGTCTCGGCCTCCAGGTGCCCGGGCGCGATCCACACACCGGGTGCGGCGGTGCCGAAGCCGAGGCGGGCCAGCCGGGAGCGCAGCACGTGCCGCCGGTCGCGTTCGCTCTCCGGGACGGAGAAGACGGCCAGCAGCCAACTGCCGTCCGGTTCGGGGCGGTGGTAGATGCGGTGGTCGCCGTCGGCAAGGAGCTGCGCGGCGGCGGGCGAGGGGCGGTATCCGGCCGCCCTGCTGCCGGGTCTGTCGGCGGCCAGCAGCCCGCGCCGCTTCAGCCGGGAGACCGCCGAGCGGACCGACGGCGCGTCGACGCCGAGGGTGCCCAGCAGCCGGATCAGCGCGGCGACCGGTACGGCGCCCCCGCCTTCCGGCTCGCGGCCGTAGGCGCCGTAGAAGGAGAGCACGAGGGAGCCGGGTGAGGGTTTGCGGAGCGAGCCGCGCGGGGCGTGGGCTGCCTCGTCGAGCTGCGGAAACACGTTCTGGACCACGCCGTCACTCTAGGCCCGGCGGGTGCCGGGCCCCTCCGGCGGACCGGTGTCCCGCAGCCGGAAGCGCTGCAGCTTGCCGGTGGGAGTGCGGGGCAGGTCGGAGGTGAAGACGAACCGGCGCGGGCACTTGTAAGCGGCCAGCTCCGCACGGACGTGCGCCGCCAGCCGCTCCGCCGTCCCGTCATCCGGTGTGCCGCCCGCGGCGAGCACGACGTGTGCGACGGCCAGTTGCCCGCGGTGCTCGTCCGGGCAGCCGACCACGGCGGCCTCGCTCACCTCCGGGTGGCGCAGCAGCACCTCCTCGACCTCGGGGCCCGATATGTTGTTGCCCGCGGAAATGATCATGTCGTCGGCGCGCGCCACGAACCGGAAGTAGCCCTCCGCGTCCCGTACATAGGTGTCCCCGGTGATGTTCCACCCCTCGCGCACGTAGCCGCGCTGCCGCTCGTCGGCCAGGTAGCGGCAACCGACCGGTCCGCGGACCGCCAGCAGCCCCGGGGTGCCGTCCGGCACCGGCACCAACGCCCCCTGCGCGTCGGCCGCCACGATGCGGGCCTGGAATCCCGGGACCGGAACTCCCGTGCGGCCGGGACGGACCGCGTCGTCGGCGGCGGAGAGGAAGATGTGCAGCAGTTCCGTCGCCCCGATCCCGTCGATGATCCGCAGCCCCGTCCGCTCCCGCCACGCCTCCCAGGTCGCGGCGGGCAGATGCTCGCCCGCGGAGACGCAGCGGCGCAGCGACGACAGGTCGCAGGCATCCGCCTCGCCGGGCTGCTCGGCCGCCAGCCGCGCCAGCATCGCCCGGTAGGCGGTCGGCGCCGTGAACAGCACCGAGACCCGGTGCGCCGCGATCGCCTCCGGCGTCCGGGCCGCGCCGCCCCACTGGTCCAGCAGCGACGAGGCACCCACCCGCAGCGGGAAGACCACCAGCCCGCCCAGCCCGAAGGTGAAGCCCAGCGGCGGCGTTCCGGCGAACACGTCGTCGGCGTGCGGGCGCAGCACCTGCGCGGCGAAGGTGTCCGCTATGGCCAGGACGTCCCGGTGGAAGTGTGCACAGCCCTTCGGGCGACCGGTGGTCCCGGAGGTGAAGGCGATCAGCGCCACGTCGTCGGCCGCGGTGGGCACCGCCTCGAACCGGTCCGGCCGGGAGGCGGCCACCCGCAGCACGTCGTCGGGGCCACCGCCGCCGAACAGGCCGGTGCGCAGCCCGGGTACCTCGGCCTTGACCAGTTCGTCCGCCGACCGCACGTCGCACAGTGCGTGCGAGATCCGCGCCAGCCGGCAGACGGTCGCCAACTCGCCCGCCCGGTGGGCGGCCAGGACGGTCACCGCCACGGCCCCCGCCTTCATCACGGCCAGCCAGCAGGCGGCCAGCTCCGGGCTGGTCGGGCCGCGCAGCAGCACCCGGTTGCCGGGCACCACGCCCAGGTCCCGGGTGAGGACGTGCGCGAGCCGGTCGACGGTGGCCCGCAGTTCGCCGTACGACCACGTGCGCCGGGGTGCCGGTGCCAGGCCGGGGTCCGCGCCGGGAGCGGGGGGCAGGCCGCCGGTGTGGAAGGCGGGCCGGTCCGCCCCCAGCCGCTCGATGGTCCCGTCCAGCAGCTCGGCACCGCAGTTGAGCCGCGCGGGATAGGCCGGGGCCGGGTCGTCCAGCAGCAGCACGGGCCACTGGTCGGGCGGCGGCAGATGGTCCCGGGCGAAGGTGTCGACGTGCGCGGACGGAGTCGGATCCATCACCGGGCTACCCCCTCGCGGGCGGTCCTCCGAACTCGGACGGCAGCCCGCGGACCGCCGGCGGCGCCGGTCCGGCGCGTGGCGTCGAGAGTAACGCGTTGGTGACGGCAGTCAATGGTCCGCGATAGACAGGGAGTCGGCGACAGTACAGGAACCGGTCCGCGCGGAACCCCCCGCACCGGGCCACGGCCGAGGGGAGCCGCCATGACCACCGCCTTCGCACTCACCCCGCAGCAGCGCGCCTGGTGTGCGCGGCTGCGCACACTCGGAGAACAGCTCGCCCCACTCGCCGCCCGGTGCGAAGACGGCCGCGTCGACCGCCCCCTGCTCCGCGAACTGGGCACACTCGGACTGCTCGCCCGCGCCGTTCCCGCGGCGCCTCCGTGGCGCCGCGTCAGCGCGCTCGACCTGTGCCTGCTGCGCGAGTCGCTGGCCTACTCCTGCCCGCAGGCCGAGACGGCCCTCGCCCTCCAGGGGCTGGGCGCCGGGCCGGTCGCCGACGCCGGGACAGCCGAGCAGCGGGCCCGCTGGCTGCCGGCCGTCGCCGCGGGCCGGGCCGTGGCGGCCTTCGCGCTGAGCGAGCCCGGCGCGGGCAGCGACGCGGCAGCGCTGGCACTGCACGCGGAACCGGACGGCGGCACCGGCGCCGACGACCCGGCCGGCAGCCCGGAGGGCTGGCGGCTGACCGGCACCAAGACCTGGATCTCCAACGCGCCCTGGGCCGACTTCTACACGGTCTTCGCCCGCACCGGCGAGGCCCCCGGAGCCCGCGGCGTGACCGCGTTCCTCGTCCCCGCCGACCGGCCCGGACTGCACGGCGAACCCCTGGACATGCTCGCCCCGCACGCCCTGGGCACCCTCACCTTCGACGCCGTCCCCGTCACCCGGGCCGACCTCCTCGGCGCGGCGGGCGCCGGATTCCGCGTCGCCATGCGCACCCTCAACCTGTTCCGGCCCAGCGTCGGCGCCTTCGCCGTCGGCATGGCCCAGGCAGCGCTGGACGCCTCGCTCGAACACGCCGACGGCCGCGCCGCGTTCGGCGGTACGCTGCGCGATCTCCAGTCCGTCTCGCACCGGCTGGCGGAGATGGCGACCCGGACCGAGGCCGCACGGCTGCTGGTGTACGCCGCCGCCTGCGCCTACGACGCCGGCGACGGCGAGGGCGCGGACCTGGCGCGCCGCTCCGCCATGGCCAAGCTGCTGGCGACCGAGACCGCGCAGGACGTGGTGGACGCGGCCGTCCAGATCCACGGAGCCGCCGCACTCCAGCGGGGCCACCTGCTCGAACACCTCTACCGCGAGGTGCGGGCACCGCGCATCTACGAGGGTGCCAGCGAGGTCCAGCGCTCCCTGATCGCCAAGGAGTTGTACCGGGAGCGCGCCGCGGAGCGGGACGTGACCACGGGCGTGGCCGGTGCGGGGGAGGGGTCTGCTTCCGGTGAGGGGAAGGCCACCCGGGACGATCCGCCGGGGGCCGCCGCCGGCCGGGCCGCGGACGAGGCGGGGGAGGGGCGGCTGTGAACCCCGAATCCGCCAACGGCAGCGCTCTGCACCGGGTCAACCCCGCGGAACTCGCTCCGCCGAGCGGCTTCTCACACGCCGTGACGGCCACCGGTTCGCGGCTGGTCTTCCTGGCGGGCCAGACCGCGCTGGACAGCGCGGGCCACGTCGCCGCGCACACCCTCCCCGACCAGTTCCGCACCGCGCTGGGCAACCTGCTGGCCGCCCTGGCCGGGTGCGGCGGCACCCCGGCGGACCTGGCCCGCGTCACCGTCTACACCACGGACGTTCCCGAATACCGCGCGCACGCCGCCGAACTGGGGCGGATCTGGCGGGAGCTGGCCGGACGCGACTATCCCGCGATGGCGGTCATCGGCGCGGTACGGCTGTGGGACGAGGAGGCCCGGATCGAACTGGACGGCTTCGCGGTGCTGCCCTGACCCTGGAGACGCGAGGTCGCGGGACGGCCGGGTCGCGGGGCGGTGTCAGCCGCCCGGCCCGGTCCGCTCCCGGCCGCCCGGCCCGGCCGGCTGTCCGCCGCGCTGTCGGTGCCGGTGCGCCGCGACCCGGGTGCGGGTGGCGCACGGACGGGAACAGTAGCGGCGCGGCGCACCGGGCCCGCCGCCCAGGTAGAGCCGCCGGCAGCCCGGTGCCGCGCACTCGCCCCAGGCGGTGCCGCCCTGCTCGCTCAGCAGCCGGGCCAGCGCCAGCGCCGCCGCCGCCGTGAACCAGTCCGCCCAGCTCGCGTCGTCGCCCCGGTCGACGTGCAGATGCCAGGCGTGGCCGTCGTGCCTGCTCAGCCGGGGGCGGGCCGCGCAGCGCTCCAGCAGCGCGTTGAGCGCCTCGGCCGCGCGGTCGGTACCGGTCTCGGCCAGCACCCGCTCCGTCAGCTCCACCACCGCGCGGCGCAGTGCGGCTGCCTCGTCGTCCGTCAGGCTGCGCAGCTCCTCCTCCGACTCGCCGTGCCGCCGCAGGAGGGCCGCCATCGCGTCGCGGGGGAGCGCGGGATCCTCCCGTACCGCGTTCGCGAGGTCGATCAGCCGCTCACCGGGCCGGAATCCGTCCCGCGGCTCGCCATGCTCTTTCATGTAACGCATTATACGATGAAGCCGTTACTAGGCGATCGGTTCGGCATACGGCGCCGACAGACCTCCGGGACCACCGGACGCGCCGCGCGAGGCCCTGCGCCACGGGCCGTCCGTACCGGGGGAGGAGAACAGCAGCGTTGCTGAGGACATACCTGGCCACGGCCTACCTGGCGCGATTCGCCGACGAAGGAGTGGGCGTCGCACTGGCCCTGCTGGCCGTCGAGCGGACGGGTCGCCCGGCGCTGGGCGGATTCGTCCTCGCGGCCTGGCTGGCCCCACACGCGCTGGCCGCCCCGGTCGTCGGCGCGCTGGCCGAACGGACCCGCGCTCCGCGCCTGCTGCACGGGTGCGCACTCGCCCTCCTCGGCACGGCGCTCGCCCTGCTGGCACTGACGACAGGGCGGACACCGCTGCCGCTCACCCTCGCCGTCGCCTTCACCGGGGGCGGCGTCGGCCCGCTCGTCACCGGGGGCCTCTCCAGTCTCCTCGCCGAGGCGTGCGGGCCCAGCGGAGGCAGCGAGGGCGGTGACGGCAGCCAGGACCGTACGGCCCCCGGCAGGTGCGCCGACGGAGACCGTCCCGGCGGCGCCGCCGGGACGGCCCAAGGCCGCGGCAGACGCCTCCGCGACCGCGGTTTCGCCTACGACGCGGCCACCTACAACGCCGCAGCCGTCACCGCACCGGCTGCCGTCGCCGCCACGGCCGCCGTGTCGTCCGCAGCCTTGGCCACGGTGCTGCTCGCGGTCTCGGCGGGCTGCGCCGCGCTGCTGTGCACGACGCTGCGGCTTCCCGCGGCCGGCCACCGGCCCCTGCCGACCCACCGATTCGGTATCCGTGAACTCGGCACCGGCTTCCGCGTCCTGCGGCGCACCCCGCAACTCGCCACCCTCACCCTCGCGACCTGCGTGGCCTTCCTCGGTGCCGGTGCGCTCCCCGTCACCGCCGTGCTGCTCGCCCAGGCCCGGGGTGCGTCCGACGGCGGCGGACTGCTGATGACGGCGTTCGCCGTCGGCGGGCTCGCCGGGTCCCTCGCGGCGGCACGATGGCCCGGCGCGCCCGGACCGGCCCGCTCGGCGCGCCTCGGCCTGCTGGTGACGGCCGCCGGGCTGGCAGGCGCCGCCCTCACCCCGTCCCTCCTGTGGACGGCCGCGCTGTTCCTGTGCGCAGGGCTGGGCGAGGGCCCGCTGCTGTCCGCCACGTTGCGCCTCCGCGCCGTCCACGCCCCTGAAGGAACCCGCGCCCAGGTCTTCACACTCGGCGCGGGGCTCAAGCTGACCGCGGGTGCTGCCGGGACCGCGCTGGTCGGTGGCCTGACCGTGCTGTCGCCCCAGTCCCTGCTCCTGCTGATCGCGGCGCTCCAGTTGGCCGCCGCCGCACTCCTGCGTGGTCTGTGCCACAGTCGGCCGACGCCACTGGCACGAGGAACCGTTGACGCGGGATCACCCGAGTGGTGACGTGGCGCCCGACAGCGCGACGAGCAAGGACGGATCGCGGGAGGAAGAGTGCGGGTCGTCGTCATCGGGGCCGGAATCGTCGGAGCGGCCGCCGCCTGGGAACTGGTGCGCGCGGGAACCGAGACCGTGTTGGTCGACGCCGGGCACGAGGGCCGGGCCACCGCGGCCGGGGCGGGGATCATCTGCCCCTGGACCGGCCGGACGGCGGACCCCCTGGCCGTGGCCGGTGCCGCGCACTACCCTGGCCTGCTCGCGGCACTCGCCGAGGACGGCGTGCGCGAGGTCGGCCACCGCCGGGTCGGCGCCCTCGTCCTGCTCCCACCGGACCGCGAGACGGCCGCGGGGATCGAGGCGCGGGTGGCCGCACGCGCGGCGGCCGATCCGAACGCGGGAGAGGTCACCACCGTCGACGCGGACGAGGCGCGGCGGCTCTTCCCGGCGCTCGCTCACCGGGGCGACGGCTTCTGCGGCACGGCACTGCACCTGACCGGAGCCGCCCGGCTCGACGGGCGCAGCATGCGCGCCGCACTGGTCTCGGCGGCCGAGCGGCGCGGGCTGCGCAGCATGAGCGGCGCCGCCCGCCTCGCACTCCGCGGCGCACGTGTTCGGGGCGTGCGGGTGGCCGGTGAACTGGTCGAGGCCGACGCGGTGATCGCCGCGGCGGGCGCCTGGTCGGCGGAACTGCTCGAACCCGCCGGGATACGCCTCGACGTCGTCCCGCAGCGCGGGCAACTCGTGCACCTGCGCCTGCCGGGAGCCGAGACCGGGCCCTGGCCCGTCGTCCTCCCCGCGGGCACCGGCCACTACCTGCTCACCTTCGACGACTCCCGGGTCGTCGCCGGGGCCACCCGCGAGGACGGCACCGGCTTCGCGCACCGCACCACGGCCGCAGGCCTCGCCGAAGTCCTGCGACACGCCCTGGCGGTGGCGCCGGGCCTCGCCGACGCCGAACACCTGGAGACCCGTGTGGGCTTCCGCCCGGTGAGCCCGGACGGCGATCCGCTGCTGGGCACCGTCCCCGGGGCACCCGGACTGGTCGTCGCCACCGGGCTGGGCTCGGGCGGCCTGACGACCGGCCCCTACGCCGGCGCCCTCGCCGCCCGTCTCGCCCTGGGCCGGGACCCTGCCCCGGCGCCCGGACTGGAGCTGTCCCGGTACACCCCGCAGCGCGGCCGGTCCTCCTGAACCGGGGCCGGTCCTCCTGAACCGGCCCGCCGTACGGCACTCGTCATGGCGATGCCACGGCGAGGAAATCGCATGGCCGCCGCGGTCCTGCCGCCGTAGTCTCCCCGGACCAGTTTCCCCAACGAGCTCTCCGCGTTCGGAGCGATGCACATGACCGGTCAGCGAGCAACGACGACGCTGTGGCGCCCCACCGGCCCCGAGGAGCTGGACCTGGTCCGGGAGCTGAACTGGCGTGCATGGCCACCCCGGTTGCCCGAGCAGCCGATCTTCTACCCGGTCCTCGACGAGGACTACGCCATCAAGATCGCGCGAGACTGGAACGTGCGGCACAGCGGCGTCGGCTTCGTCACCCGCTTCGAGGTCGAGTCGGAGTTCCTGAGCCGGTACCCCGTACAGCAGGCAGGAGGTCGGACCATCCTCGAACTGTGGGTTCCGGCAGCGGACCTGGAGGACTTCAACGCGCACATCGTCGGTGAGATCCAGGTGACCCACGAATTCCGCTGACAGCCCGAAAGGCGGCTACCGCTCGCGGACGATCGCCAGGCTGAGTTGCTCGTTCTCATTGGTGATGAAGCCGCCCACGCCAGGGCCCATCACATACGGTATCTGGGTACCTTGCGGGAGCGCCATGGGACTGCCGGAAGCGAGGGACACCGCCACGGGGGTGGACTGTTCCCCATCGGCATCCTCAGGTGCTGTGCCGCCGTAAGCTGTGCCGCTGTCCCCGACGCTGAAGAGAATGATGCGCTTGCGGTCACCGTCCCCCATCAGGCAGAGGCCCCGTTTCTCCTTGAGATCGAAAGCAACCGACCCGGCCACCAGATAGCGCCCGTTGGGGGAAAAGGAGGCCGGCGGCGTCCGACTCTTGCTCTCACCCCACATGTCCTTGCCGTCCGAGTAGGCCTCTTCGGAACATGTCACGCGAGCTTCGATGGCTCCGGTCTCGGGGTCGTGCACCGCGAAGACCGACTTCGAGGAGTCTCCCAAACCCTTCGCCTCCCACGAGGCGAACAGGGATTCTTCGGTCGCGGCAAGCAGCTTGCCGTTCGTCCTGCCCTTCGGGTCATGCTCTTCGCTGAACCAGTGGCCCGGGATGCCGAACCCCTCAACACCGCTCGTGCTCACCACAGGGCCGAGGCTTGTCAGAATCGGGATCTCGCTCTCGGAGCATGCGCTGTCCGCGCACTGCTTCAGCAACTCATTGGCATCCTCATATTGCTTCACCTTGCCGCTCCGCACGTTCACTGAGGCTGCGTGGGAACCTGTGGTGACTGTGTGCGGCCGACTTCGAAGGGCAGGTTGACGGTACGTTCGGGGGTGACGCCGTACCCCGAGGCGTTGGAGCGGAAGATCGAGAGCTTGACGATTTCCCGACCGTTGTGGAGTTCGTCCTTGCCCTCCATGCCGTGGCCCCACGCCACGACGTATTCGCGTCCGCCTTGCGCCGCAACGACCAGGTGAGGGGTGTTCTGGCCCGAATCCGAATCCTCTTCAGCGGCCTCCTCCACCGGTACCGGCGGATTCCAGGCTTTGCTGGACCAGCGCAGACGGCCGGAGCCCAGGGCTCGGCTCTGGATGACGTGGCCGGTGGGCCCAGTCAGCAGGTAGGCGAGGGACTTCGACTTCACGCCCACTGTGGCCGGGATCGAACTCGGGTTCTCGGGCAGGCTCTTGAAGGTGTGCTGCCAGCCTTTTGCGCTGTCGTAAGCGGGCGGGACCGACAGCTTCTTCAGGCGCTCCGGCGGATCGTCCTGCACGGCCGGCCGCTTGTCACCCACCCCAGCGGCTGAGCTGTCACTGTCGGACGACTCCGAGCATCCCACTGCCACCGCTGCCAGTGCTACGGCACATGACAAAGCCCTCAGCCCACGCGCTGACGCCCCCCTTTTCGACCGCTGTGACGATAACAGCACTGAGTGACTGAGGAGACACAGAACCGGGGCGACGTGGCAGGGGCGTTTCCCTGTATTCGGGCATCTCGTACGCGTACCGGATCCTTGGCCGAGGTGGAGCCGGGATGCGGGGCCGGCCGGGGTGCGGGGCCGGCCCGGGGCTGCCGCCGCGCCCTGGCCCGGTGCCGCACTCTGCTGCGGTGCAGTGCGGGCGGGGCGCTGCGGCTGCCGGCCCGTCAGATGTCCCGGAACGTCTCGATCTGGGCGCCGACCTCGTTGAGGCGTTCGGCCAGGTCCTCGTAGCCGCGGTTGATGACGTAGACGTTGCGCAGGACGGAGGTGCCCTCGGCGGCCATCATCGCCAGCAGGACCACGACCGCGGGGCGCAGCGCCGGGGGGCACATCATCTCGGAGGCCCGCCAGCGGGTCGGGCCCTCGACCAGGACCCGGTGCGGGTCCAGGAGTTGGAGCCTGCCGCCGAGCCGGTTGAGGTCGGTGAGGTAGATGGCGCGGTTGTCGTAGACCCAGTCGTGGATGAGGGTCTTGCCCTGTGCGGAGGCGGTGATGGCCGCGAAGAAGGGGACGTTGTCGATGTTGAGGCCGGGGAACGGCATCGGGTGGATCTTGTCGATGGGCGCCTCGAGTTTGGAGGGCCGCACGGTCAGGTCGATCAGCCGGGTGCGCCCGTTGTCGGCCGGGTACTCCGCACTGCGGTCGAAGTCGAGGCCCATCTCCTCCAGGACCGCGAGTTCGATCTCCATGAACTCGGCCGGCACCCGGCGCACCGTCAGTTCCGACTCGGTGACGACGGCGGCGGCGACCAGGCTCATCGCCTCGACCGGGTCCTCGGAGGGCGAGTAGTCCACGTCCGTGTCGATGACGGGCACGCCGTGCACCGTCAGTGTCGTCGAGCCGACGCCCTCGACGCGGACGCCCAACTGCTCCAGGAAGAAGCACAGGTCCTGGACCATGTAGTTGGACGAAGCGTTGCGGATGACCGTGACGCCGTCGTGGCGGGCGGCGGCCAGCAGGGCGTTCTCGGTGACGGTGTCCCCGCGTTCGGTCAGCACGATCGGCCGGGCGGGGGCGACGTCGGCTTCCACCTCGGCGTGGTAGATGCCCTCCGTCGCGGTCACCGCCAGACCGAAGTGGCGCAGTGCGCTCATGTGCGGCTCGACGGTGCGGGTGCCCAGGTCGCAGCCGCCCGCGTAGGGGAGGCGGAAGCGGTCCATGCGGTGCAGCAGCGGGCCGAGGAACATGATGATGCTCCGCGTGCGGCGCGCGGCTTCGTGGTCGATGGAGTCCAGGTCCAGTTCGGCGGGCGGCACGATTTCCAGGTCGGCGCCGCCGTTGATCCACCGGGTGCGGACGCCGATCGAGGAGAGCACCTCCAGGATCCGGTAGACCTCCTCGATGCGCGCGACCCGACGCAGCACCGTGCGCCCCGAGTTGAGCAGCGAGGCGCACAGCAGCGCCACGCACGCGTTCTTGCTCGTCTTGACGTCGATGCTGCCGGACAGCCGCCGCCCGCCGACCACGCGCAGGTGCATCGGGCCGGAGTAGCCCAGGGACACGATCTCGCTGTCCAGAGCCTCGGAGATGCGGGCGATCATCTCAAGGCTGATGTTCTGGTTGCCGCGCTCGATCCGGTTGACGGCGCTCTGGCTGGTGCCGAGCGCTTCCGCCAGTTGCGACTGGGTCCAGCCTCGATGCTGGCGGGCGTCGCGGATCAACTGCCCGATACGGGCGAGATAGTCGTCGGTCATGGAGAAGAATCTATCTCAGATCTGAGATAGCGGCGCACCCGGGGGTGGTGTGGCGGCAGCGATTCGCCGGCGACCGCCTGAATGCCGCATCCGGGTTGCGGGCGGGCTCCGCCGGGTGCAGCGATGTCCGGGCCGGCCACTGGGCGGCTCCTCGTACGCACGGTAGGGGCCGCACGGGCACGGGGCGCGGGCGGTTCCCCCACTCGGGTGCCGGGTGCCGGGTGTGGCCGTCGGTGCCGATGCCGGGTGCCGCGGCGGTCGCTCAGCTCTCGCCGCCCGCCTTGCGGACCAGCGCGTTCACCGCCCACAGCGCGATACCGAGCAGTACCAGGATGCCCGCCCTGACGTAGACGCCGGTGGCCCGGTCCGCGAGCGGGCTGGCCAGGATCAGCGCGGTCACGGCGCCCAGCACGGGCAGCGGGGTCGGTACCCGGAAATGCCGGTGCCCGACCCGGTCGCGGCGCAGCACGAGCACCGCCACGTTCACCACGGCGAAGACGCACAGCAGCAGGAAGGAAGTGGTGTCGCCCAGCCCGGCGATCTCACCGGTCGACACCAGCCCGAGGGCGAGCAGGGTCACGAAGACGATGCCGACGACGGGTGTGCGGCGCCCGGGGAGGACTTTGCCCATCGCGCGCGGCAGGATGCGTTCGTTGGCCATGCCGTAGCACAGCCGCGAGGCCATCATCATGTTGATGAGGGCCGAGTTGGAGACGGCGAAGAGGGCGATCACGGCGAAGAGCTGCTGCGGGAAGTGCACGCCGCCCGCCTTGACCACCTCCAGCAGCGGTCCGCTGGATTCCTCCAGCGTCGCCGTCGGGACGAGCAGCGAGGAGACCAGCGCGACGAGCACGTAGACGGTTCCGGTCACCGCCACGCCGAGGAAGATGCCGCGGGGAAAGGTGCGCTGCGGATCCACCGTCTCCTCGGCCATGTTGACGGAGTCCTCGAATCCGACGAAGGCGAAGAAGCCGAGCGCGGTGGCGCCCAGCACCCCGGAGAACAGCGCGTATCCGGTGCCCCCGGTCTCCAGGTCGCCGAGCCGGGAGGGTTCGCCGGTGCCGGACAGGACGGCGGCGACGCCGATGCCGAGGATGATCACGAGCCCGGTGAGCTCCACCAGGGTGAAGACGACGTTGGCCTTGACGGACTCGGAGACGCCACGCAGGTTCAGCGCGGCCAGGGCCAGCACGAACAGGACGGCCACCAGCGTGGGCGGCACGGCCCCGCCCGTGAGCTCGTCCAGATAGTCGCCGCTGAAGGCCAGCGCCGCCGCGCTCGCGGAGGAGAGCCCCGAGCACATCACCATGAAGGCGACGATGAACGTCAGGAACGGCACCTTGAACGCGCGCTGCGTGTAGAGCGCCGCCCCGGCCGCCTTCGGGTACTTGCCGACCAGTTCCACGTACGAAGCTGCTGTCAGCAGCGCCACCACGAATCCGATCGCGAACGGCAGCCACAGGGCTCCGCCGACCTTTCCGGCGACCTTGCCGGTGGTGGCGTAGATGCCGGTGCCCAGGATGTCCCCGATCACGAACAGGATGAGCAGTCTGGGGCCGATGGCGCGTTTCAGCGCGGGTTCGGACGGTTCCCCGGCCCGTGGTGCGGGCTCGTGCGGGTTCGCGGTGGACACGGGGACACTGTGCGACAGCCGTGGCCGCGGGTCCAGGGAATGCGGCGCGCGTTCGGGTGCACAGCCCCGAACGGCCTGTTTCCCGCAGGAACCGGAACGGCCGTCTGAGCCGGGGGCGCCGCGGAACCGCCTGCTGTCCGCGGGCTCCGCGAACCTGCGTCCGTCCCGCGGTGCCGTCGCGGCCACCATGATGCGGGCGACGGCGAGGTCCTGGTCTCGGCGGCTCGCGCAAGCCTGAAGGGCGAGGACTCGCCTGCCGGGCCACGAACACCCCGCCGGTCATGTCGGCACCTTGGTCCACCTCCCGCTCGGCGGCCACGGGCCCGCGGCCGGTTCAGCCGCCGAGCAGTTGGAGCCATTCGCACAGCAGAGCCGTCTCCGTGGCGCGCAGAGGCACCGCGACGCCTGCGGCACCGGGTCCGTCGGCAGGCGCGGTCTCCAGTGCGGCGTCGAGGGCGAGTGCGTGCGAGGCCAGGTCCGATCCGGACGAGACGGGCGGGTCCGTGGTGACGGAGGCGATGACGGTGTCGCGCAGCCGTGCCGAAGTGGTCAGGTCCCGCTGCGAGGGCTCCTCTCCGATCAGCGTGAGCGTGACACCCGTCGTCGCCGCATGAATGATCCGGGTCGCCCCTGCCACCGGCACCCGAAGACGCCCTACCTCGGCCGTGCGGCGCAGCAGAGCCACCAGCAGGGCGTGCGACTCGTCCGCGGCGGGAGGCCGGCGTCCGGGCTGCACGGTGCCGTACATGAGCATGTAGAACGCCGGTTGCTGTACTCCGAAGTCGACGTGTCTGCGTCCGATGTGGTCATCCGGATAAGGCAGGGCCACCCACGTTCCGCCGCCGAAGCGGCGACGGAACTGCCTGCAGGGGCTGCGTTCAGTCGCAGTTCGCGGCCCGCCTTCTGGACCATGCGGCGGCGTCGGTCCCGTATCGGGCCAAGAGGCGTGCGAACTGGATCCGTTCCTCCGGCGTCCAGGCGGCGGTGATCTCCTGGAACGCGGTGCGCTGTTCGGCGGCGAAGCGGTCGCGTTCGGCCTCGCCGTGCTCGGTGAGCTCCAGCACGGTGCGGCGCCCGTCGGACTGGGAGGCCGCCCGGCGCAGCAGCCCGTCCTCGATGCACGCGGCGACGGTCCGGCTGGCCACCGGCTGGGCGACGCCCATCTCGGCGGCGAGGCCACCGACCGTCGTCTCGCCCGGTGCGTCGGCGATCACGTTGAGCACGAGATTGCGGGACAGGTCCTTGCTCGACGCCGGTGCGCGTCGTCGCAGACGCGACAGGGCCGGGCCGATCTGGTCCAGCGCCCGGTCGTCGGCATGCTGCTCGGAGGAGGACGCGCTGCTCATGCGGCCGATTCTAGGCCCGGCCGGCACATTTGCATACCGGCGAGCAACTGCATAGCATCTGCTATGTAAATTTGGACGGGCGAGGAAACGAGACGGACTGTCATGACGCTCACCGCGATCACCAACGCGCACATCTTCGACGGGGAGAAGTCGGCGGGTGTGCAGACCGTGGTCCTCGACGGCGGGAGGATCGCCCGTGTCGGCGGGGGCGTCCCCCGGGACTGCGAGATCGTCGACGGCGGCGGCGCCACACTGCTGCCGGGACTCATCGACGCCCATGTCCACTCCGCCCCCGGTTCCCTGGCGCTCGCCCTGCGGTTCGGGGTGACGACCGAACTGGAGATGCAGGGCATGAACACACGGGAGAACCGGGGGGTCATCACCGACGACGACACCGTGGCCGACGTGCGCTCGTCCGGCTTCGCCATCACGCCCCCCGGTGGCCACCCGAGCGAGCTGATGCCGGAGGGCTTCCGGCCGAAGTGGGACCTGCCGCCGGTGATGCCGCTGATGCCGTTCTCCACCACGGCCGAGGAAGCGGCTGCCTTCGTGCCCCAACTCCTGGCCCGAGGGTCCGACTTCATCAAGTTCATGATCGACGACGGCAGCGTGGAAGGACACCCCGGGCTGCCCGTGCTCGACCAGGCCACCGTGACCGCCGGGGTGGCCGAAGCCCAGAAGTACGGCGCCCTCACCGTGGCCCACGCGCTGACCGTGGAGGCGACCAGGGTGGCCGCCGAAGCCGGCGTCGACGGCGTCACCCACGTGTTCATGGATCAGCCGCACACCGCCGAGATCATCGCCCTCATCAAGGATGCGGGCATGTTCGTCATCCCCTGCATCACCCTCAACGCCTCGATGATGGGGTGCACCGGCAGCGCACTCGCCGACGATCCCCGGGTCGCGGCACGCCTCGACGCCCAGTGGGACCGGACCCTGCGCTCCAGCTACAACCGCTACCCGCAAGGCAGGCTCGAGGACGTGTACGACACCGTGCGCGCGCTGGACGCCGCCGGCGTCGACGTGCTGGCCGGCACCGATGTATCCATGCCCGAGACGTTCTTCGGGGGCCTGGCGCACGGAGCGAGCCTGCACCACGAACTGCAGTACCTCGTGGCAGCCGGTCTCACACCCGCACGAGCCCTACGCGCGGCCACAGCGACCACGGCCCGCCGCTTCCGCCTCAGCGACCGGGGCCGCATCGCCGAAGGGCTCCGCGCCGACCTGTTGCTGGTCGACGGCGACCCGATCAGCGACATCGGCGACACCCTCAACACGCGCGCTGTCTGGCGCCGCGGCGCCCGTCTGGCGGCATGACCGCAGCGTCCACCACTCGCCGTCCTGGGGGAAGAGAGGGGGGCGCCGGCCTCGCGCCGAGCGCTCGGCCGACCGTCCTCCGGCCGGGTCGATGCGCCGCGGACCCGGATGTCCGCCTGCGCCGACCCCCTCGCCACCCCAGCCGGTACGGCCGCCTGTGCCCCGGATGTCCCGGCTGCCCCGGCGTGTTTAGCCCGTGCGGCCAGGGTCACTGAGACAGGGGGCGAAAGGCTGGGTTCGTCGAGCAGCCGCCTCGATCGGATGGGAGCGGTCACCGGGGGCAGGCATGACCGGCGGCCGGTCGGTGTACTAGAGTTATCTCGACATCGAGATAACTGGCGACGGCATACGTCGCGGTCGCTGTCGCAGGGCGAGAACCGGTTCGGTAAGGATGGTAAGGCTTACCTAACTTTGTCTCCCGCTCACCATAGCGCACCGGCGGCCGATGCACTCAAGGCACTGAAGGAGACTGTCGTGTCGGCGAACAGCTTCGACGCCCGCAGCACGCTGCAGGTGGGCGACGAGTCCTACGAAATCTTCAAGCTGGACAAAGTAGAGGGCTCCGCCCGGCTGCCGTACAGCCTGAAGGTCCTGCTGGAGAACCTGCTCCGTACCGAAGACGGCGCGAACATCACCGCCGACCACATCCGCGCGCTCGGTGGCTGGGACCCCAAGGCGCAGCCCAGCCAGGAGATCCAGTTCACCCCGGCCCGGGTGATCATGCAGGACTTCACCGGCGTGCCCTGCGTCGTCGACCTGGCGACCATGCGCGAGGCCGTCAAGGAGCTGGGCGGCGACGCCGACCGGATCAACCCGCTCGCCCCGGCCGAGCTGGTCATCGACCACTCCGTCATCGCCGACACCTTCGGCACCTCCGACGCGTTCAAGAAGAACGTCGAGCTGGAGTACGGCCGCAACCGCGAGCGCTACCAGTTCCTGCGCTGGGGCCAGGGCGCCTTCGACGAGTTCAAGGTCGTCCCGCCCGGCACCGGCATCGTGCACCAGGTCAACATCGAGCACCTGGCCCGCACCGTCATGGTCCGGGACGGCAAGGCGTACCCCGACACGCTGGTCGGCACCGACTCGCACACCACCATGGTCAACGGCCTCGGCGTGCTGGGCTGGGGCGTCGGCGGCATCGAGGCGGAGGCCGCGATGCTGGGCCAGCCCGTCTCGATGCTCATCCCGCGGGTGGTCGGCTTCAAGCTCACCGGTGAACTGCCCACCGGCACCACCGCCACCGACCTCGTGCTCACCATCACCGAGATGCTGCGCGAGCACGGTGTCGTCGGCAAGTTCGTGGAGTTCTACGGCCAGGGCGTGGCCTCCGTGCCGCTCGCCAACCGCGCCACGATCGGCAACATGTCGCCGGAGTTCGGCTCCACCGCGGCGATCTTCCCGATCGACGAGGAGACCATCAACTACCTCAGGCTGACCGGCCGCAGCGCCGACCAGCTCGCCCTCGTCGAGGCGTACGCCAAGGCGCAGGGCCTGTGGCACGACCCGGCCCAGGAGCCGGAGTACAGCGAGTACCTGGAGCTGGACCTGGCCACGGTGGTCCCCTCCATCGCCGGCCCGAAGCGCCCGCAGGACCGCATCGCGCTCGCCGACGCCGCCCACAAGTTCGGCCAGGACGTGATCAACTACGTCTCCGAGGCCGACACCGACGAGGCCGGCAAGGAGTCCTTCCCCGCCTCCGACGCGCCGGCCGTCTCCAACGGCGTGCCGAGCAAGCCGGTCCAGGTCACCGGCCCCGACGGAGTGACCTACGAGATCGACCACGGCGCCGTCGCCGTCGCGGCCATCACCTCCTGCACCAACACCTCCAACCCGTACGTCATGGTCGGCGCCGCGCTGCTGGCCAAGAAGGCGGTGGAGAAGGGCCTCACCCGCAAGCCCTGGGTCAAGACCACCCTGGCCCCCGGCTCGCAGGTCGTCATGGACTACTACGACCGGGCAGGGCTCACCCCGTACCTGGACAAGCTCGGCTTCAACCTCGTCGGCTACGGGTGCACCACCTGCATCGGCAACTCCGGCCCGCTGCCGGAGGAGGTCTCCCAGGCCGTCAACGAAAACGACCTGGCCGTCGTCTCGGTGCTCTCCGGCAACCGCAACTTCGAGGGCCGGATCAACCCCGACGTCAAGATGAACTACCTGGCGTCCCCGCCGCTGGTGGTCGCCTACGCGCTCGCCGGGTCCATGAAGGTGGACATCACCCAGGACGCGCTGGGCACCGACCAGGACGGCAACCCCGTCTACCTGGCCGACCTGTGGCCCTCCGAGCAGGAGGTCGAGGAGGTCGTCGCCTCCGCCATCGGCCAGGAGATGTTCACCAAGGACTACGCCGACGTCTTCGCCGGCGACGCCCAGTGGCAGGCCCTCCCGGTGCCCACCGGCAACACCTTCGAGTGGGACGCCGAGTCCACCTACGTCCGCAAGCCCCCCTACTTCAAGGGCATGGGGATGGAGCCCGCGCCGGTCACGGACATCTCCGGCGCCCGGGTGCTGGCCAAACTGGGCGACTCGGTCACCACCGACCACATCTCCCCGGCCGGCGCCATCAAGGCCGACACCCCGGCGGGCCAGTACCTGACGGAGCACGGCGTCCAGCGCCGCGACTTCAACAGCTACGGCTCCCGCCGCGGCAACCACGAAGTCATGATCCGCGGTACGTTCGCCAACATCCGGCTCCGCAACCAGATCGCGCCCGGCACCGAGGGCGGCTTCACCCGGGACTTCACCCAGGACGGCTCCCCGGTCTCCTTCATCTACGACGCCTCGCAGAACTACCAGGCGCAGGGCACCCCGCTGGTCATCCTCGCGGGCAAGGAGTACGGCTCCGGCTCCTCCCGCGACTGGGCGGCCAAGGGCACCGCGCTGCTCGGCGTGCGCGCCGTCATCGCCGAGTCCTACGAGCGCATCCACCGCTCGAACCTGATCGGCATGGGCGTCCTCCCGCTGCAGTTCCCCACCGGCGGCTCGGCGCTCGACCTGGGACTGACCGGCGAGGAGACCTTCTCCATCACTGGTATCACCGCCCTCAACGACGGTGACGTCCCCGCCACGGTGAAGGTGACCACGGACACCGGCGTCGAGTTCGACGCCACTGTCCGCATCGACACCCCCGGCGAGGCCGACTACTACCGCAACGGCGGCATCCTGCAGTACGTCCTGCGGTCGCTCATCCGCGACTGACCGGGCCGACAGCGCAACGGCGGGCCGCACTCTTCGAGGGTGTGGCCCGCTTGCTGCGTTTGCTCATCCCCGCTTCTGCTCACCCGCGCTCCTGACAAGGAAGCTGCTTCTTCAGTTCCTTGGCGAAGGGAACGATGAAGCGCTCCATCGCCTTCTTGCTCTCTTCCCGGTCCTCGGGCTGGCTCCTTGCATCGACTTCGATCACGTAGGTGTCGGCCGGTACCGTCTTGTGCTTCTCTCCCGGAGGAGTAGGCGTGCCGAGGCGTGCTTTCGGATTGAAGCAAGAGAAATGAGTTGCCGCCGCTCTTTCACCTACGATGTATTTTCCGCCTCGTATACGGGTGGGGTAGTTAATGCCGTAGCCTCGCGCCTCCAGGTCCTTGCGCAGCGCCCACACGCCCTCAATCTTGAACTCCCATTCGCCATCCACGCTCAGTGTGCACGAACTGGTGCCGATTTTCTCCGTTCTTGTCCAATCGTTCTCGCTTATCTCTTTCCCGCCCGGCAGAAAAGGCTCCACCGATGCCGGCGCAACTTGGGTCCCGCACAGGCTGCGGGGTACCCGATATTCTCGCTCAGGTCCACCGCACCCCGACACGAGCGCAAGCAGGAAGGAAATTCCCAGGGCGGCCATTATAGATACAGTAGCACTATTCCGAGGGGCGTCGTGCTTTATTGTCGAAGCCGTTCTCTCTGAGCTGTTCACCGTGGTCGTATCCTCCGGCTACTTCTTGTGCAATGTTCCTGGCGACAACTTCGGGATCCACTCCAGACGAGTAGCCGGAACTACGAACGGCCTGTTGTGCCCATTCTCCAGCTTCCTTGCGCGTGTCAAAGGAAACGGTCGCCGCGTTGTCTGCGTCTTCCTGTGAAGTATTCTTCTGGTGACTTTCGACGATCGAATCGACAATTTGCTCGGACACTCCGGAGACTAGTTCCCCTCCGACGGGAACCCTTTCGGCCACAGCGTCCAAGGGGACACCAATGATCTTCTTGACCATCTCTCCGCGCTGTTCCACTTCTTCATTGAACTCCTTCTCTCTTTCCTGGCCTCCAGAGATCTCGGCATCGTGGCGTGCCGAGCCAAGAATTCCTTCGACTGTGCCTCCATTTCTTGCGATGTCGCGCAAGTTCTCTTCCGTTGAACCAGGAAATTCGCCAGGATTCTGCACCACAGTATGCATTCGTTGAGCCTGGTACTGTTGCGCACCCAATGTGGCCTCGGCGTGACCTTCAGGATGCCTACCAAGTGCATCGAGGAATCTGACGGATGCCTTGGAGTTGAAACTGATGGAATGCTCTGTCGAGAAGAGTGTCCCGTCGGACTTCCCGTCCGCCTCCGCCAGTGCCTTGTTAAACTCCGGCATGTATTCCCCGGCGATCTTCCCCATGCTGTCGCTGATATCGCGAGAGACGAAGTCTGGATTATTGTCCACAGATTCGATAAGTCTGTTCACGATGCTGGCGCGTGGAGTTGTGTGTTCAGAAGCCCCGTTCGCTGGAGGGTGGTCGTACGGCGTGCCGATTGAAGCAGACTCCAGTGCGTGCCCCATGGCATCCTTACCGCTCATCAATCTTTCGCCTTTGACCGGCGAAGAACCATCGTTGTTCCAGTGAAAGTCCTTGCTGGTCAACTCTTCGAGGTAGCGGTATCCGATTGTCTTGTTCGGATCGACTTTTCCATTTTCGTCGTAAGCAGTTACTGGCGTCTCTGTGGGGTCCTTCGAGAAGAACGCCTCCGAAGCCTCCGGGCTATGCCCCAGAGCCTCGAGCACACTGGTCAGCGGGTCGTAGCCGGAATTTTTCTTTCCGTTCGGATCGAATCCGAACTGCATGTCAGGCCCTGAAGGAGTGTTCCAGTACCCCTTGGGATGGTCGTGCTGCAGCTGGACGACGTGCTCGGCGATGGGAGTGAGGAATCTCTTGTCATAGTGCCCGTGCCGAAGAATTCCACCGAGTAGTTGGTACCCTTGAGGCTTGAAGCCGATGCCTTCGATGTCGATTTCCTTCGTGCCCAGCCGCCTGAACTGAGGGCCCCAGTTCAGATAACCCTTGTGATCGGGATCTGTTGCGGTGGCGAGCGTCGGCCCGAGGTAGCGCTGAAGGTCCTGCACGGCGTCGAGGCGGGATTTGCCGGGAGCTCCGGTGCCGTCGATCGACATTCTGGCGTAGTATTCGAGAGTTTCCTTCGGTCCGCCGAGACCTTTGAAAAAGGTGTGACTGAAGGCCGGGTTGTCCTTGTTGTACTTGAGGATCTCCGCAAGCTCGCGGATCTCCTTGGTGCTCGCGTCCGTTCCTTTCTTCGTGATGCGCAGGGCCTGCTTTGCCTCGTACTTGTCGATCGGTACGTTCTTCCCGAAGTTGTGGGGATCGTTTCCGTGAATCTTGGCGAGGATGCCGGCCGTGTATGAATCTTGTTCGTTCGCTCTTTTCACCAGGCCGGTGAGATCTTCCGCAAGGGATTTGAGTGCCTTGCGCCGCTTCTCCGAGATCACTTCATTCTGATGGCCGGGCTGGGGCGGGTACTTGCAAAGAATCTGCCCGTCCTTGCCGTCCGAAATTTCGATCCCTTTTCTTCGCGCATCATCGACCTTCATCTGCAGGTCATCCTGAATGGACTTAAGCGCTTTGTAAGCAGCGCTCAATTTATCATGCAGATCCCGGGATTCGACATGCGCATCCGTGGTTTCGTCTGCGACCGCCTTGATGAAGGGTCGTGTCACGTCCGCGTTGACGCCGGACCACCGTGCTCTGTTCGCCTTTCTGAGCATGCCACTGTGCGCCTCGGAAGCTGCTTCGCCGAGCCTGCTCTCCATGGTTCCCCACTCGGAGACAGTCGACTTCAGGGGGCCGAGGTCGACCTGGTACACGTTCCTCCAGGTAAGCCGAGCCATAATTGCCCCCTATTTGATCCATTTATAGATGGCGGAAGTAGAGACAGGATCGCCTGAACCTGACTTCAGGGATGCGCCGATCTCGAGATCTTCCTTTGCGTGGGCGGCCTTCGAATAGTCCAGATGGTTGGAGATACGCGCGCATGCCTGCTGCAGCGTCTTGCGCTGGCTGTCCCAGGTCTTCGCGGTCTTCCGGACGGCGGCGCCCATCTGGAAGTTGTGCTGGTCCAGTTCCCGCGCTGCCCTGTCCGTGGTGCTGCGACCCGATTCATCGACTCCCTTGCCGTCGATGTCAGCTGCTTTCTGGATTTTCCGATGCAGTTCGAAGGCGTCGTGGCCCACCGCGCCCAAGTCATTCTGATAGACCGTGAGATCAGGCGCGTAGGCGCCGTTCGGGGATCCCCGGTTCTCTGTGTTGTAGCCGTTCAGCTGCATATGCGGGGAGTCCTGAGATCGGTCCCGTGCAGCCGATTTGAGGTGTGTCCACTCCTCGTCGAACGTCATCTGCCCCCTGCGGCCCGTCAGGTGTACGTCAGCCGGTGGCGATCCGTGCCGCGCATCGGTGCTGCGCTACCAACGGCTGGCGGCAACTGATTGTAGAGGAGCTGTCACGTCAGGTCAGAGGTCAGATGAAAGAGGTGAGGGATACACGCAAGTGGGGAGGTCCGTTCCGTTCTTGTCGTGTGGTTCCGCCCGCCACCAGGCCAGATCTGCGGCCGTCCGCGCTGTCGGCGGCTTTCCCCGCGGGTCGGCGCGTCCCGCACGGTCCCGAAGGCGCCCCGCGCAGGCGCGTCGGTCAGCGGCTGCCGAGGAGTTCGAGTTCCCCGAGGCGGCTGCTCTCGGTGGCAGGGAGCAGGCGGTAGCGGGTGTAGTGCGCGCTGCGGGGGAGGGTGAAGACGCGGGTCTGCTTGTCCCAGCGGAACGTCTCGTCCGCGCGCCGGTCCAGGGTGTGCCAGCGTTCGCCGTCCCGGGATCCCTGCAGCCGCCAGCCGCCGGGTGCCTCGGTACGGTCGTCGGAGGTGAGGGTGTACGCCGTGACGCGGGCGCCGTCGGCCACCGCGACAGGGCCGGACGCGGCGTCCGTGGCCGTGTTGGAGGTGTCGTCCAGCAGCGGGGAGTCACCCGGCTCGCTGACGTCGGCGACCGGCGTCGGCGCCCGGTCGCCGCGGGTGAGCGAGGTCGGTCCCGCATCGCGGCCCGAGCCCCACTTCGACGGCTTCGGGCCCATGGCGAACTCCAGGGTGCCGCCGTCGGCCAGCAGTCTGTGCGGCAGCGCGGTGGAGTTCCAGCGCTTGCCGTCGACCTTCAGGCCCTGGACGTAGACGTTCTCGGCGCTGTTCTTCGGCGCCTCGACCACCAGGTCCCGGCCGTTCTCCAGGTGGACGGTGGCCTTGGTGAACAGCGGTGAGCCGACCGCGTACTCGGGGGAGCCCATGACCAGCGGGTAGAAGCCCAGTGCGCTGAAGACGTACCAGGCCGACATCTCGCCGTTGTCCTCGTCGCCCGGATAGCCCTGGCCGATCTCGCTGCCGACGTAGAGCCGGGAGAGCACCTCGCGGACCTTGGCCTGGGTCTTCCAGGGCTGTCCGGCCGCGTCGTACAGGTAGGGGATGTGGTGCGAGGGCTGGTTGCTGTGCCCGTACATGCCCATCCGCACGTCGCGGGCCTCGGTCATCTCGTGGATCACGCCGCCGTAGCTGCCCGCGTACTTCTGCTCGGCCGTCTCCGGGGTGGCGAAGTAGCGGTCCAGCTTCTCGGCGAGGCCCGAGCGGCCGCCGTGCAGGGCGGCCAGGCCGCGGGTGTCCTGGGGTGCGGTGAAGGCGAAGTTCCAGCCGTTCGTCTCGGTGTAGTCGTAGCCCCAGACGCGCGGGTCGTACTCCTGCGGGGACAGCCGCCAGGAGCCGTCGGGTCTCCGGCCCTGGAAGAATCCGGTCTTCTTGTCGAAGAGGTGGACGTAGTCGCGGGCGCGCTGGGAGAAGTACGCCGACTCCTCCCGGTAGCGCTTCTTGCCGGTCTTCTTGTAGAGGGCCTTGCCCATCCGGGCGATCCCGAAGTCGTTGAGGTAGCCCTCCAGCGCCCAGGACAGGCCCTCCTTGGTGTCGGTGCTCGTCCAGCCGAGGAAGGGGGAGGTGGCCATGCCCTTGCGGCCGACGCCGGGGTCGGGCGGGGCGACGGTGGCGTTCTTGACGGCGGCGTCGTAGGCGGCTTCCGCGTCGAAGTCGACGCCCTTGAGGTAGGCGTCGGCGAAGGCGACGTCGGAGGAGGTGCCGGTCATCAGGTCGGCGTAGCCGGGGGAGGACCAGCGGGAGATCCAGCCGCCGTCCTTGTACTGCTGCACGAACCCGTCGGCCATCTTCCCGGCCTGTTTCGGGGTGAGGAGGGAATAGGCGGGCCAGGTGGTGCGGTAGGTGTCCCAGAAGCCGTTGTTGACGTACACCTCGCCGTCGACGATCTTCGAGCCGGTTCTGGTGGGGGTGTCCGGACCGGTGGCGGGGGAGAAGGGGCTGGCGTAGCGGGTCCGGCCGCCGACCCGCTCGTGGCCCGCGTTGGGGTAGAGGTAGAGCCGGTAGAGGTTGGAGTAGAGCGTGGTGAGCTGGTCGGGGGTGGCGCCCTCCACCTCGATGACGTCCAGCAGGTCGTCCCACCGCGCCTGGGCCCGCTTGCGCACCTGTGCGAAGGAGTGGTCGGAGGGGACCTCGGCGCGCAGATTGGCCTTCGCCTGCGCGACGCTGATCAGCGAGGTGGCTATCCGCATGGTGACCGTGCGGTCCGCTCCCGGCTCGAACCGCAGATAACCCGCGGCGTCCTTGCTCCCGCCGTCCGTCAGTTTGCTGCCGCCGGTGGCGGGCGCGTCGAATTGGGCGTGCACGAACATCCGGGTCGCGCCGGTGGACAGCCCGCTGCGCACGTCGGACCAGCCGCTGACGGTGCCCCGGCGGGTGTCGAGGGTGAGGCCCGCGTTGTCGTCGACATTGTCGAAGAGGAGCGCGGCGGTGTCCCGCTTCGGGAAGGTGAAGCGCATCATCGCCGCGTGGTCGGTCGGGGTGACCTCGGCGCGCAGCCCGTTCTCGAAGGTGACGCCGTAGTAGTGCGGCCTGGCCGTCTCCTCCGAGTGCCGGAAGGGCAGTGCGCGGGCCGTACGGGAGGCGCTGGGGGTGCCCTTCGCGGTCGAGGGCATCACCTGGAACGTCTGCCGGTCGCCCATCCAGGGGCTGGGCTCGTGGCTGGCGCTGAAGGCCTGCAGCGCGGGCAGGTTGTCGGCGTTGTTCTTCCGCGCGTACTCGTACAGCCAGCTCTTGGCGCCCGCGTCGGTCACCGGTGTCCAGAAGTTGAAGCCGTGGGGCAGCGCGGTGGCGGGGAAGGTGTTGCCACGCGAGAAGGAGCCGCTGGAGAGGGTGCCCCGGGTGGTGCGGACGTGGTCGGACAGATGGGCCTTGGGTGCGGCCGGCCGCTGCGGGGTGAGCCGCAGGTCGTCGAGCCAGCCGCTGAAGGCGCGGGAGCCGTTCGCCGGTCCGGACGGCGCGTCGTAGCCGAGCAGGACGCGGTCGACGGTCCGGCCTTCGGCGACCTGTCCGATCCGGGCCTCGACGTTGTTCCACTGGTTGACGTGCAGCGTCTTGGCGGCGCCCTGCGCGGCGGGGGTCAGCCGGGTGCCGTGCTGGTCGGCGGCGCGCAGGTCGCCGAGGCGGCTGCCGTCGGTGAAGACGAGGTCGACGGCGACGTGCGTGGCGGCGTAGGAGCGGTCCTGGCCGGTCATCTCGGGGAAGAGCCGGTAGGAGAGCACGGTGTCGCGGGTGACGGTGACATCCACGTCGAAGATCTTGTTGTAGGCGTATCCGCGGCCCGGCGCCGCGTGGTCGCCCGCGAAGCGCAGGGCGCGGGTGCCCGTGAAGCCGGCGCCGGTCCTGGCGGTGGGCGAGGACTCGGGTCCGCCGCCGGTGCGGGTTGCCAGTCCGGGGCGGCCGTCGGTGGTGACTCCGTCGGCCCGGGGTCTGCCGTCCGGGCCGGTCTCGACGGTGTCGATCCAGTCCGGCGGCGGGGTGTCCGCTTCGAACGAGGAGGCGAACCTGGTGGTCCGCGGGCCGGTGCCCGGGTCCGGTGCCGCGACGGCCGTGGTGGCCTGTGCCGTGGCGGTGACGAGCAGCGCGAGGAGCACGGCGAGTGTCCGGCGGCGCGCGGCCGTCCGGCGGGATAAGGCCCGCGGCCGGGGCTTCGGTCCGCGGGGGAGCCGGGCTGCGGATCCGGATCCGGCCGTGGGCCGGGGACGGGGTTGCGGGCTGCGGCGCACACGGACCTCTCAACAGGCCGACAACGTTGTCGGATTGTGGATATCAGCGACAAGTAACGTACGTCTTCCCCCGGGTGTCAAGGGGAGCCGGGGATTTCGGAGGAACTCGGGGTAATCCGACGGAAGCAGCGAATCGAAACAGGTCTCAACTCGGGAAAGATGGCGGACGGGAATGTTCTCGATCTTGCCCGGGTGGTGAAGAGTGGACTATACCTGTCCGCACCTTGAGCGGTACCCGCGCGCGGACGCCGCCTCGGCGCCGCACCATCCGCACGATCCGCACCACCCAGCTCCAACTGACCCGCGGTGTCGGGCCCTTCGCCGGTGGCGAGTTGACGGGAGACCGGTACACCGCCTGAGTCCTGAAGAAGGCGAGGACTTGAGCATGGGAACCAACAGCGTCAACCGTCGCGACATCGTCAAGGCCACCGCGGCCGGACTTCTCGCCGTGCCGGCCCTCGGTTCGCTGACGTCCTGCGCCACCGGCGGTGGTGAGGACACCAAGGCGGAAAAGGGCGAGAAGACGGACAAGAATCCGCTCGGCGTCAAGAAGGACGCCGGACTGCAGGTCTACGTCTTCAACGGCGGATACGACGACAAGTACGCGCGCTTCGTCAGCGACATGTACGAAAAGCAGTACTCGAAGGCCGAGGTCGACCAGAAGCGGACCGAACGCATCGCCACCCAGGTCCAGCCGCGGATCATCAAGGGCGACCCGCCGGACGTGGTCAACAATTCCGGGGCCGAGATGATGTCGATCTCGAAGCTGGTCAAGAACAAGCAGGTCAGCGACGTCACCGAACTGCTCGACGCGCCGAGCTGGGACGACCCGGACGTCAAGGTGCGCGACACCCTGGTGCCCGGCGTCGTGGAGATGGGGCAGTTCGGCAGCGACGCCTGCTACCAGCTCAACATCGCCCAGACCGTGTACGGCATCTGGTATTCGGACAGGATGCTCCGCGACACGCTGGAGGCCGAATACCCCAAGACCTGGGACGACATGCTGGCCCTCTGCAAGAAGGCCAAGAAGAAGGGGCTGCACGGCTGGACGTACCCGGCGGGCCACCCGCGCTACATGTTCTTCAGCATGTACGCCATGTTCGGCCAGGCGGGCGGGCGCAAGCAGCTGGACGCCTTCGACTATCTGGAGCCGAACGCCTGGAAGACCGACGCGGTCAAGCAGGTCTTCGAAGCGTATGAGGAACTGCTCGCCAAGAAGTACGTGCTGACCGGCTTCGACGGAAAGAACGCCCACATCGAGGCGCAGACCGCCTGGACGAAGGGCAAGGCCGTCTTCATCCCGGACGGCTCCTGGGTGGAGAACGAGGCGAAGGACACCACTCCCAAGGACTTCGAGATGCGGGTCGGCGCCACGCCCTCGCTCGACAAGGGCGACGCGATGCCCTTCGGCACTCTCTACGCGCCCCCCGGCGAGCCCTACATCGTCCCGGCCAAGGCCTCGAACCGGCGGGGCGGGCTGGAGTGGATGCGGATGATGTACAGCAAGAAGGCCGCGGTGAACCTCTTCCACGAGGTCTCCTCGATGCCCGTGGTCAAGGGCGCCATCGACGGGATGAAGCTGCCGCCGGGGGTGGAGAGCGCACAGCAGGCCGTCAAGGCCGCGGGCGACGACATCGTGATCGCCTTCTTCAAGGAGTGGTACGCCGACCTGTGGCGGGTGGACTTCGACGCCGTCGTGGGCAAGTTCATGAATGGCGAGACATCGGTGAAGGAGGCCATGAGCGCGATGCAGAAGGCCGCCGACCGCACCGCCAAGGACCCCGACGTCACGAAGATCAAGAAGTCCTGAGCGGCCGGGCGGCGGGCACGGCCCCGGGGAGAATCGGAGCGGCGTGAAGACTGAGACACGGCCGGCCACGGGCGGGCAGACGAGCGGCAAGCGGCCTGTCGGGCGGACCCGGGCGGGTGGGGGAGCGGCCTTCGCGCTGGCCGTCGTCCTGCCGCCCCGGTTCACCCCCGAGCGGGTGCGCAACGACCGCAGATATCGCACGCTGGACAAGTACCGCTTCATCGTGGGCTTTCTGGCCCTGCCGCTGGCCTTCTACGCGGTCTTCGTCATCTCCCCGTTCCTCCAGGCGATCTACTACTCGTTCACGGACTGGGCGGGCGGTGCCACGGCGAACTTCGTCGGCTTCGACAACTACGTGAAGATGTGGCACGACGAGCGGTTCTGGGCCTCCCTCCAGTCCAGTCTGCTGCTGCTGGTCGTCGTTCCGCTGGTCACTCTGGCGCTGGGCATCTTCTTCGCCTACATGATCACCGCGGGTGGACGGCACCGCAGGGGGCAGGCGGTCTCGGGCGTGGCGGGCTCCTCGCTCTACAAGATCGTCTATTTCTTCCCGCAGGTGCTGTCCATCGCGCTGATCGCCGTGGTGTGGCAGCAGGTCTACAGCTCCCGCAGCGGACTGCTCAACGGCCTGCTCGGCTCCGTGGGGCTGGAGGGGCTCGAGCAGCGCTGGCTCGGCGGCGACTACGAGCTCGCCCTCTTCTCGACCATGGCGGTGATCGCCTGGAGCTTCGTCGGCTTCTACGTGGTGCTCTTCTCGGCCGCCATGGGCGCCATCCCCAAGGACATCTACGAGGCCGCGCTGCTGGACGGCGCCGGGCGCGCCGCCACCTTCTTCCGGGTCACCCTGCCGCTGATCTGGGACACCGTGCGCACCGGCTGGATCTACATGGGCATCCAGGCCCTGGACGCCTTCGCGGTCGTGCTGATCATGGTGCCGCCGCATGCGCTGAAGGTGACCCCGGTCTACCTCTACGAGCGTTTCCGGGAGGGGCAGTTCGGCTACGCCACGGCCATCGGCGTGGTGCTCCTCGTCCTCAGCATGGTCTTCACACTGATCGTGATGCGGGTCGGGCGCCGTGACCAGATCGAGTACTGAGAAGCGGGGCTGCGAAGCGATGAGTGCCGAACCGATGTCCACCGACGCCGTCACCGACCGGGCGGAGGAGCCCACCGCGTCCCCCTCCCCGCAGGCCGCCGGGGACGCGGCGCGCTCCGGCCCGGGGCGCGGCGGGAGCGGCGTGCTGAACGTCTTCTCGCACGCCTTCCTGATCGCCTGGGTGGTGATGGCGGCCGGGCCGCTGATCTGGGTGGCGCTGACCGCCTTCCGCCCCACCGCGGACTTCCTCAACGACCCGATGGGCCTGCCGACCTCGCTCCACTGGCAGAACTTCGCGCACGCCTGGACCGAGGCCAAGATCGGCCGGTACGCGTTCAACTCGGTGATCATCCTGGCGGGCTCGCTGACCGGCACCATGCTGCTGGGCTCGATGGCGGCCTACGTCATCGCCCGGTTCACCTTCCCCGGCAACCGGTTCGTCTTCCTGCTGTTCGCCGGCGGCATGATGTTCCCGGTGATCCTGGCGCTGATCCCGCTCTTCACGATCATGGACAACATGTCCCTGCTCGACACCCGCCCGGGCCTGATCATCGCCTACATCGCCTACTCGCTGCCCTTCACCACTTTCTTCCTCACCTCGTTCTTCCGGACCCTGCCCAGCGGGGTCCAGGAGGCCGCGATGATCGACGGGGCCTCGCACACCCGGACGTTCTTCCAGGTGATGATGCCCATGGCCAAGCCGGGCCTGGTGAGCATCGGGATCTTCAACTTCCTCGGTCAGTGGAACCAGTACCTGCTGCCGTTGCTGCTCAACAACGAGGACGAGAACAACTACGTGCTGCCGCAGGGGCTCGCGGCGTTGACGGTGTCGCAGGGGTACGCGGGAGACTGGGGAGCCCTGTTCGCCGGGCTGACCATCGCCATGGTGCCGGTGCTGGTGGTCTATGCCGTCTTCCAGCGGCAGGTGCAGGCGGGCCTGACGGCCGGTGCCCTGAAGTAGGCAGGTCTAATCCTCCGTGGGGCGCAGTGATTTCAGGTTGGCCACGAAAGTGGCCTAGACCTGTGCGGCAGAATATGCCGTGAGTAGTCTCTGCGCCGTAGCGGCACGGGGGAACACCTCACCGAGCGGTCGGGGCCCTCCTCGACCGACGCTGCCCGGGAGGTCCGGGTCGCGCCCGGAGTGTGACGCATCACCTGCGAGCAAGTCGACACCGATGTCGAAGGGTTGAGCAACATGAACAAGAGAGCAGCGGCGGCCGGCGCCGCAGTGCTCGCCATGGCACTGAGCGTGACCGCCTGCGGCGGTGACAGCGGGGGCTCCGGGGACAAGAACACCATCAAACTGGTGGCCGCCGACTACGGCGACAAGAAGTCCAACGCCTCCAAGATCTACTGGGACAAGGTGGCCGAGGACTTCGAGAAGCAGAACAAGGACATCAAGGTCGACGTCCAGGTCATCAACTGGAACGACATCGACAAGCAGGTCAAGACGATGATCCAGAGCGGCAACGTGCCGGATCTGCTGCAGACCGGCGGCTACGCCGACAAGGTCGCCGACGACCTGCTCTACAAGGCGGACGACGTCCTCTCGCCCGCGACGCAGAAGAACCTCATCCCCTCCTTCGCCAAGGCCGGCGAGGTGGACGGCACCCAGTACGGCATCCCGTGGGTCTCCTCCTCGCGCGTGCTCTTCTACAACAAGGAGGTCTTCAAGAAGGCGGGCATCAAGAACCCGCCGAAGACCTGGGACGAGCTGGCCGACGCCGCGGAGAAGATAAAGAAGTCCAAGGCCGCCGACACCCCCTACGCGCTGCCCCTCGGCCCCGAGGAGGCCCAGGGCGAGATGATGATGTGGGAGCTGGGCAACGGCGGTGGCTACACCGACGGCAGCGGCAAGTACACCATCGACAGCGCCAAGAACGTCGAGACCTTCAACTGGCTGCAGGACAACCTGGTCAAGCCGGGGCTGACCTACTCCAACCCGGGCACCACCGACCGCAAGACCGCTTTCGCGGACTTCGCGGCCGGCAAGGCGGGCATGCTCAACGGCCACCCGAGCCTGGTCCAGATGGCCAAGCAGGGCAAGGTCGACTACGGCGTCACCACCATCCCCGGCAAGGACGGGCCGCTGAAGTCCACCCTCGGCGTCGCCGACTGGATGATGGCCTTCAAGGACGGCGGCAAGCAGAAGCAGATCAAGAAGTTCCTCGACTTCGTCTACTCGAAGAAGATGCTGAAGTTCGACGAGATGTACAACTTCCCGCCCGTCACCCAGGACGCGCTGGAGACGATGCAGTCCAACGGCAAGCACGAGGACCTGAAGCCCTTCTTCGACGAGCTGCAGAACGCCAAGTTCTACCCGCTGGGCGACCCGTCCTGGGACGTCGTCTCCGCCGAGATCAAGAAGAGCGGCGGCAAGGCGGCCAAGGAGGACCCGAAGAAGGTCCTCGGCGACCTGCAGAAGAAGGCGGAGGAGGCGGCGGCCGACAAGTAGGCCGCTGCCCGCACCACCCAGCACCTCCGTACCGCAAGGAGACCCCGTGTCAATGAAGGCCCCGCCGTCCCCGGCCCGCAGGAGCCGGGGACGGGGAGGGCAGTCCGGCCGGCCGGTCCGCCGCACGAGCGGCGGGCTGGCCCGGCTGGGCCCGCTCCCCTGGATCGCCCCTGTCGTCCTGCTCATTCTCGCTGTCGTCGTCTGGCCCGTCATCGAGCTGATCAGGACCTCGTTCCTGAACATCAGCATCGCGGGGATCGTGCGGGGCTCGGCCGGCACCGACAAGTACAAGAAGCTCTTCGACGAGACCGACTTCGGGCACGTCCTGCTGTGGACCGTGCTGTGGACCGTCGTGGTCGTCGGGGTGACGATGCTGCTCTCGCTGTGCCTGGCGCAGCTGTTCAACCAGAACTTCCCGGGCCGCCGCGTCACCCGCTGGGCCCTCATCGCACCCTGGGCCGCCTCGGTGCTGATGACGGCGATCGGCTTCAAATGGATGCTCAACCGGACGGCCGGTGTCCTGAACACCGTCATGATCGATCTGGGCATCATCGACGACTCCAAGGACTGGCTGGGATCGGCCGGTACCGCCTGGCCCTGGATGATGTTCGTGGCGGTCTTCGTCTCGCTGCCCTTCACCACCTACACCCTGCTGGCCGGGCTCCAGACGATCCCGGCCGACGTCTACGAGGCCGCGCGGATCGACGGCGCCGGCTCCTGGCAGACCTACAAGGGCATCACGCTGCCGCTGCTGCGCCCGGCCTTCCTCGTCGGCGTGGTCATCAACCTGATCAACGTCTTCAACTCGTTCCCGATCATCTGGGCGATGACGCAGGGCGGACCGGGCAGCGACACCGCGACGACCACGGTGTTCATGTACAAGCTGAAGGAGACGGACATCGCCGAGTCCGCGGCGATGTCGGTGGTCAACTTCGCGATGGTCGTCGTGCTCGTGCTGATCTTCCTGAAGGTCAGCCGGTGGAACGAGGAGGACTGATGGCGACCGCAACCCAGACCGCCGGAGCCGGCCCCGGCCGCGACCCCGAGTCCGCCGAGCCGGGTCCCGCCGCGCCGGCCAGGCCGGCTGCGCGGCCCCCGAAGCGCGTCTTCCGGCCCCGCACCCTGGTGATCACCGCCGTGGCCTGGCTGCTCGCGGCCCTGTTCCTCGCGCCGTATCTGGAGATGATCGTCACGGCCCTGCGGCCGGCGGACGAGCTGCGGGACCGCACCTATCTGCCGGACACGCTGAACTGGTCGAACTTCATCGACGTCTGGAAGGAGTCCTCGCTCGGGGACAACCTCCAGGTGACGCTGCTGATCTCCGGCGGCGCCACGATCCTGGTGCTGCTCGTCTCGCTGCCGGCCGCGTACTACACGGCGCGGATGCGGTTTCGGGGACGGAAGTGGTTCCTGCTGCTGGTGCTGGTCACCCAGATGTTCCAGCCGACGGCGCTGCTGGTGGGGCTCTACCGGGAGTTCCACCAGCTGGAGATGCTCAACTCGATCTGGACGCTGATCCTCACCAATGCCGCGTTCAACCTGGCCTTCGCCGTGTGGATCCTGACCGCCTACATCGGGTCGATCCCGCCGGAGCTGGAGGAGGCGGCGATGGTGGACGGCACCAGCCGCTTCGGGGCGATGATCAAGGTGACGCTGCCGCTGGCACTGCCGGGCGTGGTGACCGCGGTGATCTTCACCTTCATCACCTCCTGGAACGAGTTCGTGATGGGGCTGACGCTCTCCACCGAGCCGGACAAGCAGCCGCTGACCGTCGGGATCAACAACTTCATCGGCGCCTACACGGTGCAGTGGAACTACCTGTTCGCCGCGTCGGTCGTCGCGATCATCCCGGTGATCGTCCTGTTCGCCTTCATCGAGCGGCACGTGGTCTCCGGCCTGACCGCGGGCTCCGTGAAGTGACCGCTCGCCGCACCTCGGCCGGCCATCGGCCGGCCGGGGCACGGTCGCGCGCGGATTCGCACCGCGGACTCCGCCGAGCGCCGTACACGGGCAGAAAGCGGGCATAGACTTCTGCACGCCCGTGGCTGTTCCCGGGCCCCGGCCGCCGCTGGGGACCCGGCGCCTTCTCCCCGCTCAGCTCCGTATGATGAGCCACAAATGAGCACCAGCTGTTCCCCGCCCGGTTCGCAGGGCTTGACGGGAAGAACCGCCGGGGCTCTGCTAAGGGTTCAGATGTTGGAGACAAGCGGGGAGTGAACAGTGGTGGAGACTCCGGGGTCGCAGTCCTCGCTGCACCGGGCCAATCTCGAGCGTGTCGTACGGGCGGTCCGGATGGCCGGTTCGCTCACCCAGGCGGAGATCGCCCGCGGCACGGGGCTGTCGGCGGCGACCGTCTCCAACATCGTCCGTGAGCTCAAGGACGCCGGGACCGTGGAGGTCACCCCCACCTCGTCGGGCGGACGCCGGGCCCGTGCCGTCTCGCTGAGCGCCGACGCCGGGATCGTCGTCGGGGTCGACTTCGGCCACTCCCACCTGCGGGTCGCTGTCGGCAACCTGGCGCACACCGTGCTGGCCGAGGACGCCGAGCCCATCGACGTGGACGCCTCGGCCCAGCAGGGCTTCGACCGTGCCGAGCGCCTGGTGCGGCGGCTGGTGGGGGAGAGCGGCATCAGCCCGGGCAAGGTCATCGGCATCGGGCTGGGCGTCCCGGGCCCCATCGACATCGAGACCGGTGTGCTCGGCTCCACCGCCATCCTGCCCGGCTGGGCGGGGACCAACCCGCGCGACGAGCTCGCCGCGCGGACCGGGGTGCCCGTCTACGTCGACAACGACGCCAACCTCGGCGCGCTCGGCGAACAGGTCTGGGGCGCCGGCCACGGCGCCCGCGACCTGGCCTACATCAAGGTCGCCAGCGGCGTCGGCGCCGGCCTGGTGATCAACGGCCAGATCTACCGCGGCCCGGGCGGCACAGCGGGCGAGATCGGGCACATCACGCTGGACGAGTCCGGCCCGGTCTGCCGCTGCGGCAACCGCGGCTGCCTGGAGACCTTCACCGCGGCCCGCTACGTGCTGCCGCTGCTGCACTCCAGCCACGGCACGGATCTGACCATGGCGCGGGTGGTGCGGCTGGCGGCGGAGGGCGATCCGGGCTGCCGCCGGGTCGTCGCGGACATCGGCCGCTACATCGGCAGCGGTGTCGCCAGCCTCTGCAACCTCCTCAACCCCTCGCGGGTCGTGCTCGGCGGCGACCTCGCGGAGGCGGGGGACCTGGTGCTGGGTCCGGTGCGGGACTCGGTCGCGCGTTACGCCATCCCCAGCGCGGCGCGCCGGCTGAAGGTCCTTCCCGGCGAACTCGACAGCCGCGCCGAGGTGTTGGGCGCCCTCGCGCTGGTCCTCGACGAGATGGGCGACGCCACCCTGGTGGACGCCGCGTCGGCGGCTGCCTGAGGGGCGTCCCGTTCACCGGACGGCAACATCCTGGGTTTCTGTCTTCAACGGATGGCATCGTTGTCGTCTCGTTAAGTATTAGCTTATTGACCGCTGAGTTTCCTGCGAGTTGACTTCCGGACACCCCGGCCGCACCGCCGCGGCCCCGTCAGGGAGGTCTCTGAAATGCACGCAGCGCTGCGCGGCATCGCCCTCGGCACCATCACGCTCTCGCTCGCCCTCAGCACGGCCGCCTGCGGCAGTGCGGACCAGGCGGACGGCAAGGACAGCGACAAGTCCAAGAAGGGTCCGCTGACCATCGGGCTGCTGCTGCCCGAGAACCAGACGGCCCGCTACGAGCGGTTCGACAAGCCGCTGATGGTCAAGAAGATCAAGGAACTGGCGGGCAAGGACACCAAGGTCCTCTACGCCAACGCCAAGCAGGACGCCAATCTGCAGCAGCAGCAGGTCGAGACGATGATCACCAAGAAGGTCGACGCGCTGATCGTCGACGCGGTGGACGCCAAGTCGATCTCCAGCTCGGTCAAGAAGGCCGACGACAGCGACATCCCCGTCGTGGCCTACGACCGGCTGGCCGAGGGCCCGATCAAGGCCTACACCTCGGTCGACAACCCCCGGGTCGGCAGAATCCAGGCCCAGTCCCTGCTCGACGAGCTGGGCGACAAGGCCGACAAGGGCAAGATCGTCATGATGAACGGCTCCGTCACCGACCCGAACGCCAAGATGTACAAGGACGGCGCCCACTCCGTCCTCGACGGCAAGGTGAAGGTCGGCAAGGAGTACGACACCAAGGAGTGGAAGCCGGAGAACGCCAACGAGAACATGAAGGGCGCCATCTCCTCGCTCGGCAAGAAGAACATCGTCGGCGTCTACTCCGCCAACGACGGCATGGCGGGCGGCATCATCACCGCGCTGAAGCGCGCGGGCTTCGACAAGGACAAGCTGCCCCCGGTCACCGGCCAGGACGCCGAGCTCAACGCGGTGCAGCGGATCCTCGCGGGCTCGCAGTTCATGAGCGTCTACAAGCCCTACGTGCCCGAGACCTCGGCGGCCGCGGAGTTCGCCGTCGCGCTGGCCCGCGGCGAGTCCTTGGACAAGATCGCTTCCTCGAAGACCGACAGCCAGTCCGAGAAGGGCGTCCCGACGAAGATCGTCACGCCGCTGCCGCTCACCAAGGACGACATCAAGAAGTACGTCGGCAAGTCCGGATTCTTCACGGCCAAGGAGATCTGCACCGCCGACTTCAAGAAGGCGTGCACCGAGGCGGGCATCAAGTAACCCCTCAGGCGGCCGGCCCGCCCACCGCCGCGGCGGTGGGCCCGGGCACGGCCCCGGGGCAGAAGGAGTGATTCACGTGTCCGCTACGCCCGTGCTGGCGTTGCGCGGAGTCTCCAAGCGGTTCGGCGCCGTCCAGGCGCTCACGGACGTCGAGCTGGAGGTCCACCCCGGCGAGGTCGTCGCACTCGTCGGGGACAACGGTGCAGGAAAGTCCACCCTGGTCAAGGCCATCGCGGGCGTCGGCCCGGCCGACGAGGGCACGGTGGAATGGAACGGCGAACCCGTCCGGATCGACCGGCCGCACGACGCCCAGGAACTGGGCATCGCGACCGTCTACCAGGACCTTGCGCTGTGCGACAACCTCGATGTCGTCGGGAACCTCTTCCTCGGCAACGAGATCAAGCCGCGCGGGATCCTGGACGAGGTGGAGATGGAGCGCCGCGCCCGCGAGCTGCTCTCCACGCTCTCCATCCGCATCCCCAGCGTCCGCGTCCCCGTCGCCTCGCTCTCCGGCGGGCAGCGGCAGACCGTCGCCATCGCCCGCTCGCTGCTGGGCGAGCCCCGCGTCGTCATCCTCGACGAGCCCACGGCGGCGCTCGGTGTCGAGCAGACCGCGCAGGTCCTCGACCTGGTCGAACGGCTCCGGGAGCGGGACCTGGGAGTGCTGCTGATCAGCCACAACATGGCGGACGTCCGGGCCGTCAGCGACCGGGTCGCGGTGCTGCGCCTCGGCCGCAACAACGGGACGTACACGGTGAGCGAGACCACCCAGGAGGAGATCGTCTCCGCGATCACCGGGGCGACCGACAACGTCGTCACCCGCCGCGACGCCCGTACCGCCCAGAACGCGCGCCCGAAGGAGGTGCAGCAGTGACCACCGACACCCCCACGAACGGCACGCCGGCCGACGACGCGCCCGTGGACACGGCGAAGGCCCCGGAGGACGGGGCGAGCGGAGCGCCGGCCCCGGCAGCCGAGGTCTCCACCGTCGACCCCCGGCTGCTGGTGCGCCAGCAGGGCTTCAGCGGCTACCTGGACGTCCTGCTGCGCCGGCTGCGGACCGGCGAGCTGGGCTCGGTCCCGGTCGTCATCGGCCTGCTGGTCATCGGCGTGGTCTTCCAGCTCCAGGACTCGGCGTTCCTGAGTGCGAACAACCTCAGCAACCTGTTCGTGCAGAGCGCGGGCACCGGGCTGATCGCCGTGGGGATCGTCTTCGTGCTGATCCTCGGCGAGATCGACCTGTCGGTCGGTTCGGTCAGCGGCATGTCCGCGGCGGTGCTGGCCGTCCTGAACATCAACCACGGGATGAACGAGGTCCTGGCGGTCCTGCTGGCCATCCTCACCGGGATGGCGGCCGGCGCCGTCCACGGCTTCTTCTTCGCCAGGATCGGCGTCCCGGCCTTCGTGGTCACCCTGGCGGGTCTGCTGGGCTGGAACGGCTTGATGCTCCAGATCCTGGGGCCGAGCGGAACGATCAACCTCGACGGCGACGGCGTGGTGGCACATCTCACCAACTACTACTTCGCCGACAAGGCGGCGGCCATGGGCCTGGCCACCGTCTGCGTGCTGGCCTTCCTGGCCTTCTCGCTGCTGGACGCGCGGCGGCGCAAGGCGGCCGAGGTACCCAGCCGCCCGCTGAGCGAGATCCTGCTGCGCACCGTGATCCTGGCGGTCCCGGCCTACGCGGCGGCGGCCGTCTTCAACTCCTACCGGGGGCTGCCGCTGGCCGTGGTGATCTTCCTGGGCATGGTCGTCCTCGGCGACTTCGTGCTGCGCCGTACGGGCTACGGCCGCAAGGTCTTCGCCGTCGGCGGGAGCAGCGAGGCGGCCGGCCGGGCCGGGATCAACGTGCCGCTGATCCGGATCACGGTCTACGCGATCGCGGGAACGATGGCGGCCGTCGGTGGACTGTTCTTCGCGTCACAGATCAATGCGGCCAACCAGTCCTCCGGCGCGGGCAGCCTGCTGATGAACTGCATCGCCGCAGCCGTCATCGGCGGCACCAGCCTCTTCGGCGGCCGCGGGAAGACCTGGTCGGCGCTGTTGGGCGCGCTGGTCATCCAGTCGATCAACTCGGGCATGGCGCTGCTGGGCACCGGCTCCGCGCTGCGCGACATGATCACCGGCGCGGTGCTGCTGGCCGCGGTGGTGATCGACTCGGTCTCCCGGCGGACGCAGAAGACCGCCGGGCGGGCCTGACCCGTCCGGGGCCGGAAGCCGCGGGAGGGACCCTCGCATGGGCGTCCGGCCTGCGGGTCCAACCGGCCCGACGGCGGATTCCGAGTCCGCCGCACACCCGCCCGGCCTGCGGCCGGGCCACCAGGGGTACCCCGGGAGATCTCCCGGGGTACCCCTCGCGCGTGACCGGCCCGGGACCGGTCCGGGGCGGTGCCGGGACCGGTGCTGGGCGAGTCCGGGACCGGTGCGGGCCGGTGGGGAGACCGGCGGAGGCTCGGCATTCGTGTGACTGAGTTGCCACCGTCCGGTGAACCTGTGCGGCGGCGGAACATTAGACTTTGGGAGCACCTCTTCCGGACCCGGTCCGGTGGTACCTCCGGGCCGCGGCCCGGAGGAGGAATCGGTACGGTCCGACAACGACGGCTCTCGACAGCGTTCGATCACGCTTGACGCAAGGAGGTACGGGTGGCGTTGCTGACCCGCATCAGGGGACCACGCGATCTGGACCGGCTCGCTCCGGAGCAGCTCGAGGAGCTGGCCGAGGAGATCCGCACCTTCCTGGTCGAAGCGGTCTCCAAGACCGGTGGCCATCTGGGTCCGAACCTGGGCGTGGTGGAGCTGACCATCGCCTTGCACCGGGTGTTCGACTCGCCGAGAGACCGGGTGCTGTTCGACACCGGGCACCAGTCGTACGTGCACAAGCTGCTGACCGGGCGGCAGGACTTCTCGAAGCTGCGGCTCAAGGGCGGCCTGTCGGGTTACCCCTCGCGCGCCGAGTCGGCGCACGACGTGATCGAGAACTCGCACGCCTCGACGGTGCTGGGCTGGGCGGACGGCCTGGCCAAGGCGAACGAGGTGCGGGGCGCCGACGACCATGTGGTCGCGGTCATCGGCGACGGCGCGCTGACCGGCGGAATGGCCTGGGAGGCGCTCAACAACATCGCCGCGGCCCAGGACCGGCCGCTGGTGATCGTGGTCAACGACAACGAGCGCTCCTACTCGCCCACCATCGGCGGACTCGCCGACCATCTGGCCACGCTGCGCACCACCGACGGCTACGAGCGCTTCCTCGCCCGCGGCAAGGACGTGCTCAACCGCACTCCGGTGGTGGGCAAGCCGCTGTACGAGACGCTGCACGGCGCGAAGAAGGGGCTGAAGGACTTCATCGCGCCGCAGGGGATGTTCGAGGACCTGGGGCTGAAGTATGTCGGCCCGATCGACGGGCACGACATCACGGCGGTGGAGTCGGCGCTGCAGCGTGCCAAGCGGTTCGGCGGCCCGGTGCTGGTGCACTGCCTCACCGAGAAGGGCCGTGGCTACCAGCCCGCCCGGCAGGACGAGGCCGACCAGTTCCACGCCGTCGGGGTCATCCACCCTGACACCGGGCTGCCGGTGAAGTCCTCGGGTGCTGACTGGACTTCCGTCTTCAGCGAGGAGATGGTCGCGCTCGGCCGGGAGCGCAAGGACGTTGTCGCCATCACGGCGGCCATGATGCGGCCGGTCGGACTGCACGCCTTCGCACAGGAGTTCCCCGAACGCGTGTACGACGTGGGGATCGCCGAGCAGCACGGCGCGGTCTCCGCCGCCGGGCTCGCGACCGGCGGACTCCACCCCGTCTTCGCCGTCTACGCCACCTTCCTCAACCGCGCCTTCGACCAGCTCCTGATGGACGTGGCACTGCACCGGTGCGGCGTGACCTTCGTGCTGGACCGCGCCGGGGTCACCGGTTCGGACGGCGCCTCGCACAACGGCATGTGGGACATGTCCATCCTCCAGTGCGTGCCCGGCCTGCGGCTGGCCGCGCCCCGCGACGCCGACCAGGTGCGCGCCCAGCTGCGCGAAGCCGTCGAGGTGGACGACGCGCCGACCGTGGTGCGCTACTCCAAAGGCGCCGTCGGCCCCGCCGTCCCCGCACTGCGCCGGATCGGCGGCATGGACGTGCTGCGGGAGCCCGCCGAGGACGCGGCCGGCGACGCGCTGATCGTGTCCGTCGGAGCGCTCGCGCCGATGTGCCTGGAGATCGCCGACCTGCTGGACAAGCAGGGGATCACCGCCACCGTGGTGGACCCGCGCTGGGTCAAGCCGGTCGACGAGGCGCTCCCCGCACTGGCGGACCGGCACCGGGTCGTCGTCACCGTCGAGGACAACAGCCGTGCGGGCGGCGTCGGCTCCGCCGTGGCGCAGGCGCTGCGGGACGCCGGAGTGGACGTGCCGCTGCGGGACTTCGGCATCCCCGAGCGCTTCCTGGACCACGGCTCCCGCAAGGAGATCATGGCGGAGATCGGACTCACCGCGCCGGACATCGCCCGGCAGGTGACGGGGCTGGTCGCCAAGCTGGAAGGACGCTTCGACGCGGCACGTGCCGAGGTGGCCAGCGACTGACCCGCGCCACGCGGCTCGCGCCCCGCGGCTCGTCGGCCGCGGGCCCGGGCCCTGTCCGGCGGCGGGTCCGCCGGTCGGAGGCCCGATTCCGGGGCCGAGGAGGCCGCGGAGCCGGGGGCTCGCTAGATTGAGCGGTATGCCGCTGTCCCTCGCCACGGAGCGCCCTACCACCGCCGCGCGCGCCAAGGACGCGGTGGCGAACCGGACGCGGCTCCTCGCCGTCCTCGCCGTGCTCACGATCCTCACCCGCCTCCCGTCCTTCGCCCGCACACCGTGGAACCCGGACGAGGGATATCTGGCCACGCAGGCGCGCCAACTGGCCGACGGCGGCGTCCTCTACGACACGGTCGTGGACCGCAAGCCCCCGTTCGTGCCGCTGCTCTACCGGGGTGCCTTCGCGGTCTTCGGCGACGGCTCGCTGTGGCCGGTGCGGGTCGCGGCCGTCGTCGCGGTCGTGGTGGGAGCGGCGCTCGCCGCTTCCCTGGCGTCCCGCCGCTGGGGTGAGCGGGCCGGGTGGACGGCGGGGATCTGCTACGTCTTCCTGTCGGTGGGGCTCAAGCCGGAGGACACCCAGGCGGCGACGTTCGAGGTCTTCATGCTGCCGTGGACCGTCGCCGCGATCTGGTACGCCGAGCGAGCCCGGTGGCTCGGGGCCGGGCTGGCGGTCGCCGGAGCGGTGCTCTCGAAGCAGACCGGTGGTGCGGTGCTGCTGCCGGTCCTGGTGCTGCTGTGGCAGTACCGAGCCGGCTGGCCGGCGGTCGTCCGGGTGGCCGCCGGAGCGGCGCTCCCGGTGGTGAGCGCCGCTCTCGCCTTCGATCCGGGGCGGTTCCTGTACTGGATAGCGACGGGTTCCGGCTCCTATCTCTCCGCCGACGGCGCCGGACTCAAACCGCTGCTGCGCGCCCTCGCCGGGGTCGGGCTGCTCACGCTCGCCGCGCTGCCGCTCGTCGTCGCCCTCGTCCGCGCCGTCCGCTCCCGCCGTGCGGGCTCCCGCACCGCCGCAGAGCCCCCCGCGCGCGATCCGCTGCGCGGCACCGCCGATCTGTGGATCTGGCTGGCCGCCTCGTTCGGAGCCGTCACCGTGGGCTTCCAGTTCTTCGGGCACTACTTCCTCCAGCTCGTCCCGCCCCTCGCGGTCCTCGGCGCGGCGGCGCTGCACGGGCTGACCGCCCGGGCCGCCACCGCTGCGCTGGCCGCGACGGCCTTCCTGGCCTGCGCGTTCGTCGGCTGGGGCTTCACCGCCAGCCGGGCCGAGGTCGACCATGCGCGCCGGCTGGCCGACACCGTGCGCTCCTACACCGACCGCAAGGACCGGGTGCTGCTGTGGGGCATGCACCCGGAGGGGTACTGGCTGTCCGAGCGCTCACCCGCCTCCCGCTATCTGACCGCCGGGTTCCTCACCAACTTCAGTGGCGGACGCGGCGAGGCCCGGGTGGGGGAGCGCTATGCGATGGACGGTGCCTGGCCGCAATTCGAGCGCGAACTGCGCAGGAGGCCGCCGGAGTTGATCGTGGACGACTCGCGCGGCAAACGGTACGGGGTCCAGCAGATCCCCACCCTGCGCCGCCACCTCGCCCGGCATTACGAGAAGGTGGCCACCATCGACGGCTCGTCCTTCTACCTGCGCAACCGGCCGGACCTCCACTCCACCTCCCGGGCGGGCCACGCCCCGCGGGCCCGCTGACCACGGACGCCGCCCGGCTCGAATTGCGCCCCACCCGCCTCACACGCCCCATCGACCCCATGCGGCCCCCGGTTGTCCAGCTTCCGCTCCCCGGCTGATCGCCTGCTGTTCGCCTGCGGCGGCTACGTTCGCGGCCGCGTGCGCCGGTGCGTCGCACGCGGTTCAGCCACGGCACGGGGGAAACGGGTGGTCAGCATGTCATTCGAGCAGGAGTGGGCCGGACTCAAGGCCGCGTACGCGCCGGAGTCCGCGGTGCACACGCGGCTCGCCGGGACCGGCGGAACCGGAGGATGCGGCAGCGGGACCGGTGGCGGGCAGCAGACCGGGCCGCGGCTCCATGTCACCGCCCACGTGCTGCGGGGCCGCGCGGGACGCGCCGGGACGGTGCGGGGCCAGTTCCTGAAGGCGGACGACGAGGTCATGCGGGAGACCGGCGAGATCACCGGCAGCCTCGGCGGCTTCCGGACCGAGACCGCGCTCGCCACCTTCCAGGAGCGCTGGCGCGACCAGATGTCCTACGTCGACGAACAGTTCTCCGGTACGGCGTCCGCGCTGCGCACCGCCGCCGGCGCGTTCACCACCGAGGACCACCGCCGCAAGACGGACATCGACCGCATCGCGGCCGCCACGGACCGCCGCGGCCGGGGCGACGAGAGCGGCCCGGACGCCGGGAACGGCAGCGGCGCGCACAACGGCAGGCACCTCCCGGCCACGAGCGGCTCCCGATGAGCGACGGGCTCGGCTACACCGAGGTACGGCACGCCGACCTCACCCCGCTGAGCGAGGCCGTGACCAAGTGGAGGACCGCACCGGGCAAGTTCGAGCAGGTCGCCACCAACTTCGCCACCGAGGTCGTCAAGGGCCTGGCCGACTCGGACTGGGAGGGCGAGAGCGCCGAGGCGGCCTGGCGCAGGTTCCGTACCGTGCGGGCCCAACTGCTGGCCGCTCAGGAGGAGGCGCGCCGGACGCACAGCGTGCTGTCCGAGGCGCTGGGCAGGTTCCGCTCCGCCCAGAAGGTGCTCCAGGACATCGCCGACGAGCTCGAGGGCCATGAGCACCTGCGGCTCGACCCGCGCGACGGCACCGTCTCCCTGCAGCTCACGGACGAGGAGGAGCAGCACCGCACCCTGTGGGCCAAGGCCTACCGCGAGATCATCACCGGCTACCGGGACCGCACCCTCGCGGCGCTCGGCAGCGCGGACCAGGCCGACCGGGACCTCGCGCACGCGCTGACGGCCGACGTCAACGGCACCGCGCGCGGCTTCAACGACCGGGCGTACGACAGCCTGGCGGCCGCCCGTGCCCGGGCGGCCCGGGATCTGAAGGAGGCCCTGCGCCTGGCGCGGGCCGAGAACGGCACGACCAGCTCCGCCCGGCTGGAGCGGATCACCGCGCTGATCACCCGGCACAGCCAGGACCCGGAATTCGCCGCGCGGTTCGCCACCGAACTCGGGGCCGAGCGGACGCTGCGGCTCTGGTACAACGCCACCCATCCGCACCATCCGGACCATCCGGACACCGAGATCGACGACGCGGCGTGGTGGAAGTCGGCCTCGGTGCTCCAGGAGTCGCTGAGCACCACGCTGGCCAACGCCACGCAGCTGGACACCCCCGCGATGCGGCAGTGGCAGCAGGACATGATCGCGCTGGGCGACCAGCGGCTGGAGAGCAGCGGCGGCCGGACGCACCCCTACGGCTTCCAGCTCATGAGCAACCTGATGCACTCGGGCACCTACGACGCCGGGTTCCTGAACCGCTACGGAGACCGGCTCGTGACCTGGGACGAGAAGCTCAACACCCGCGACGGCTACGCCTACTGGGCCAACTCCGCGGACACCGACGACCTCGACCCCGGCGGTGCCCCGGGCAGCACCGGACACGACGCGCTGGTCGGCTTCCTGGAGGCCCTGGGGCACAACCCCGGTGCCGCCACCACCTTCTTCGCACAGCCCGCGGACGTCGGCGGGGTGGTGGACCGCGACGGCGAACTCGACGACCGCCTGGCCTACCTGACCCAGGACCGCAACTGGATCTTCGACGGCAACACCGGTGCGGGCCCCCGCGAGCTGCCCGGGCACGAAGCGCTCGGCCACGCCCTCACCGCCGCCGCCACCGGCTACGCCTGGGACGATCCGCAACTGGCCGGAAAGGATGCGGAGCTCTTCCGGCGCGGCGGCGACCGGCGCACCGCCGCGACCGCGGACGTCATGGAACAGGTCGTCCACGTCTACGGCGGCCCGGAGGGCCCCCGACTGCTGCACGAGCAGCCCGCGCTCGCGCCGAGCCTCGGCGCGATGGGCGGCGCCTACGTGGACGACCTCAACCGAGCCGTCTCCGGGGTCGGCGACTCGCTCCAGAGCACCGGCGCCTTCCCGCCCGCCTACCCGGGCGCCGCCGCGCTCAGCCGGGGGCAGGCCGTCGACTTCCTCAGCGTACTGGGCCAGGACGAGACCTCGCACGGCCTGATGAGCCAGGCCGAACACCTCTACACGCTGGACAGGTTGGCCCACAATCCGCCGTCCGCGAACGAGGAGAGCTGGGCGGCTGGGCGGCGGGTGCTGCTCACCGAGGCCGAGGCCCGGGGCACGCTCGACCACTCCCGCGTGCAGCACATCGAGGCGCAGTACGCCGCCGACAGCGCCGAGGCCCAGCGGGCCTTCCGCGAGTCGGCGAACTGGACCCGGGTCGGCATCAGTTCCTCGGCACCGGCCCTCGCCAACGGCATCCTCTCGGTGGTCGGGAAGAGCGGACCCTGGGGCGTGGTGATTCCCATCGCACAGGCGGGCGGGGTGGAGTTCGCGAAACTCTTCCACGACGACGCGGTTTTCGGCGGACCCGATCTCCCCGATCCCCCGGAGAACATGGATCAGTTCTTCGCCCGTGGGGAGCGGGATCTCGGATCGACCGCGGAGAAATATCTGGAGAACTACGGGAAGGGCCCGGATGTGACCGGGGATCTCGCCGACGACATCAAGTCCAAGTACCTGGCCGTCGGTCCGCAGGGCGACGCATTCGAGGGCCGCGAGCCCTATACGGGGTAAGACGAGGCTGCACGGGCGGCCGGAAGTCTTTCCGGGGACGCCGACGGCCCGCTCCCGGCACTCCGCGAGGAGCGCCGCGAGCGGGCCGACCGGATCCCGCCGGGCGCGGTGCCCCGTGCCCGGCGGAGAGGAGTGCTAGCGGCTCACTCCGGGATGCTGGCGAGGCCCGGGGCCAGGAAACGGCGGCCGGCGGCACGCTCGCTGACGCCCTCGCGGTCCAGGTAGGGCGTGACCCCGCCGAGATGGAAGGGCCAGCCGGCACCGGTGATCAGGCACAGGTCGATGTCCTGGGCCTCGGCCACCACGTCCTCGTCCAGCATCAGCCGGATCTCCTCGGCGATGGCGTCCAGCGCCCGCTCCCGCACCTGCTCCTCCGTCAGGACGGTGTCCCCGACCTGGAAGAGGCCGGCGACCTCCGGGTCCATCTCCTGGGTGCCCGGCACATAGAGGTTCCGCTTGCCGGCCTCGACGACCCGGCCCAGGTTCTCGGAGACGGCGAACCGGTCCGGGAAGGCGGCGTGCAGGGTGCCCGCGACGTGGTGCGCGACGGCCGGGCCGACCAGCTCCAGCAGCTGGATCGGCGACATCGGCAGCCCGAGCGGCGCCAGCGCGCGGTCGGCGGTCTCGACCGGGGTGCCCTCGTCGATGGAGCGCAGCACCTCGCCGAGGAACCGGGTCAGCACCCGGTTGACGACGAACGCGGGGGCGTCCTTGACCAGCACCGCGGTCTTCTTCAGCTTCTTGGCGACACCGAACGCGGTGGCCAGCGCCGCGTCGTCGGTCTGCTCGCCCCGCACGATCTCCAGCAGCGGGAGGATGGCGACCGGATTGAAGAAGTGGAAGCCCACGACCCGCTCGGGGTGCTTGAGCTGCGAGGCCATCTCGCTGACGGACAGCGAGGAGGTGTTCGTCGCGAGGATGGCGTGCTCCGGCACGGCCGCCTCGACCTCGGCGAACACCTTCTGCTTGACGCCCATCTCCTCGAAGACGGCCTCGATCACGAAGTCGGCGTCGGCGAACGCGGTCGCCTTGTCGAGCGAACCGGTCACCAGGGCCTTGAGCCGGTTGGCCTTGTCCTGGTTGACGCGGCCCTTGAGCAGCAGCTTGTCGATCTCCTCGTGGCAGTAGGCCACACCCTTGTCGACCCGCTCCTGGTCGATGTCGGTCAGCACGACCGGCACCTCCAGACGGCGCGCGAACAGCAGGCCGAGCTGCGAGGCCATCAGCCCGGCGCCGACCACGCCGACCTTGGTGACGGGACGCGCGAGGTCCCTGGAGGGGGCGCCCGCCGGACGCTTGGCGCGCCGCTGCACCAGGTTGAAGGCGTAGATGCCGCTGCGCAGCTCCCCGCCCATGATCAGGTCGGCGAGCGCCTGGGTCTCGGCCTCGAAACCCTTGCGCAGATCGCCGTTCTTGGCCGCGGCGATGATGTCCAGGGCGCGGTAGGCGGCCGGAGCCGCACCGTGCACCTTGCTGTCGGCGATCTGCCGGCCGCGCTCGACAGCCGCGTCCCACGCCTCGCCGCGGTCGATCTCGGGGCGTGCCACCTCGATCTCGCCCTTGAGCACGGCGGCGGTCCAGCGCAGCGACTCCTCCAGGAAGTCGGCGCCCTCGAACAGTGCGTCGGCGATGCCCAGCTCGTAGACCTGGGCGCCCTTGAGCTGCCGGTTCTGGTTGAGCGAGTTCTCGACGATGACGCTGACCGCGCGGTCGGCGCCGATCAGGTTCGGCAGCAGGGCGCAGCCGCCCCAGCCGGGTACCAGGCCGAGGAAGACCTCGGGCAGCGAGAAGGCGGGCAGCGCGGCCGAGACGGTGCGGTAGGTGCAGTGCAGTCCCGCCTCGACGCCGCCGCCCATCGCCGCGCCGTTGTAGTAGGCGAAGGTCGGCACGGCCAGGTCGGACAGCCGGACGAAGACGTCGTGGCCGCCCTTGCCGATGGCGACCGCGTCCTCGTGCCGCTTCAGCAGCTCGACGCCCTTGAGGTCGGCGCCGACCGCGAAGATGAAGGGCTTGCCGGTGAGGCCGACGCCCTTGATCTCGCCGTCCGCGGCCTCCTTCTCCACCTGGTCGAGGGCGGCGTTCAGGTTGGCCAGCGACTGCGGCCCGAAGGTGGTGGGCTTGGTGTGGTCCAGCCCGTTGTCCAGCGTGATCAGGGCGAACCGGCCCGCGCCGGACGGCAGGTCGAGGTGGCGTACATGCGCCTGAGTGACGACCTCGTCCGGGAACAGCTCGGCCGCACCCTTCAGCAGCTCAGCGGTGCTCATTCTTACTTGCCCTCCCAGTGGGGGTTCTCCCAGATGACGGTCCCGCCCATGCCGAAGCCGACGCACATGGTGGTCAGGCCGTAGCGGACGTGCGGCTGCTCCTCGAACTGGCGGGCGAGCTGGGCCATCAGCCGCACGCCGGAGGAGGCCAGCGGGTGGCCGAAGGCGATGGCGCCGCCGTACTGGTTGACGCGCGGGTCGTCGTCGGCGATGCCGTAGTGGTCCAGCAGCGCGAGCACCTGGACGGCGAACGCCTCGTTGACCTCGAACAGGCCGATGTCGTCGATCGACAGCCCGGCCTGGGCCAGCGCCTTCTCGGTGGCCGGCACCGGGCCGACGCCCATCACCTCCGGCTCCACACCGGCGAACGAGTAGGCGACCAGCCGCATCTTGACCGGCAGCCCCAGCTCCCGGGCGACGTCCTCGGCGGCGATCAGGGAGGCGGTGGCGCCGTCGTTCAGACCGGCGGAGTTGCCCGGGGTGACGCGGCCGTGCGCGCGGAAGGGCGTCTTGAGCCCGGCCAGGTTCTCCAGGGTGGTGCCGGGCCGCATCGGCTCGTCGGCGGTGGCCAGACCCCAGCCGGTCTCACCACCCTCGGGCGAGGTGCGGCGGATCGAGATCGGCACCAGGTCCGGCTGGACCCTGTCGTTCGCGTACGCCTTGGCGGCCTTCTCCTGGCTGCGGACCGCGAAGGCGTCGGCGCGCTCCTTGGTCAGGTGCGGGAAGCGGTCGTGCAGGTTCTCGGCGGTCATGCCCATGAACATGGCCGACTCGTCGACCAGCTTCTCCGAGACGAAGCGCGGATTGGGGTCCACGCCCTCGCCCATCGGGTGCCGGCCCATGTGCTCGACACCGCCGGCGACGACGAGGTCGTAGGCGCCGAAGGCGATCGAGCCGGCGGTTGTCGTCACGGCCGTCATCGCGCCCGCGCACATCCGGTCGATGGAGTAGCCGGGGACGGTCTTCGGCAGCCCCGCGAGGATCCCGGCGGTGCGACCCAGGGTCAGCCCCTGGTCACCGATCTGGGTGGTCGCCGCGACGGCGACCTCGTCGATGCGCTCCGGAGGCAGGTCGGGGTTGCGGCGCAGCAGCTCGCGGATGCACTTGACGACCAGGTCGTCGGCGCGGGTCTCGTGGTAGATGCCCTTGGGGCCCGCCTTGCCGAACGGTGTGCGGACGCCGTCGACGAAGACGACGTCCCTTGCGGTACGAGGCACGTTGGCTCTCCTCCAGGTGCGGCCAGGGGTCGGTCGACCCCCATGCTACTTACCGGTAACCAGGTGGCAAGGGGCCGCCCGGCCGAGGGGCACACGTCACATCGCCAGGTGCGCGCCGCGCCCCGCCGCACACTCACCCGGAGAGCGTAGGAGCGCCTCCGGGCGCCGCTCAGGCCGAGGCCGTCAGCGCGACGCGCAGCAGCTCGGCGGTCTGCCCGATCTGCCACTCACGCGCCCCCAGCGCCCGCAGCGCACCGGAGACCGCCTCCGCGGTCGCCTCCGCCGGCGGCTCCCAGCACAGCCGGCGCACCGTGTCCGGGGTCAGCAGATTCTCCTGCGGCAGGTTCAGCTCCTCGGCGTGCCGGGTGACGGCCGCCCGGGCGGCCGCCAGCCGTGCCGCCGCAGCCGGATCCTTGTCCGCCCAGGAGCGCGGCGGCGGCGGACCGTTGGTGGCCTGCGACTGCTGCGGCAGCTCCTCGTCGGACAGCGCGCGGGCCCGCTCCACGGCGGCCTGCCACTGGTCGAGCTGCTTGCGCCCGGCCCGCTGGCCGAACCCGGGCAGCGCCCCCAGGGCCCGCGCGTCCGCCGGCAGGGCCAGCGCCGCCTCCACGATCGCCGCGTCCGAGAGCACCTTGCCCGGCGAGACGTCCCGCTTGCGTGCCACCGCGTCCCGGGCCTGCCACAGCTCCCGCACGACGGCCATCTGCCGGCGCCGCCGCACCTTGTGCATGCCCGACGTGCGCCGCCAGGGATCCTTGCGCGGCGGCGGGGCCGGGGCGGCCGCGATGGCCGCGAACTCCTCCCGGGCCCACTCCAGCTTCCCCTGCCGGGCCAGCTCCTCCTCCAGTGCGTCCCGCAGGTCCACCAGCAGCTCCACGTCGAGCGCGGCGTACCGCAGCCAGGGCTCGGGCAGCGGGCGGGTGGACCAGTCGACGGCCGAGTGGCCCTTCTCCAGGGCGTAGCCGAGGACGTTCTCCACCATCGCGCCCAGGCCCACCCGCGCGAAACCGGCCAGCCGGCCGGCGAGTTCGGTGTCGAAGAGCCGCGTGGGCCGCATGCCTATTTCCCGCAGGCAGGGCAGATCCTGGCTGGCGGCGTGCAGTACCCACTCGGTGCCCGCCAGCGCGGCGTCCAGCGCCGAGAGGTCCGGGCAGGCCACCGGGTCGACCAGCGCGGTGCCCGCGCCCGCGCGGCGCAACTGCACCAGATAGGCCCGCTGCCCGTAGCGGTACCCGGACGCGCGTTCGGCGTCGACGGCCACCGGGCCGCTGCCCGCGGCGTAGGCGTCGGTCACCCGCGCCAGCTCCTCGGCCGTCACGGTGACGGGCGGAATCCCCTCACGTGGCTCCAGAAGTGGGACCGGCGCCGGCGCTGAGTCCTGGGCATGGGCCTGAGCTGCGGATGCTGATGCGGTCTCTTGGGCGTCGGTCACCAGCCAAGGGTATCTGCGCGCACGCAATGGCGAGCGCCCGCCGACGGAACGTTACGCCGACGGGCGCCGGGGAGGCCGGCCGGCCGTGGGAGGTGGGGAGAGGAGGGGCAGGGGAGCGGCAGAGCTCCGCACGGGGGTGTCCGGTCAGTGGATGATGCCCGTCCGCAGGGCGACGGCGACCATGCCCGCGCGGTCGCCGGTGCCCAGCTTGCGGGCGATCCGGGCGAGGTGGCTCTTGACGGTGAGCGCCGAGAGCCCCATCGACACGCCGATGGCCTTGTTGGACTGGCCCTCGGCCACCAGGCGCAGCACCTCGACCTCGCGGCCGGACAGTTCCCGGTAGCCGCCCGGGTGACCCGGGCCGCCGGGGCCGCCGCCCGGCCTGCGGTGCATGCGCGCGGCAGCGGCCGCGCCGATCGGGGCGGCGCCGTGCCGGGTGGGCAGCGGGCCGCCCAGGTTGGTGCGGGTGCCGGTGACGACGTAACCCTTGACGCCGCCTGCGAGTGCGTTGCGTACCGCGCCGATGTCGTCCGCCGCCGACAGTGCCAGCCCGTTCGGCCAGCCCGCGGCTCTGGTCTCGGACAGCAGACTGAGCCCGGAGCCGTCGGGCAGGTGGACGTCGGCCACGCAGATGTCGCGTGGGTTGCCGATTCGGGGACGGGCCTCCGCGATGGACGACGCCTCGATCACGTCCCGCACGCCGAGAGCCCACAGATGGCGGGTCACGGTGGAACGGACGCGGGGGTCGGCCACGACGACCATGGCCGTCGGCTTGTTCGGGCGGTAGGCGACCAGGCTTGTGGGGTGCTCAAGAAGAACAGACACCGGGCCTCCTGAGGGAGTGGCTGTGGGGGACGGAACCCAACGAGTCGGGTATTCCGTGTGAAGGGTCACAGACTCCTTCGGCACCTTCTCCATGCCTCTTTAGAGAAAGATCACGAATTAGTGACCCGAAATTCCACAATCCAGTTTCCTGGGGCATTTTCAGGGCGCGAAAGATTCCTTTGTCTACACAGAGACGAGGGGTCGACGACCGGAATTGCACAGCGGCTTTGTAGACAAAACGCCGTATCCGGCGGGAGCGGCACCCGCCGGACACGGCGATCGGGAGGCCGGACGGCGGGCACGCGGTGCCCCCGGGCACGACAGCGGCCCCGCCCGCCGGGAGGCGGACGGGGCCGGAGTGAGTCGGGGTGAGCCGGGTGGACCGTCGCTAGCGCGGCCCGCGGCGCTGGGGGAGCTGCACCACGGAACTGCCCTCGCCCGTCTCGGGGGGCAACCCGGCGCACTGGCAGAGGAGTTCGCACCACGCGGTCAGATGTGCCGCCGCGTCCGGGGTGCCGCCCTCCGGGGTCCAGCTCGCCCGGATCTCCAGCAGCTCCTCGGCGGCGCGCTCCGCCAGTCCGCCGAAGAAGGCCGAACTCGACCGCGTCACCGTGCCGCTCGGCTCCGAGTACCCGGCGCCCCGGGCCTCCAGGGCGCCGGTCAGCCAGGTCCACGTCACCTCGGGCAGCAGCGGGTCACCGGCGATCTCCGGCTCCAGCTCGGCCCGCCCCAGCGTGACCACCCGGAAGGTGCCCTGCCAGGAGTCCTGGCCCTGCGGGTCGTGCAGCAGCACGAACCGCCCGTCCGCCAGCTCGGAATCCGTGCCCTCCGGGTCGGTGACCGCCGCCTCCAGCGCGAAGGAGTACGGCGCCAGTCGCCGGGGTGCGGGGAGGACGGAGAGCTGGATCTCCGGGCGCGGGCGGGTCTCGCTCAGTGCCGCGACCGCCGCCCGGAATGGCGGTGGTGCCGAGTCCCCGCCCCCGCCGCCGGATCCTCCCGTCCCGCTGGTGTCTTCCACTCCGCCGGAGCCTCCCGCCTTCGCCGCCCGAGCCGCAGTCATGGGCCGAAGGGTAGGCGGACGGCGCGCCCGAGGTCGGTAGGGACACCCCATCAGGCCATGGGAGACTCGGTGCGTGAGTGGAAACGACCGCCCTGAGGGCCAGCCGACGCCGCCCCGGGACACCCGAGCGCCCGCTACCCCGCACACCGCGTTCGACTCCGCGTTCCTGCGCGCGTGCCGCCGAGAGCCGGTGCCGCACACCCCGGTGTGGTTCATGCGGCAGGCCGGACGCTCGCTGCCCGAGTACCGCAAGCTCCGCGAGGGCATCGCGATGCTGGACTCCTGCATGCGGCCCGACCTGGTCGCCGAGATCACCCTGCAGCCCGTGCGCCGGCACAAGGTGGACGCCGCGATCTACTTCAGTGACATCGTCGTCCCCCTCAAGGCCATCGGTGTCGACCTCGACATCAAGCCGGGGGTCGGGCCCGTCGTCGAGAAGCCGATCCGCAGCCGCGCGGACCTGGAGCGGCTGCGGGCCCTGGAGCCCGAGGACGTCGGGTACGTGACCGAGGCGGTCGGCATCCTCACCCGCGAACTCGGTGCCACGCCGCTCATCGGATTCGCCGGCGCGCCCTTCACCCTGGCCAGCTATCTCGTCGAGGGCGGCCCCTCGAAGAACCACGAGCACACCAAGGCGCTGATGTACGGCGACCCGGAGCTGTGGGCCGACCTGCTGGATCGGCTCGCGGACATCACCGCCGCGTTCCTGAAGGTGCAGATCGAGGCCGGCGCCGCCGCGGTGCAGCTCTTCGACTCGTGGGTGGGAGCGCTGGCACCCGAGGACTACCGGAACCGGGTGCTGCCCGCCTCCGCGAAGGTGTTCGAGGCCGTCGCGGGCTACGGCGTGCCGCGCATCCACTTCGGCGTCGGCACCGGCGAGCTGCTGGGACTGATGGGCCAGGCGGGCGCCGATGTCGTCGGCGCCGACTGGCGGGTGCCGGTGGACGAGGCGGCCCGCCGGGTGGGGCCGGGCAAGGCCGTCCAGGGCAATCTCGACCCGGCCCTGCTCTTCGCGCCGCGGGAGGCCGTCCGCCGGGGCGCAGCGGACATCCTCCAGGCCGCCCAAGGGCTGGAGGGCCACATCTTCAACCTGGGGCACGGGGTACTGCCGCAGACCGACCCCGCGGCGCTGACCGACCTGGTGGCATACGTGCACGAGCAGAGCTCCCGCTGAGCCACCCGGTCCCGCTCCGCAGATGCCCCCGAAGCGCCGGTGGCGCCCCGCCCGGCACCGTCTCGGCCCGGCGGTCCGGTGACGCGGCGGTCCGGTGACGCGGTGGGCGGGTGCGCCCGTCGGCGGCGGCCCCGGGCCCTCAGCCCTTCCGTACCGCTGCCGCCGCCTTCCGGGCCGCCACCAGCACCGGATCCCAGACCGGGCTGAAGGGCGGCGCGTAGCCCAGGTCCAGCGCCGTCATCTGCTCCACCGTCATGCCGGCGTGCAGGGCCACCGCGGCGATGTCCACGCGCTTGCCCGCGTTCTCGTGGCCGACGATCTGGAGGCCGAGCAGCCGCCCCGACCGGCGCTCGGCGATCATCTTGACGTGGATCGGCCGGGCTCCGGGGTAGTAGCCGGCGCGGGTCGTCGACTCGATCACGACGCTCTCGAACTGCAGCCCGGCAGCGGCCGCCTGTGCCTCCAGCAGCCCCGTCCTGGCGATCTCCAGATCGCACACCTTGCTGACGGCCGTGCCCACCACGCCGGGGAAGGTGGCGTAGCCGCCGCCGATGTTGGCGCCGATGACCTGCCCGTGCTTGTTGGCGTGCGTCCCCAGCGGAACATGCTGCTCCCGGCCGGAGACGAGGTTGAGCACCTCCACGCAGTCCCCGCCGGCCCAGATGTCCTCCCGGCCGCGCACCCGCATCGCCAGGTCCGTCAGCAGCCCGCCGGACTCGCCCAGCGGCAGGCCCGCCTGCCGGGCCAGCTCCGTCTCCGGCCGCACTCCCAGCCCCAGCACCACGACGTCCGCCGGGTACTCGGTCTCCTCCGTCACCACTCCGCAGGCCCGCCCCCGCCTGTCGGTGCGGACCTCGGTGACGGCCGCACCCAGCACCGTCTCGATGCCCAGTGCGCACATCGCCTCGTGCACCAGCCGGCCCATGTCCGGGTCGAGGGTGGACATCGGCTGCTCGGCCTTCTCCAGCACCGTCACCGCGTAGCCGCGCCGCACGAACGCCTCGGCCATCTCGACGCCGATGTACCCCGCGCCCACGACGACGGCCCTCGGCTCCGGCCCGGAGCCGCGCGCGAGGTCGACACGCTGCTCCAGCGCGTCCAGCAGTTCCTGGCCGTCCTCCAGCGTCTGCACCCCGTACACCCCCTCGGCGTCGATCCCGGGCAGCGGCGGGCGCACCGGCACGGCACCGGTGGCCAGCACCAGCCGGTCGTAGCCCAGCCAGTGCTCGGCGCGCTGCGGGTCGCGCAGCCGCACCCGCTGCCCGGCCGGGTCCAGCTCGACCGCCTCGGTGCGCATCCGCAGATCGATGCCGTGTGCCCGGTGCTCCTCGGGCGAGCGGGCGATCAGCGCGTCGCGCTCGGCGACGTCGCCGCCCACCCAGTACGGGATGCCGCAGGCGGAGTAGGACGAGAAGCGGCCGCGCTCCACCGCCACGATCTCCAGCTCCTCCGGCCCGCGGAGTCTGCGGGCCTGCGCCGCGGCCGACATCCCCGCCGCGTCGCCGCCGACGACCACCATCCGCTCCGCTGCCGCCATCGCCGACACTCCTCTCACGGGGCGGGCCGTACCGCCCACCGGACCTGCTGCCGTTGCCAGGGCCCACGCTATGCGCCGGAACCCGTTCTGCGAGACTTGCCCGTATGCACGTACTCGTCATCGGGGGCGGAATCTCCGGGCTGGCCGCCGCGCACCAACTGCTGGCCCTCGGTGCGCGGGTGACCGTGCTGGAGGCCGGCGGCCGCCTCGGGGGCAAGCTGCTCACCGGCAGCATCGCGGGCACCGCCGCTGTCGACCTGGGCGCCGAGTCGCTGCTGGCGCGCCGCCCCGAGGCCGTGCAGCTGGCCCGCGCCGTCGGGCTCGGCGGGCAGCTCCAGCCGCCGTCCGTCGCCGGAGGAGCGATCTGGACCCGCGGCGCGGTGCGCGCCATGCCCCGCGGGCATCTGATGGGCGTGCCCGGCGACCCGGCCGCACTCGGCGGGGTGCTCTCCCCCGAGGGGCTGGCCCGGATCGCCGAGGACGGGCGGCTGCCGCGCACCGAGGTCGGCGACGACGTGTCGGTGGGCGGCCATGTGGCGCGGCGGCTGGGCCGCGAGGTCGTCGACCGGCTCGTGGAGCCCCTGCTCGGCGGGGTGTACGCGGGCGACGCGTACCGGATCTCGATGCGCGCCGCCGTACCGCAGCTGTTCGAGGCCGTGCGCGAGGAGCGCTCCCTGCTGGCCGCCGTACGCGCTGTGCAGGACCGCGCCGCCGCCCGGCCCGCACCCGCCGGACCGGTCTTCATGGGGATCGAGGGCGGCGTCGGCAGGCTCCCGCTCGCGGTGGCCGAGGCGTGCGCGGCACAGGGCGCCGACATCCGGCTGAACACCCCGGTGCGCGAGCTGCGCCGGATGGCCCCCGACGGCGGCGGGCCGGGGTGGCTCGCGGTGACCGACCCCGAGGCGCTGTCCGCCGACGGCGTCGTGCTGACCGTGCCCGCACCGGCCGCGGCCCGGCTGCTGGCCCCGCACGCTCCCGCCGCCGCCACGGCGCTCGACGAGGTCGAGTACGCCTCGATGGCCCTGGTCACGCTGGCCTTCCGGCGGTCGGAGGCGGACCGGATCCCGGACGGGAGCGGCTTCCTGGTGCCGCCCGTCGACGGCCGCGCCATCAAGGCAGCCACCTTCTCCGCGCACAAGTGGAGCTGGGTCGCGGCGCAGGACCCCTCGCTGTTCGTGCTCCGCACCTCGCTGGGCCGGTACGGCGAGGAGCGGATGCTGGAGCGGGACGACGCCGAACTGGTCGAGCTGTCGCTGCGCGACCTGCGTGCCGCCACCGGGCTGGACGCGCGCCCCGTGGACTCGGTGGTCTCCCGCTGGGACCGCGGCCTGCCGCAGTACCCGGTGGGTCACCTCGACCGCGTCGCCGCCGTCCGCGCCGCCGTCGGCGCGGTGCCGGGCCTGGCCGTGGCCGGTGCGCCGTACGAGGGCGTGGGCGTGCCCGCCTGCGTGGCGGGCGGCCGGCGCGCGGCGCACGAGGTACTGGAATCGGCCGGGCCGACCGAGCCGGCCGACGAGGACGCCCGACCACGCTGAACGACGCCGCGCCGAGCGACGCCGAACGAGCCGAACGACGCCGAACAACGCTGCATGACGGTGAATGAGGAAGAGCCATGACTGAGGCACCGCACAAGGAGCCCAACGCGGGCAAGAAGGCCAAGGACCTGAACGAGGTCATCCGCTACACCCTCTGGTCGGTCTTCCGGCTGCGCGACCTGCTGCCCGAGGACCGGGCCGGATACGCGGACGAGGTCGAGGAACTGTTCGCCGGGCTCGCCGAGAGGGACGTGGTGGTCCGCGGTACCTACGACGTCTCCGGACTGCGGGCCGACGCCGATCTGATGATCTGGTGGCACGCCGAGGACTCCGACGCGCTCCAGGACGCCTACAACCGGTTCCGCCGCACGGCCCTGGGCCGGGCGCTGGAACCCGTCTGGTCGAACATGGCGCTGCACCGCCCCGCAGAGTTCAACAAGTCGCACATCCCGGCCTTCCTGGCCGACGAGGAGCCGCGCGCCTACGTGAGCGTCTACCCGTTCGTGCGCAGCTACGAGTGGTACCTGCTGCCGGACGAGGACCGCCGCCGGATGCTCGCCGACCACGGCAAGATGGCCCGCGGCTTCCCCGACGTCCGCGCCAACACCGTGCCCGCCTTCTCGCTGGGCGACTACGAGTGGATCCTCGCCTTCGAGGCGGACGAGCTGTACCGCATCGTCGACCTGATGCGGCACCTGCGCGGCTCCGAGGCGCGGCGGCACGTGCGGGAGGAGATTCCCTTCTACACCGGCCGCCGCAAGCCGGTCGCCGAACTGGTCGCCGGGCTGGCGTAGGCCGGGCTCAGCGGGCCGCCCGGGTGTTGGAGGCGGGTTTGGCGGTGCGCCGGGAGCCGGGTTCGGGCGCGGGCCGCGCCGCGCACTCCGCGTCGGCGCCCGGCGTCCTGCCCTCGAACAGGTACCGCTCGATGTGCCGGTCCACGCACGGGTTGCCGCCGCTCACCCCGTGGTTGCCCGCACCGCGCTCGGTCACCAGCGAGGAGCCGGCCAGCCGGCGCCGGGTCTCCAGCGCGCCCTCGTAGGGGGTGGCCGCGTCCCGGGTCGCGGCCACCAGCAGCACCCCGGGCAGCTCGCCCGGGTCGGTGTGCACCCGCAGCGGCTGCGCGGGCCTGGTGTGCCAGTAGGCGCACGGCAGGTTCATCCAGGCGTTGTCCCAGGTGTTGAACGGGGCCACCGCCGCCGTCGCGGTGTTGTCCCGGTCCCAGCGGAGCCAGTTGCGCGGCCAGGGCGCGTCCTGGCACTCGACCGCGTTGTAGACGGCGTTGCCGTTCTCCTCGCTCTTCGCCGCTGCCATGTCGGGTGCGGCCACCTTCACCAGCGGCTCCGGGTCGCCCTCGCGGAAGGCGGAGAGCGCCCGCGCGTACGGTGCCCAGGTCGCGTCCGCGTACCCGGTGACCAGGTAGGCGGCCAGCAGTTCCTTGGAGCCGACCGTCCCGCCCGCGGGTTCCCGGTCCACCGCGGCCCGTACGGCGTCGAAGGACTCCTGCACCTGCCGGGCCGTGGAACCCAGCCGGTAGGTGTCCTCGTGCCGGGCGACCCAGGTCTTCCAGTCCTCCCAGCGCCGTTGGAAGGCGCGGTTCTGGTCGAGGTTGGCCTGGTACCACACGCTGTCGGGGGACGGGTCGACGACGCTGTCCAGCACGAGACGGCGCACATGGGAGGGGAAGAGGGTGGCGTAGGCGGAGCCGATGTAGGTGCCGTAGGAGACCCCGAGGTAGCTGAGCCTGCGCCGGCCCAGCGCGGCCCGCAGGACGTCCAGGTCGCGGGCGTTGTTCGGCGTGGTGTAGTGCCGCAGCCGGTCGGGCTGCGCCTCGGCGCAGCCGGCGGCGTAGGCGGCGGCCCGCTGGTTCATGGTCTGCTTGAAGGCCCAGGACGGGTGCGCGGGGGAGCGGTTGGGCCCGCGGAGGAACTCCTCGGGGTCCTGGCAGGAGAGCGGGCCGGAGCGGCCGACCCCGCGGGGTGCGTAGCCGATGAAGTCGTAGCGGGCGTTGAGGCGCTTCCACAGCCCGCCCAGGTGCGGGTAGAGGGGGAAGCTCATCCCGCTGCCGCCCGGCCCGCCCGGGTTGTAGACCAGGGGGCCCATCCGCCGGCCGGGTTCCCCGGTGGCCCGGGCCCTGCTGACGGTCAGGGAGAGATGTGCGCCGTCCGGTCGCGTGTAGTCCACCGGTACCCGGACGGTGCCGCACTCGACGGACCGGGGCAGGTGCTCGGCGGCCGGGCAGCGCCCCCACCGGACACCGGCGGCCGCGGCGTCCTCGGCGGCTTCCGCGACCCCCGCCGCCTCCGGTGCCCCGGACCTTCCGGGGCCTCCGGTGCCTGTCGCGGTCCCGGCGGCCTTCGCGGCGCGGCCGGGGCCGTGGTGGTCGCCGCCGGGCGGGGCCGCCGCGGCGGCGGGCGCCAGTGCGAGGGCCAGGGCACCGAGGGTGGAGGGGATCGCTGCTGCGCGCACTGGGGCTCCCGCTGGGTGTCGCTGTCGCTCCGTCAGCCGTGCCCCACGGCACCGCTGTTCATATCGGATGCTCAGCGGCTCATACGTAGATGTAAAGCATCGTCTCGCGGTGTCGCGGAACGCCCCTCGTACGGGTCCTCGGAGCCCGTTCCGGCCCGGCGGCGATACGCGTCAGGGCCACGTCAGAAGTGCGGCGGCGGCGAGGAATCGGTCCCCAGCGGTCCCGCGGCGGCCGGGAGCCGGGCCCGCGCGGTCCGCGGCGTCTGCGGGCCGGCTCAGCCCCGGGTGCGCAGCGCCGGATGCTCGGCGACGACGGTGCAGGACCCGGGGACGACCTCGGTGAACCCGGCATCGCGCACCACGGGCAGGCCACCGCCGGTCAGCTCGCTCCAGTGCGCCCGGTCCCGGGCCGGGCGCACCGCAAGTGGGAAGCCGTCCCGCTGCCACGCCGTGCGCTCCGCGGCGTCCAACCGCCACCAGGCGAGCTGCGCGCCGTGGCCGGCCTGCGCCATGGCCTTGCCGGCCGACATCTCCACCTCCGGATTCAGCCACAGCACGGGGGTGCCGGTCGCGGGGGCCTCGGGCGGCCGCGGATCCGCCAGCTCCGTCCCCGAGACCTGGAGCCGCGAGAGCTCCTTGGGCCAGCCGTCCAGCGGAACCGGTGGAAAGACCCGCACCTGTGCCGCGTCCCCGGACACGGTGATCCCCGCGAGCTCCTCCGCACGCCGCCACTCGGCACCCCGGGCCCGCCGGACGACCTTGCGGATCTGCAGCTCCTCCCAGCCCGTCACCCGCTCGTGCCATTCGCCCGTCGGCTCGGTCGTGCGCGGGTCGGCCAGCAGGGTGAGCACCGCACGGGCCGCGGTCTGCAGAGCGTCCGTCCGGGCGGGCGGCTCGGCACGTTCGATCCGCGCGACGAGGGGCAGCACGAAACGCTCGGGCTCCGCGGGGCCGGTACCGGGAATGTCTGGGACGGTCACCCGATCAGTCTGCCAGTGGCCGGACACCCGCCCGCGGACGGTCCGCGGGCGGTGCCGGAACGGCCGCCGGCCCCGCGACTCCGGGAAGAGGGCGCACCCCGACCGGGAGCGCCCCCTCCGCCGCGGATGCGGACCGGGTCAGCGGGCCGGGTCAGCAGCCCGGGCTCAGTGCTTCCAGGGTCCGGTTACCGCGAACGTGGTACCCGGCGTGTAGCAGTTGACGTACATCGTGCGGCCGTCCGGCGCGAACGTCACGCCCGCGAACTCGCCCCACGCCGGGTCCTCCGGGGTGCCGATGTTCTGGGCGCCCCGTGCCATCGGGTAGACCGTGCCCCGCCGGGTGACGCCGAAGACGTGCTGGGCCCCCGCGCCGTCCTCGCACACCATCAGCCCGCCGCTGGGGGCCAGGCAGATGTTGTCCGGCTCCTCGCCCGGGAGCTGCACGTCCGTGTCGGGGCCGAAGACCACGACGAGGGTGAGGCGGCGCCTGCGCGGGTCGTAGCGCCAGATCTGGCCGAAGTGGTCGCCCTGCGAACCCTCCGCCGTGCGCGCGTAGCTGGAGACGAAGTAGACGCAGGAGCCGCCCCAGTAGCAGCCCTCCAGCTTCTGCGCGTGGGTGATGCCGCCCTTGCCGAAATCCTGGAGGCGGACGGGGGTTTCCGCCGCGAGCGGGTCGGGGACCTCCACCCACTCGATCCGGTCGAAGGAGGTGCCCGTCTCGGTGACGGCGGACAGGTCGGGCACGCCGGGCACCCGCATGGCCTCCAGTCTGCCCCCGGCGTGCAGTGAACCGTAGCCGCCCTTGGGTTTCCTGGGCAGGAAGCGGTAGAAGAGGCCGAAGGGTTCGTCGAAGGCGTCCTCGGTCTCGTAGACGACGCCGGTGTGCGGGTCGAAGGCGACGGCCTCGTGCTGGAAGCGGCCCATCGCGGTGAGCGGTTCGACGGAGGTGGGGCGGCGGCGGTCGAAGCCGACCTCGAAGACGAAGCCGTGGTCCTTGGTGTACCCCTCCTCGCCGGCCCGGTACTCGGTCTCCTCGCAGGTCAGCCAGGTGTCCCAGAGGCTGGGACCCCCGGCGCAGTTGGTGGAGGTCCCCGCGATGCCGACGCGTTCGGCCAGCACGTCGTTGTCGCCGTCCAGTTCCAGGACCGTGCAGCCGCCCTCGCCCGCGGGGTCGTAGGTGAGCCCGTCGACGGTGGGGACCGGGACCCGCGACTCCATCCGGTTCTCGTGGTTGCGCACCAGCCAGGTGCGCTCCCTGCCGTGGCCGTGGCCGTGGCCGTGGCCGTGGTGGCCGTGCCGTCCGCCCGCGAAGGCGGCCATGCCGTCGCAGTTGCTGGGGACCCGGCCCTCGCCGGAGCGGAGCGGGTCGCCCTCGCGGGAGAGCACCTTGTAGCGGAACCCCTTGGGCAGGTCGAGCAGTCCGTCGGGGTCGGGTACGAGCGGGCCGTAGCCCGCGCTGCCGCCGGTGGCCTGGGCCACGGCGGTCCCTGTGAACAGTTCCGAGAGCGCGCCGCTGAAGGCGACTGCCGCCCCGGCGGCTCCGGTTCTTGCCAGCGCTTGACGTCGGGTCGTGGGCATCGGGCACTCTCCCCTGTTGGCGGACAGGTGACCCGAGTGTGTGTACCACGCGCACCAGTGTGCGCACAGCGCTCAGGACACGACCGGCGCGAACTGGGCGCCGGACGGTATGCGCGGCGGAGGCGCTCCGCGGCGGGGCGCCGCGGCGGGATCAGCCGTCCGCACCGACCAGCGCGCCGCCGTCCCGGGCGAGCGCCGTCAGCCGGGAGATCGCCCGGAAGTACTTCTTGCGGTACCCGCCCTTGAGCATGTCCTCGCCGAACAGTTCGTCGAAGGGCACCCCCGAGGCCAGCACGGGTATCTCCCGGTCGTAGAGCCGGTCGGCGAGCACCACCAGGCGCAGGGCCGTCGACTGGTCGGGAACCGGTGCCAGGCCGGTCAGGCAGACGGCCCGCACGCCCTCGACCAGCGCGCCGTAGCGGCTGGGGTGGACCCGGGAGAGGTGGCCCAGCAGCGCGGGGAAGCCGTCGAGCGAGGCCCCGGGTATCCGCCGCGCGGCCGCGGTGACCTGCTCCTCGGTGTACGGCTCGGGAGCCTGCGGCAGCCCGCGGTGGCGGTAGTCCTCGCCGTCGATGCGCAGGGTGCGGAAGTGCGCCGAGAGGCCCTGGATCTCGCGCAGGAAGTCGGCGGCGGCGAACCGTCCCTCGCCCAGCTTGCCCGGCAGCGTGTTCGAGGTCGCCGCCAGTGCCACACCGTTCTCCACCAGCTTGGCCAGCAGGCTGGAGACGAGCACGGTGTCGCCGGGGTCGTCGAGCTCGAACTCGTCGATGCACAGCAGTTGGTGGTCGCCCAGGGTGCGCACGGTCTGCTGGAAGCCCAGCGCGCCCACCAGGTTGGTCAGCTCGACAAAGGTGCCGAACGCCTTGCGCTCGGGTGCGGCCGGCGCGGCGTGCCACAGCGAGGCGAGCAGGTGTGTCTTGCCGACGCCGTAGCCGCCGTCCAGGTACACGCCCCGGGGACCGGCCGGGGTGGCCTGCTTCGGCACCCGGCGGAACCAGCGCCTGGGGCCGCCGCCGGTCGGTGCGGCGCCGCCGAGGCCGTCGGCGAATCCGGAGAGCACCGTGACCGCCTCGCTCTGGCTGGGCTGGGCCGGGTCCGGGATGTAGGTGGCGAAGCGCACACTGTCGAAGCGCGGCGGCGGCACCATCTCGGCCACCAACTGGTCGGCCGGGACGTGCGGCTCGCGTGCGGTGAGCGCGACGGGGGCGCCGTCGGAGCCGCTGGGGGAGTCGGAGCCGGTCTCGGATATGTGCGCTGCGGTCGTTGACACGATTGTCATGCTAGTCGGCTCACCCCTGCGGGCGTGCCGCTCACCGGGCGTGCGCCGTGCCACACTGCGCGCATGCAACGCCTGTTCCCATCCTGTACAGCCCCGGTGTCCCCCTCGCCCGCCCCCGAGGCAGCGGCGTCCGCGCCGGAGTGGAGCCTCGAGGAGATCGCAGCGGAGTACGCCTATCCGCCGGTGGGCGGCGGAGCCGAGGGAGCCGCGCGGTGGCTGCGCGGCAACATGGTCGCGTCCCTGGACGGTGCCATCCACCACGGCGGGCGCTCCCAGCCGCTCTCCTCCCCGGCCGACATGCGGATCTTCGGCGTGCTGCGGGCGCTCGCCGACGTGGTGGTCGTCGGCGCCCGGACCGTGCGGCAGGAGGGCTACCGGCCCGCCAAGCGGCGCCGGGCCTTCGCCGGTCGGCGCGCCGCCGCCGGGCAGCCGCCCGCGCCGGTCATCGCCGTGGTCTCGGCCGGGCTGGAGCTGGACTTCTCGGCTCCGCTGTTCACCGAGCCCGCCGTACCCACCCTGGTGATCACCGGGGGCGGCGCGCCGCCGGACCGGGTGGAGTGTGCCAGGCAGGCCGGTGCCGAGGTGGTCTTCGCGGGTGAGGGGGGCAATGCTGATCCGGCCCGGGTGCCGGGGCTGCTCGCGGACCGGGGGCTGCGCAGGCAGTTGACCGAGGGCGGCCCCACCTTGCTCGGGGAATTCGCCGATGCGGGGGTACTCGACGAACTGTGCCTGTCCATCGCCCCCAGGATCGTCGCCGGGTCGGCTCCGCGGATCATGAACGGACCCGTGCTGCCCGACCCCGACGCGTACGCACTGGAGGGGGTGCTGGAGGAAGAGGGATTCCTCTTCACCCGCTACCGTCGGTCGCGAAGCATTGCGGAATGAGACGTTCCGCTTTCGTGTCGCTGGGCAGACTGACAACCGCAGGACCCCTGGGAGCACGGGGCCGCAGGGTTTCTTTCCGACCGGAGGAGGAGCGCCAGTCGTGATCACGACAGTGCTGATGATCGAGAAGCCGCTGGTGGCGGCCGACACCGAGATGGTGACGACGCTGCACGGCGAGGAGGCCGTCTCCTTCGTCGTGCTCCTGCAGCCGCGCGGCGACCAGGACCGGCTGCTGCGGGCGCTGGACGACGTCGCGCTCGGCGAACTGGAGCAGGTGGTGCGCGAGGCCGACGAACCGGAGGGCGGAGAAGCCGTCGGCCCCGCCGAGCAGGCCCTGGAACTGTCCCTCAAGCACCTCAGAGACGCCGGCTGCGAGGCGGTCGGCCAGATCATCGAGGACCATCCCCTGGACGTCCTCAAGTCGGTCGCGGAGCAGACCCGCGCCGACGAGGTCATCGTGCTGACCGCCCCGCACCTGGTGGAGGAGTTCTTCCACCGGGACTGGGCCTCCCGGGCCCGGCACAAGGTGGGCGTCCCGGTGCTGAAGCTGTTCGCGCACAACGAGGAGTGAGCCCGGCCGGCCCCCGTGCCTCCGCCGCCCGCCGGCACCGGAGGCACGGGCGCGCACCCGGCGCGGAGCGGCCGGGGGTCACGTGAGGTGGCGGCCCGCACCGCATAGGCTTGCGCCGTCCCCCGCCGCCTGCCGCGCCCGCGCGCGTGCGGCGCCCGACCGAGCCAGCCAGGAGAAGTCCGTATGACCGCTGCCGCCACCCCCTCCCTCCCCTCCGCCATGGAGCGGCCGCACTTCATCGGGATCGGCGGCGCGGGGATGTCCGGTATCGCGAAGATCCTTGCGGTGCGCGGCGCGCGGGTCGCGGGCAGCGACGCACGCGAGTCCGCGACGGCCGACGCGCTGCGCGGCTTCGGGGTGACCGTCCATGTGGGGCACGCCACCGCGCATCTGGCGCCGGACGCCACGACGGTGGTCGTCTCCAGCGCGATCCGCGAGGACAACCCCGAACTGGTCGAGGCGAACCGGCGCGGCCTCCCGGTGCTGCACCGCGCCGACGCGCTGGCCGCGCTGATGGCGGGGCTGCGGCCGCTGGCCGTGGCCGGCACACACGGCAAGACGACGACCACCTCCATGCTCGCCGTCAGCCTCGCCGACCTGGGTCTGGACCCCTCGTACGCGATCGGCGGCGATCTGGAGGGCCCCGGCTCCAACGCGCACCAGGGCACCGGGGAGATCTTCGTCGCGGAGGCGGACGAGAGCGACCGCAGCTTCCACAAGTACGCGCCCGAGGTCGCCATCGTCCTCAACGTGGAGCTGGACCACCACGCCAACTACGCCTCCATGGAGGAGATCTACACCTCCTTCGAGACGTTCGTGGAGCGCGTGGTGGACGGCGGCACCCTGGTGGTCTCCGCCGACCACGACGGGGCGCGGGAGCTGGTCCGCCGGCTGCGCGCCACCCCGCGCGACCGCGCGCTCACCATCCGCACCTACGGCATCGCCGAGGACGCCGACGTACGGGTCCTCAAGATCACGCCGAGGGGGCTGGCCAGCGAGGTCACCGTCGTGCTCGACGGCGAGGAGCTCACCTTCGACGTCTCGGTGCCCGGCGCCCACTACGCGCTCAACGCGGTGGCAGCGCTCACGGCGGGCGCGGCGCTGGGCGTGCCCGCCGCGGAGCTGGGGCGCGCGCTGGGCTCCTACACCGGCGTCAAGCGCCGCCTCCAGCTCAAGGGACTCACCGAAGGCGTACAGGTGATCGACTCCTATGCCCACCACCCCACCGAGATGACCGCCGACCTGGAGGCCATCCGCGGTGGCGCGGAGGGCGGCCGGGTACTGGTGGTCTTCCAGCCGCACCTCTTCAGCCGCACCCAGGAACTCGGCAAGGAGATGGGAGAGGCGCTGTCGCTGGCCGACGGCTCGGTCGTGCTGCCGATCTACCCGGCGCGCGAGGACCCCATCCCGGGCGTGACCAGCGCACTGATCACCGACGCCGCGCAGGCGGCGGGCGCCGCCGTGCGGGCCATGGAAACCCCGGACGAGGCGGTCGAGGCGGTCGTGGGAATGGCGGAGCCCGGCGATCTCGTTCTCACCATGGGCGCGGGTGACGTCACGGAGCTCGGCCCGCGGATTCTCGCCCGGCTGGCCGAGTGACGCTCACGACCGCACGGCCCGCCCCGGGCCCGTATCCCGAACAGCGCTGAGGAGCCGAGATGGCCTACGAGATCGACAAGACCGAGGAGCAGTGGCGCGCGGAGCTGACGCCCGAGGAGTACCAGGTGCTGCGCCAGGCCGGTACGGAGCGTCCCTTCACCGGGGAGTACACCGACACCGAGACCACCGGTGTCTACTCCTGCCGGGCCTGCGGCGCCGAGCTGTTCCGCTCCGGAACCAAGTTCGCCTCCCACTGCGGCTGGCCCAGCTTCTACGACCCGGCGGACTCGGACGCCGTCGAGCTGCTGACCGACCGCTCCATGGGCATGGTCCGCACGGAGGTGCGCTGCGCCCGCTGCGGCTCCCACCTGGGCCATGTCTTCGAGGGCGAGGGCTACCCCACCCCCACCGACCAGCGGTACTGCATCAACTCCCTCTCCCTGCGGCTGGAGCCTGCCGAGGGCTGACGTCCGAGCCCGGTTGCGGACTGCCGGGGGCGCGCCCTGAAGCCCGCAGCGCTCGGGAGGCCCCTGCCGTGAAGGGGCCTCCCGTACGGCGGGGCGCCGACCTGGGGCCGCGATCCCCCGATGCAGTACGCTCCCGGCACTCGTCGGACGCCGTGCAGGGGGATTCATGCGATTCGAGAAGTCGACGCGTGCGGAGCACGCGTATCTGCAGCTGGACGGCGAAGCGGCGAGAGCCCCCGCACAGTGGCGGGCTCCTCTCGGCAAACATCCCGCGCTGATCCGGCTGCTCGTCGCGGCGGGCTTTCTCGTTGCCGCTGGGCTGTCCCTGGCGACCGGCATCGAGGCCCGGGACACCGCCGCCGTGGACGGGGAAGCCGCGAGGCGCCCGCCGGTGCGGTGCGGCTCGGTGCTGAGCCCGGCCCGTTGGAGCACGGACACGTGGGACGATAACGCGGTGCGGTGGCACACGCGGGTGTGTGACACGGCGCGGATCACCCGGCTCGGTTGGACCGGCATCTTCGGGACGGGCGGCATGACCATGCTGATCGTCGCCGTGGGTGTGGGCACCCGGCGACGCACCGGATCGGCGCCCGGCCCGGGCTCTCCCTGACCTGTCGAACGCCTTTCCGGTCCCCGGCTCCCAGTGGAATACGAGGCAGTCCCCGGCAGTTCATTTGTACGCTGCATGTTGCTGGTCGAATGCGACTACCGGCACCGACCAGCGGCAGCGATGGACACTTCGGCAGGGACTCGACAGCTCAACAGGGAGAGGACGGGACGCGTGGGGGAGAGCAGCACAGTGGGGGCGGGCGGGCCGATACGGGCGGCGGAGGGCGAGCGCTGGCTCGTTCCCGTACTGGCGTTCGGCGGAATCTCCGTCGCCGTCATGCAGACACTGATCGTCCCGATCGTCGCCCGGCTGCCCGCCCTGTTGGACACCTCCACCTCCAACGCCTCCTGGGTGATCACCTCGACGCTGCTCGCGGGCGCGGTCGCCACGCCCATCATGGGCAGACTCGGGGACCTGTACGGAAAGCGCCGGATCGTGCTGCTGAGTCTGGGCCTGATGGTCCTGGGCTCGCTGGTGTGCGGCTTCACCTCGGCGCTGGTGCCGATGGTCGTCGGACGGGCCGTGCAGGGGTTCGCGATGGGGGCCATCCCGCTGGGCATCGGCATCATGCGGGACGCGCTGCCGCCCGAACGGCTGGGCTCGGCGATGGCGTTCATGAGCTCCTCGCTCGGCGTGGGCGGCGCGCTGGGCATGCCGCTGGCCGCCTACGTGGCGCAGTACACCGACTGGCACATGCTCTTCTTCGGCTCCGCCGGGATCGGCGCGCTGGCCATGCTGCTCGTCGCGCTGCTGGTGCCCGAGTCCCCGCTGCGCGCCCCGGGCCGCTTCGACGTGCTGGGAGCCCTGGGCCTCGCGGCCGGGCTGGTGACACTGCTGCTGCCCATCTCCAAGGGCGGTGACTGGGGCTGGTCCAGTCCGACGGTGCTGGGGCTGTTCGCCTCCTCCGCCGTGCTCTTCGCCGGCTGGGGGGTGCTGGAGCTGCGGACCGCGGAACCGCTGGTGGACCTGCGGACCACCGCCCGCCGCCAGGTGCTGCTGACCAACCTCGCCTCCATCATGGTCGGCCTCGCCTTCTACGCGCTCACCCTCGTCCTGCCCCAGCTCCTGCAGCTCCCGGCGGCCACCGGCTACGGGCTGGGGCAGTCGATGGTCGTCTCCGGGCTGTGCGTGGCGCCCATGGGCCTCGCGATGATGGCGGTCTCCTCGCTGTCCGCGCGGCTCTCCCGGGCGCGCGGGCCCAAGGTGTCGCTGATGACCGGGCTGGTCGTGCTGGCCGCCTCCTATCTGCTGGGGACGCAGCTGATGGCCGCCGTGTGGCAGACGGTGGTGCTGTCCGTGCTGATCGGCGTGGGCATCGGCATCGCCTACTCGGCGATGCCGGCCCTCATCCTCGGCGCCGTCGACCCGTCCGAGTCCGGCGCCGCCAACGGGCTCAACACCCTGATGCGGTCGATCGGTACCTCGACCTCCAGCGCGGTCGTCGGCGTCGTCCTGGCCCGGATGTCGATCCCCCTGGGTCCCACCCGGGTGCCCGACCTGGACGGCTTCCGCACGGCGTTCCTCATCGCGGCGGGCGCCGCGCTGCTGGGGCTGCTGATCGCGGCGTTCCTCCCGTCGTCGACCGCCGCCGAGCGGCGCGCGGAGGCGGCGCCCGCGCCGGGCCGGAGCCTGGGTCCGGAGGCGGTTCCCGCCCCGGACACCGACGGCGTCGCGGGTCTGCGACGGCCGTGACCGGGCGCAGTGGTCGCGCCGCCGACTCCGTCCCGGCTCACCGGTGCTGGTGCAGCCCGCGCCCCGCCAGCGTCAGAAACGTCTCGCCCACCGCCTCGCTCAACGTCGGGTGCGGGTGGATGTGCTGGGCGATGTCCACGGGGGAGGCGTCCCAGGCCACCGCCAGTTGGGAGGCGCTGATCATCTCCGAGACGTGCGGGCCCACCAGATGCACCCCCAGCACCCGGCCCTCGGGGCCCGGTTCGGCGACGACCTTCACCATGCCGTCCTGGCCGTGCACCATGCCCTTGGCCGTGGCGGTCAGCGGCAGCACGTTGACCGCCGTCTCGTATCCGGCGGCCGCCGCGGCCTCCTCGCCGAGCCCGACCGACGCCGTCTGCGGTGCCGAGTAGGTCACCCGCGGCACGGCGGCGTAGTCCACCGGTCGGGGCGAGAGCCCGGCCAGCACCTCAGCGACCACCAGCCCCTCGGCGAACGAGGCGTGCGCCAGCCCCGGGGAGGGCGGCGGCAGCAGGTCGCCGACGACGTGCACTCCGGGGACGGCGGTCTCCAGCGTGGCCCAGTCGGCGGGCGGCAGATGGCCCCGCTCGTCCGTGGTCAGACCGGCCGCCGCCAGGTCGAGCCCGTCGGTGACCGGGACCCGGCCGACGGCGACCAGCAGCCGCTCCGCCGCGACGGCGGTCTCCCCGCCGCGCGCCGACCGCACCCGCGCCCGGACCCCGTCGTCCGCCCGGTCGGCGGCCAGCAGCCGGGCGCCGGTCAGTACCGTGATGCCTCGCCTGCGCAGTGCGCGGGCCAGCCGGCGGCCGACGTCGGCGTCCTCCAGCGGCAGCAGCCGCTCCGCCGCCTCCACCAGCGTGACCTCGGCTCCCATGGAGCGGTGGAACGAGGCGTACTCGACCCCGATTGCGCCGCCGCCCAGCACCAGCACGCTCTTCGGGAGTCCGGCCGCGAACAGCGCGTCGTCACTGGTGACGACGCGCTCCCCGACGGCCTCCAGGCCCGGCAGGGTCCGCGGCCGGGAGCCCGTCGCCAGGACGAGGCCGCGCCGTGCCGTCCACCGGGTGCTGGCCGTGCCGGGGGTGTCGATCCGGACGGTGCGCGGGCCGGTGAGGGCGGCGGTGCCCCGCACCACGGTCACTCCGGCTGCCGAGAGCTGCCCCTCCACGCCCTGGTGGTTGCGCGCGACGATGGCGTCGCGGGTGGCGGTCAGCGCGGTCCAGTCGACGCCTTCCAGCTGTGACTCGACTCCCCATCGTTCGCGTGCTTCGGTGATGCCGTCGACCAGTTCGGCGGCGTGCAGCATGGCTTTGCTGGGCACGCAGCCGCGATGCAGGCAGGTGCCGCCGATCAGGTCGCGTTCGACGAGGGTGACGCCGAGCCCGAGGTGCGCGGCGCGGAGTGCGGTGCTGTATCCGCCCGTTCCGCCGCCGATGACGATCACATCCGTGGTGTTCCCGCTCATGGCCTCAGGCTTCCGCCGCCGGTGCGATGAGTCCAACGCAATGATTCGATGCTCGCGATGAAGAATGTTCATGGCTCTCCGTCGCGGGACCGCAGGGCACGCCCGGGTGCGGCGGAGCCGGCGAGAGAGCCGCGAGGAGCGGGAGGGCACTGTGAGTCTGCGGCAGATGGAATACCTCGTGACGGTCGTCGAGGAGGGCTCCTTCACCCGTGCCGCCGAGGCGCTGCACGTCACCCAGTCCGCGCTCTCGCACCAGATCAAGGCCCTGGAACGGGAGGTGGGCGGGCCGCTGCTGGAGCGGCTGCCGCGCAGCGTGCGGCCCACCGCCATGGGCCGCGCCTTCCTCCCGGACGCCGAACTGGCCGTCCGCAGCTGGCGGCAGGCCCGCCGGGCGGCGCGGGCCGCGGCCGGAGCCGAGGGCGGCGAGCTGGAGATCGCCACCGTGCACGGTGTCGCGGTCGGCGTGCTGACCGGGGCCGTGGCACGGATGCGGCGGCTCCACCCGCGGGTGGCGCTGCGGCTGCGCGAGTACACGACGGAGGACGAAGTGCACGAGCACGTGGCCCGCGGGGTCGCCGACCTCGCCGTCGGCTACCGGAACGACGCCTGGACAGGCCCCTGCTGGGAGATCGGCGAGGAGCGGATCGTCCTCGCCGTGCCGCCGGACGACCCGCTGTGCGATCGCGCCGGGGGCGGACCGGTCGGCCTGGCGGAGCTGGCCGACCGCGGCTGGGTGCGGTGCGGGATGGAGCCCCGGATCGAGGGGCGCCCCTTCGTCGATCTGGTCTGCGGCCGGGCCGGGTTCGTGCCGCGGACGGCGCTGCGGGTCGAGCACGCGACGACCGCCGCGCGGATGGCCGCGGCCGGCGCGGGCGTCTGCCTGGTCGCGGAGCATCTGGCCCCCGCCCTCGTGCCGGCCCGGCAACTCGTCGCAGTCGGGCCTCCGTGGCGCCGCCCGCTGATCGCCTTCAGCCGGGCGGAGCCGACCGGGGCGGCGGAGGCCTTCCTCCGTGTGCTGCGGGAGGAGCACCCGTGACGGCGCGGCGCGTGGCGGGTGTGAATTCCCGGTACCGGTCCTGTCCGGGCGCTGGCGCGGAGCGGTCGCGAGGCGGTAGGACGGGGCGTGGACCGGTTCCGGGTGGGAGAGCGTGCAGCCAGGCGGAGGCCGTCGCGCCGCCCGGGCGGCAGGCTCCGGGCGCACGACGCGGGGCCCCGCGTCGTGCGCGCTGCGGCGTCCGCCCCCGCCCCCGCCGCTGCCGCCGAGCCGCCCCCCGGGAGCCGGGCGGAGCCCGTCCACCCTTACGAGCACGGGAAGTTGACAGGGGTTCCGGGTGCACCCCCGGGGGCGGCCGAAGTAGTCTTCCTTGATCGAACAGCGGGGGCCGAGAGCGGGTGTGGAAGGCGGTGCGCAGTTGGGCGCGGGAGGGCTTGAACTCCCCCCAGGCGACGGCGGTGAGGAGCCGGAGGGCGGCGGCCCCGCCGGTGAGGCCGGAGCGGTGGACGATCCGAGCGGCGGGCTCGGTCTGGGGGGACCTCCCGGCCGGAGTCTGGGAGGTGCCGGGCAACCGGGCGCGGTCCCGCTGGCCCGGCCCATGGAGATCGGCGCGGACGTGGGCTGGGGCGAGGAGGACTGGACCGAGGTACGCACCAGGGCGCAGCGCGCCGGGCGCGCGTACGTCTGGCTGAATCTGGTCGAGCAGCGGATGCGGGCCGTCGTCGCCGCCGTGCTGCGGCCGATCTACGAACCGGTGCACGGCCACGAGTGGGTGATCGCGGCGGCCGGGCCCGCCGGGCAGGAGTGGGTGCAGCGGGCCGTGGCGGTACGGGAGGTCAGCCGCCGGAAGGGCTATCTGCTCGACCCGGCCGACGACACCCTCATCTCCTTTCTGACCCTGCCGCAGCTGCGCGAGCTGATGGTGCAGCACTGGCCCTGCTTCGAGCCCTACTTCGAGGGCCGCCGCGAGGTGGAGCTGGCGCTGGACGAGCTGGAGGTGGCCCGCAGCGCGGTCGCCCGCAACAGGGCGCTGTCCGAGACGGTGCTCGCGCAGGCCGAGCGGATGTGCCGGCGGCTGCTGGAGCTGCTGGGGGCCGCACCCGAGGGGGCGGCCGCGGTGGGCCGCATGCCGGTCGACGCCGTCGAGGAGCTGGTCGGGGACCGCTTCTGCGACGTGGTCGGCGTGCACAGCGACCGGGTGCGGCTGCAGCGCCAGCTCCCCGCCGAGGACCTGTTCGGCGGAGCCCGGCGGCTGGACGCCATCGGCATCGGCCTCAACCTGCTGGTGCAGAACTACAGCGGGCGGCGGCTGGTCCGGCTGGCGGAGGCGGGCTGCCGGGTGCGGTTGCTGTTCCTGAACCCGGCCAGCAGCGCGGTCAAGCGGCGGGAGCGGGAACTCGGGCTGAAGAAGGGCGAGCTGGCCCGCTCGGTGGAGACCAACATCCTGCACATGCGCAGGGTGCGCTCCCGGCTGCGGGACCAGGCGGCCTTCGAGATCCACGTCTTCGACGAGACGCCGCGGTTCACCGCGTACCTGGTGGACGGGGACGGTGCGGACGGGCTGGCGGTCGTCCAGTCGTATCTGCGCGGTGCCCGGGGGATGGAGACACCGGTCCTGGTGCTGCGCGGGCCGGGCCGCACCGTGTCCGCGCGCGGCGTGGGCGAGGGCGTGCTCTTCCCCACCTACAGGGAGGAATTCGACGCCTTCTGGGCCGACTCCCGCCCGGTGTCGTAGCCGTCGGAGCCGGGGTGCTGCGGGTGGTCGGTGGGGGAGTGCGGCACATGGTGCGTGCGGTGGCGTGTGTCACAGTCCGCCAAGCCACTTGAGCCGCACCGGGCAATCCGACAGGGTTTCGAAACGATCCACCGCGGATCGCCGGACCCCACACTCGGAGGACTCCCTCGGCATGGCACACCACGGGGCACGCCACACGAAACGCCGGATATCCGTCGCACTCGGCGCCGCTGTCGCCGTCGCGGGCGGAGCGACGCTGCTGACGCTCCCCGCCGACGCCGCGCCCCCCGAGGGCACCGTCCTCGGCGCGGGGGCCCGGGGCGCGGTCGAGGGCGACTACATCGTGCTGCTGAAGCGGGACGCCGCCGCCCGCACCCGCACGGCGGCCGCCACCGAGGCCCGCGACCTGGCCGGCAAGTACGGCGGAAAGGTCGAGCACACCTACCACGCCGCGCTGGACGGCTGGTCCGCCAAGGGGCTCAGCCCCCGGGACGCCCGCCGCCTGGCGGCCGACGACAGGGTGGCGAAGGTCGTCCAGAGCCGTGTGATCACCGGCCAGGAGACCCAGACCGAACCACCGTCCTGGGGACAGGACCGGGTCGACCAGCCCGGACCGGAACTCGACGAGAAGTACACCTACCCCGACAGCGGGGGCGAGGGCGTCACGGCGTACGTCGTCGACAGCGGCGTGCGGGTCAGCCACGAGGACTTCGGCGGCCGCGCCGTCGACGGCTACGACGCCGTGGACGACGACGCGACCGCGCAGGACGGTGCCAACCACGGCACGCACGTCTCCGGCACCCTCGCGGGCACCGAGTACGGCATCGCCAAAAAGGCGAAGATCGTCGCCGTGCGCATCCTGGGTGACGACAACAAGGGCACCACCGCCGACGCCGTCGCCGGCATCGACTGGATGATCGAGGACCACGAGGACGACGGCGGCCCCGCCGTGGCCAACATGAGCATCGGCGGCTTCGAGGACTACGCGCTGGACGAGGCCGTCGAGCGGGCCGTCGACGCGAACATCACCTGCGTGGTCGCCGCCGGCAACGACGGTGGCGACGCCTCCGCCGCCTCCCCGGCCCGGGTGCCGGACGCCATCACCGTCGCCGCGAGTGACCAGCAGGACCGGCGCACGGAGTTCTCCAACTACGGCAAGAGCGTCGACCTGTTCGCCCCCGGCATCGATGTCGTCTCGGCCAGCAACAAGAACGACACCGCCAAGATGGCCGGATGGGGCACCTCCATGGCCACCCCGCACGTCGCGGGAGCCGCAGCGCTCTATCTGAGCCGGCACCCGGACGCCACCCCCGCGCAGGTCACCGAGGCGCTGCTCGACGGCACCACCGACGGCGCCCTCTCCGGCATCGGGGACGGAACGCCCAACAAACTACTGCGCGTGGTCAGGTGACACACATTCACGGTCATTTCTGAGCCCTGTCCGTGCGTAACCCCGGAATTCCGGGTAAGCGCACCTCCAGGCCCGCCGCGCCCTTCCCCCACGGGGCACGGCGGGCCTGTTGCGTGCCCGCGAGGCGGAGCCGCCCGCCGACGGGCGGCTCCGGATATGCCCTGGACGGCCCGGATCACGCCGCGGCGTCGACCGCCGCGCCCCCGCCTGAGGCGACGGCCGTGTAGCGCTCCAGAACCACCCGCGCCACCTCCGGCGCCGCACCCAGCACCGGCGCGAGCACCTCGGCACCGGCCTCCCGGGCACCGGCCGCGATGCGGTCGGGCAGCCGGCCCGGGGCCAGCACGTAGGGCGCGACGGCCACCCGGCCGGCACCGGCGGCGCGCAGCTCCCGCACCGCGTCGGCCGTGGTGGGCTGAGCAGCGGAGGCGAACGCAGGTCGCACGGCACACCAACCGGTGGTTCGCCGCCACTCCCGCGCCATGTCGGCGATCACTGCGCTCGCCTCCGGGTCAGAGGAACCGGCGGACGCCAGGACGACGCCGGTCGAGGGCGCATCGCCGGGCTTCAGCCCGGTCGCGCGCAGCCGCCGCTCCAGGGCGGCGGTCAACAGGGGGTGCGGGCCGAGCACCGCCGACTGCCGGACCGTCAGTTCCGGCAGCAAGGCGGCCACCTCGGCCAGCACCGCGGGGAGGTCCGTCTTCGCGTGGAAGGCCCGGGTCAGCAGCAGGGGGACGGCGACGGCCTCGTGCACCCCCGCCGCGTGCAGTTCCTCCAGCGCGGCGGGCACCGAGGGGGAGTCGAAGTCCAGATAGCAGGCCGCCACCCGGACGCCGGGCAGCAGCAGCCGGACCCGCGCGGCGAGCGCACCGACCGTAGCGGAGTGCCGCTCGTCCCGGCTTCCGTGTGCGACGAGCAGCAGCGCGGGCGCGGAGGGGTACGGTGCGGTGGGCATCAGCGCAGCAACCCCCGGTGGCGCAGCACCCGCCGTTCGAGGGGTGCGAAGACGAGCAGTTCGATGCCGATACCCACCAGCAGGATCAGCAGGATCGCACCGAGCACCAGTGGCATGTCCTGGTAGGCGCGCCCCGTCTCCAGCAGCCGGCCCAGCCCCACGCCCAGCTCGGGCGAGGTGGCGATCAGCTCGGCCGCCATCAGGGAGCGCCAGGAGAACGCCCACCCCTGCTTGAGCCCCGAGATATAGCCCGGCAGCGCCGCGGGCAGCAGCACATGCCGCACACCGCGCAGCCCGGTGGCGCCCAGCACGGTGCCCGCGCGCAGATGCAGCGGGTCGATCCGGTCGACGCCGGCGACCAGGCCGTTGGCGATGGAGGGCACGGCACCCAGCAGCACCACGGCGTAGATCGTCGCGTCCGTCAGTCCGAACCAGATGATCGCCGCCGGTACCCACGCCACCGACGGCAGCGACTGCAGTCCGGAGAGGATCGGCCCGATGGCGGCCCGCACCGGGCCGACCCGCGCCACCAGCAGCCCCAGCGGGGTGCCCGCCAGCAGCGCGACCGCGAAGCCCAGCGCGCCGCGGGAGACGCTCTGCCAGACGATGCCCAGGATGGTGCCCTTGTACCATTCCTCGGCCAGCGCGTCCCACACCATCAGCGGGCTCGGCAACTGGTAGTCGGGCTTCAGCTCCAGCACGAACGCCGCCTGCCACAGCCCCAGCACGAGGACGACCGCCACCAGCGGCGGCAGCGCTTTGCGGCGCAGCAGCACCGGCAGCGGAGTGCGGGAAGCGGTGCGGGTGTCGAGCGCGTCGAGCCCCGCTTCCAGCCCGGCCAGGTCCCCGCCGGGCCCGTCGTTCTGCTCCCGGCGGCCGGCGGCCGGATCCGGCGCCGCGGCAGCCGGCGCCACCGGCCCTTCCCCGGCCTTCGGTCGCGTCTCAGTGTCGGCCATGGCGGCGGATCTCCCCCCGGAGCTGTTCGGTGATCTCGACGGACAGCGCGGCCACGTCCGCGTCCTCGATGCGGCGCGGGTGCGGAATGTCCACCTGCCACTCCCGGGCGACCTTCCCGGGCCGGGAGGAGAGCAGGACGACGCGTTCCGCCAGGCGGACCGCCTCGCGGACGTTGTGGGTGACGAACAGGACGGCGACGTTCGTCTCCGCCCGCACGCGGGTCAGCTCCTCGTGCAGCACGTCCCTGGTGATGGCGTCCAGCGCGGCGAACGGCTCGTCCATCAGCAGCAGTTCGCTGTCCTGCGCCAGGGCGCGGGCCAGTGCGACCCGCTGCCGCATCCCGCCGGACAACTCGTGCACCCGCTTGCGGTGCGCACCCTTGAGCCGGACGAGCTCCAGCAGCCGCTCGGCCTCCGCCGGGCGCTCGGCCTTCGGCATCCCGCGCAGCTTGAGCGCCAGCTCGATGTTCCCGCCCGCCGTCAGCCAGGGGAAGAGCGCATGCTCCTGGAACATCAGCGCCGGGCGCCCGCCGGGCACCTCGACGGTGCCCGAGCTGGGCGTGTCCAGCCCGGCCACCAGGTTGAGCAGGGTGCTCTTGCCGCAGCCGGAAGCGCCCAGCAGGGTGACGAACTCGCCGTCGGCGACGTCGACGCTGATGTCGTCGAGCACCTGCTGGGGGCCGAACGACTTGGAGACGTGCGTGATCCGCGCTGCGGGGCGCGTCGTGGTGGTCGCGGTCACTGTTTCACCTCCTGCGGTGGTCATGGGCGCTCACCGTGCTCCGAGCCCGGCGTCCGAGACGGCGGGGCGGCCCTCGTGCCGCAGCACCCGGTTCAGCGGGGCCAGGTCGTAGATCCCCTTCAGCCGCGGCTTCTTCAGCAGCCCGGCCGAGACCGCGTGGTCGGCCTGCGCGCGCAGCGTGGCGGCCAGCGGATCGTCGGTCACCTCGATCCGGGCGAACGCGGAGTCGAGGACCTCGCCGGGCAGCGGCTTGCCCGCATCCCGCCGCAGCGCCCGGTTGATGCGCTCCTTGGCCGCCTCCGGGTGCGCGCGGATCCACGCGTTGGTCTTCACCGAGCCGCGCAGCACCGCCTCGACCACTTTCGGGTGCTGCCGGAGGAAGTCCTGGCGCACCACCAGGTTGGTGGTGACGAAGGACCCTCCCGGCCACAGCTTCTTCTCGTCCAGCAGGACCTTGCCGCCCCGGTCGGCCAGGACGGAGGCCGTCGGTTCGGGCACCCAGGCTCCGTCGATGCCGCCCTGCCGGAAGGTGGTGGGGATCTCCTTGTTGTCCTGCCGCAGTACCGAGGTGTCGCCCGCGCCCGTCTGCGGGTCGACGGTGAGGCCCTTGGTCTTGAGGTAGTGCAGCAGCGCGGCGTCCTGGGTGTTGCCCAGCTGCGGGGAGGCGATGCGCTTGCCCTTCAGTTCGCCGAGTGAGGCGATCTTCCGCGGGTCGACGACCAGCGAGGCGCCGCCGGAGGTGGCGCCGGACACGATGCGCAGATTTCTCCCGCCGGACTGGGTGTACCCGTTGACCGAGGGCGAGGGCCCCACCCAGGCCATGTCCACGGCCTTGGCGTTGAGTGCCTCGATCGCCGCCGGACCCGCGTTGAAGACCTGGGTGCGCACGCGGGTGCCGCCCAGCTCCTCCGGGATCTGCCCGCCCGAGCGCAGTCCGACCAGCGCCGTGGCGTGGGTGACGTTGGGGAAGTAGCCGATCTTCACCGAGTCCAGCCCGTCGACCTTGCGGCCTCCGGCGGCCGCCGGGTCGGCGTGCTCCACGGCCTTGGACCCGTAGCCGCAGCCCGCGGCGCACAGCAGCGCGGACACGACCAGCAGGGCGGCGCGGGTGCGGCCGGAGGAGCGGCTGCGCGGAGCGCGGATACGGGGCACGGGGAAGTCCTCTCAAGCGGGGAAGTCGGACGTCGGCAGGGACGGTGCGCGCGGGTCGGCGCTCGTCACCTGCCGCAGCGCCCCACTCCGCCCTGGCCGCTGCCGCGTGCGCCGCTGCCGATGCGGCCACCGGTCTGGTCGAAGGTGGAGAAGACCTCTCCTGGAATGCCCATCGGTCTAGAAGTCCCAGCCGCTGTCGGGTGCCTCGGCGGCCGGGATGTCCGCGTCGGCGAACGCTCCGCCGGCCATGCCCGCGGTCAGCGTGCTGCCGTCGGCCGGATCGATCAGCAGGAACGATCCGGTGCGCCGCGAGTCGGTGTACGGGTCGACGGGCAGCGGCTCGGCGGTGCGCAGGACGACCCGGCCGATGTCGTTGGCGGTCAGTTCGCCGGGCTCCGGGTGCTGCGAGAGGTCGGCCAGGGTCAGCCGCGAGGGGATCTCCTTGACCAGCGCCTTGACGGTGCGGGTGGTGTGCTTGAGCAGCACCCGGTCGCCGGGCCGCAGCGGCCGGTCGTGCAGATGGCAGACGGTCGCGGTCAGGTCCTGGCTCGGCCGCACCGCGGCGTCCGCGGGAGCGAGCAGGTCGCCGCGCGAGATGTCCAGGTCGTCGGCGAGCCGGACGGTGATCGACTGCGGGGCCCAGGCCACGTCGACCGGCCGGCCCAGCACGTCCAGTGCCTCGATGGTGCTGGAGCGGCCCGAGGGGTGGACGGTGACCCGGTCCCCGACGCGCAGCACGCCCGAGGCCAACTGGCCCGCATAGCCCCGGTAGTCGGGGTGTTCGGCGGTCTGCGGCCGGATGACGTACTGCACGGGGAAGCGTGCCGGGTCGTCGGTCGGGTCGTGGGTGACCGGCACCGTCTCCAGGTGCTCGAGCACGGTCGGCCCGCTGTACCAGTCCATGTGTGCGGAGGGCGCGACCACGTTGTCGCCCTCCAGCGCGGAGATCGGCACGGCGGTCACCTCCGGCACCCCGAGGGAGGTCGCGTAGCGGGAGAACTCGTCCGCGATCGCTGCGAAGACGTCCTCGGCGTAGCCCACCAGGTCCATCTTGTTGACGGCCAGCACCACGTGCGGGACGCGCAGCAGGGCTGCCACGGCGGCGTGCCGCCGGGTCTGCTCGACGACCCCGTTGCGCGCGTCCACCAGGACGACGGCCAGCTCCGCGGTGGAGGCGCCGGTGACCATGTTCCGGGTGTACTGCACGTGGCCCGGCGTGTCCGCGAGGATGAACCGCCGCCTGGGTGTGGCGAAGTAGCGGTAGGCGACGTCGATGGTGATGCCCTGCTCCCGCTCGGCGCGCAGCCCGTCGGTGAGCAGCGCCAGGTCGGGTGCCTCCTGGCCGCGGGCCTGGGAGGCCCGCGAGACGGCTTCCAACTGGTCGGAGAGCACCGACTTGGAGTCGTGCAGCAGACGGCCCACCAGGGTGGACTTGCCGTCGTCGACGCTTCCGGCGGTGGCGAACCGCAGCAGTGAGGTGGCCGCCAGTGCCTCTGCGGCGTGGCCGGCTCCGGCTGTCGTACTCATCTCTAGAAGTAGCCTTCCCGCTTGCGGTCTTCCATCGCGGCCTCGGAGAGCTTGTCGTCCGCCCGGGTGGCGCCGCGTTCGGTCAGCCGGGAGGCGGCGATCTCCGTGATCACCTTCTCCACCGTGTCCGCGTCCGAGTCCACGGCGCCGGTGCAGGACATGTCGCCGACGGTGCGGTAGCGCACCAGGCGCTGCTCCACCCGCTCCCCGTCCGCGGGGCCGCCCCACTCGCCCGGGGCCAGCCACATGCCGGACCGGGAGAAGACCTCCCGGTGGTGCGCGTAGTAGATCGAGGGGAGCGCGATGTCCTCCCGCGCGATGTACTGCCAGACGTCCAGCTCGGTCCAGTTCGACAGCGGGAAGACCCGCACGTGCTCGCCCGGGGCGTGCCGTCCGTTGTAGAGCTGCCACAGCTCGGGGCGCTGGCGGCGCGGGTCCCAGCCGCCGAACTCGTCCCGCAGCGAGAAGACCCGCTCCTTGGCCCGCGCCTTCTCCTCGTCCCGCCGCCCGCCGCCGAAGACCGCGTCGAACCGGTGCTCGCCCAGCGCCTCCAGCAGCGGCAGCGTCTGGAGCGGGTTGCGGGTGCCGTCCGGGCGCTCACGCAGCGTGCCGGCGTCGATGTACTCCTGCACCGAGGCCACGAACAGCCGCAGCCCGTGCTCGGCCACCGTCTCGTCCCGGAACCGCAGCACCTCGGGGAAGTTGTGCCCGGTGTCCACGTGCAGCAGCCCGAAGGGCGGCGGCGCCGGGGCGAACGCCTTCAGCGCCAGGTGCAGCATCACGATCGAGTCCTTGCCGCCGGAGAAGAGGATCACCGGCCGCTCGAACTCGCCCGCGACCTCGCGGAAGATGTGCACCGCCTCCGACTCCAGCGCGTCCAGATGCGTCAGCGCGAAGGGGTTGTCGGTCTCCTCCGGTGCGCTCACCGCCGTGGTCATAGCACTCCCCTCTCCTTCAGCAGCGTGTGCAGGGCCGCGGCCGACTCCGCCACCTCGCGCCCGTGGGTGAGCAGGCGCAGGTCCGGGTCGGCCGGCTCCTCGTACGGGTCGTCGACCCCGGTCAGTCCCGTCAGTTCGCCGGCTGCCTGCTTGGCGTACAGGCCCTTCACGTCCCGCTCCGAGCACACCTCGACGGGCGTCGCCACATGCACCTCCAGATAGGGGGTGCCCTGGGTCATGTGCCGCTTGCGTACCGCCTCGCGGCTGTCCGCGTACGGCGCGATCACCGGGACCAGGACGATCACGCCGTGCGAGGCCAGCAGTTCGGAGACGAAGCCGATGCGCTGCACGTTGGTGTCCCGGTCGGTCCGCGAGAAGCCGAGCCCCGCGGAGAGGAAGGTGCGGATCTCGTCCCCGTCCAGCACCTCGGTGCGGTGCCCCTCGCCGCGCAGCCGCTCGGCGAGCGCCGTCGCCACGGTCGTCTTGCCCGCGCTCGGCAGGCCGGTCAGCCACACGGTCGCTCCGCGCGCCCCGCTCATCGGACCCCCTCGGTCGTCCGTCTCTCCGTGTCCGTCTCGTGTGCGTGCGCCGCGGCCGTCACAGGTGCAGCCCGCACTCGGTCTTGCCGCTGCCGGCCCAGCGTCCGGCGCGGGCGTCCTCGCCCTCCAGCACCCGGCGGGTGCAGGGGGCGCAGCCGATGGAGGCGTAGCCGTCGCTCAGCAGCGGGTTGGTGAGCACGCCGTGTTCGGCGATGTAGTCGTCCACGTCCTGCCCGCTCCAGCGGGCGATGGGGGAGACCTTGACCTTCTGCCGCTTCTCGTCCCAGCCGACGACGGGGGTGCCCGCGCGGCTCGGCGACTCGTCGCGGCGCAGCCCGGTCGCCCAGGCGTCGTAGTCGCGCAGCCCCTCCTCCAGCGGCTGCACCTTCCGCAGCGCGCAGCACAGGTCGGGGTCGCGGTCGTGCAGCGCGGGACCGTGCTCGGCGTCCTGTTCGGCGACCGTCCGGCGGGGCGTGAGGGTGACGACCTCGACGTTCATGACGGCCTGGACGGCGTCGCGGGTGCCGAGGGTCTCGGGGAAGTGGTAGCCGGTGTCGAGGAAGACGACCCGCACCCCGGGGAAGACCCGGGAGGCGAGGTGGGCCACGACGGCGTCCTCCATGGAGGAGGTGACGCAGAACCGGTGCCCGAAGGTGTCGGCGGCCCAGCGCAGCACCTCGAGCGCGTCGGCCTCTTCCAGCTCCCGGCCCGCCTGTTCGGCCAGCGGGCGCAGCTCGTCGGAGGAACGCCGGGCTATGTGCGCGGTGCTCATGATTCGGAGTCCTCTCCGTGGAGACCGTCGGTGTGTGCACCGTCGTGGTGTGCCGCCTGCAGCCCGGAGGCCAGCAGCCCGAGGAACTTCAGCCGGAACGCCCGGTTGCACGCGGCGCACTCCCAGGCGGCGCCTTGGCCCCGGGGCGTCTCCAGCTCGCTGGGGCGCAGATCCTCGTCCCCGCAGTAGGGGCAGTGGAAGGGTGCGGCGCGCTCGCTCACTTGAGGTCCTCCTCCGCGGCACGCGCCGCCCACTGGGCGAACCGCTCGCCCTCCTCGCGCTGGTCCTGGAAGGCGCGCAGCACGCGTTCGACGTAGTCGGGGAGTTCCGCGGCCGTGACCTTCAGTCCGCGCACCTTGCGGCCGAAGCCCGGGTCCATGCCCAGCGACCCGCCCAGGTGCACCTGGAAGCCCTCCACCTGGTTGCCGTCGGCGTCGGTGACCAGTTGGCCCTTGAGGCCGATGTCGGCGACCTGGATGCGGGCGCAGGAGTTGGGGCAGCCGTTGACGTTGATGGTGACGGGCTGGTCGAAGCCGGGGAGCCTGCGCTCCAGTTCGTCGATCAGCCAGGAGCCGCGGCCCTTGGTCTCCACGATGGCGAGCTTGCAGAACTCGATGCCGGTGCACGCCATCGTCCCGCGCCGGAAGACGGAGGGCCGGGTCGTCAGGTCGAGCGCCTCCAGGCCCTCGGCCAGCGACTCGACCTGGTCCTCCGGGACGTCGAGCACGATCATCTTCTGCTCGACGGTGGTGCGGACCCGGCCCGAGCCGTGGCTCTCGGCCAGATCGGCGATCTTGCTGAGCGTGGCGCCGTCGACCCGGCCCACCCGCGGTGCGAAGCCCACGTAGTAGCGGCCGTCCCGCTGCTGGTGCACGCCGACGTGGTCGCGCCACTCGCGGGGCGGCTGCGCGGGGGCCGGGCCGTCGGTCAGTTTCCGCCCGAGGTACTCGTCCTCCAGGACCCGCCGGAACTTCTCCGGTCCCCAGTCGGCGACCAGGAACTTCAGCCGGGCGCGGGTGCGCAGCCGCCGGTAGCCGTAGTCGCGGAAGATGCCGGTGACGCCCTCGTGGACCTCGGCGACCTCCTCCAGCGGCACCCATGCTCCCAGCCGCTGCCCCAGCTTGGGGTTGGTGGACAGCGCGCCGCCGACCCACACGTCGAAGCCGGGGCCGTGCTCGGGGTGGTCCACGCCGACGAACGCCACGTCGTTGATCTCGTGTGCGACGTCCAGCAGCGGCGAACCGGAGACGGCCGTCTTGAACTTGCGGGGCAGATTGGAATAGGCGGGGTTGCCCACGACGCGCCGGTTGATCTCCTCGACGGCGGGCGTGCCGTCGATGATCTCGTCGGCGGCGATCCCGGCGACGGGGGAGCCGAGGATGACGCGCGGGGTGTCGCCGCAGGCCTCGGTGGTGGACAGGCCCACGCCCTCCAGCCGCCGCCAGATCTCCGGCATGTCCTCGATGCGGATCCAGTGGAACTGCACGTTCTGCCGGTCGGTGATGTCCGCGGTGCCGCGGGCGAACTCCTGCGAGACGTCGCCGATGACGCGGAGCTGCTCGGTGGTCAGCCGTCCGCCGTCGATCCGGACGCGGAGCATGAAGTACTCGTCGTCCAGCTCCTCGGGCTCCAGCACCGCGGTCTTGCCGCCGCTGATGCCGGGCTTGCGCTGGGTGTAGAGGCCCCACCAGCGCATCCGGCCGCGCAGGTCGGAGCTGTCGATGGAGTCGAAGCCGCGCTGGGCGTAGATCGTCTCAATGCGTGTCCGCACGTTGAGACCGTCGTCGTCCTTCTTGGTCTGCTCGTTGCCGTTCAGCGGCGTGAAGTGACCAGCGGCCCACTGGCCCTCGCCGCGGTGGCGGCCTGCCTTGCGGCGGGCGGGGGCTGCGGGGCGCTCGGAGGTGTCGGCCATGGCGGGGGATCCTTCGGGCAGGGGGCGCGGGCGACGCACGTCGGGCGGGTGCGCGGGCACGCCGGGCGGTCCGCACTCGGGTGGAGCGGTTCAGGCGCCCGTACGCAGGGGTTTCGGCGCCGGTTCCGGGCGGGTCGCCCGCGACGATGAGGGCGGCGGCTGCGGATCGGCGGTGCCGGACCGGCGTCGGAGGACGCCGGGAGGGGGCTGTCGGAACGGCGGTGCTGTGACTGTCAGCCCGCCGGACAGATGGCGCTGGACACGCGAACGAGGTCGACGTGACGTCGACTCACCAAGGCGATTCCAGCGCGAGACATGGCGGAAGCCTTGCACGGGCGTCAGATGTCAGTCCACTGCTATCCGTATCCTGGACAAAAGAATCCCGGTAGATGAGATCCGAGGTGGTCCGGGTGCCGGTACGGTCCGGCACCGCGCGCGGCCGGGGCGAACCCCCACAGTGCCACGACGGCGCAGGTCGGCGAGGTCGAACCGGTCAGTACGGCGCGTCCGCGGCCGGACCTGCGCGCCCGCGGCCGGCACGGTGTGCCCGTGGCAGGCACGGTGTGCCCGCGGCCGTCCGCGGCACGGTCGCGCGGGCCGTGCCGGTGCCGGCCGGGGGCGGGCCCGGATCAGGCCCCGGGCCAGGGCCCGGGTGTCGGGACGTCCGGCTCCTGCTCCGTCTCCGTGCGGTACACCCGGAAGCCGCGGCGCTCGTAGTTGGCGCGCGCGTAGGCCCCGTCCCGGGAGCAGGTGTGCACCCAGACCCGGGTGGTGGGGCGGTGGCCCTCCCAGCGGTCGGCCAGGTCCCAGGCGCGTGCCGTCCCGAGACCGAGCAGGTGCCCGCCGAGCCCGCGGCCGCGGAAGGCGGGCAGCAGCCCGAAGTAGCTGATCTCCACCGTCCCCTCGGCGGCCCCGCTCGCGCCGTCCAGCTCGATGAACCCGGCGGGCGTGCCCCGGTGGTGGGCGACCCAGGTCTCGACCCCGGGGCGGTCGAGGAAGTCCCGCCACCGCGCGTGCGTCCACGGCAGCCGGTCCACCCAGGTGGTGTCCCCGCCGACCGCGGTGTACAGGAACCGGCTGAACTCCGGGCTCGGCACCTCGGCGCGCTCCACCCGGACGGCTGCGGCCTCCTCGGGCTCCCGCGCCGGTACCCGGTCCGCGGCCGAGGTCTGCTCCAGATACCAGGTGGTGACGTCGACGGTCGCACTCATGGGCCCAGCCAACCACGCCGGTCCGGACGGCCGTACCCGGCCCCCTCAGCGGAGCATGCGCAGCCCTCTGACCCGGTTGACCGCCGCGGCCGTCTCGAAGCGGCGCGGTGCGGCGAAATCCTCGTCCCGAATGCCGAGCAGCGGCCCCGTCGGCCCGTCCGCCAGCACCTCGTCCAGCAGATCGAGGGCCTCGGCCAGCGGTCGGCGGCCGTCCAGCAGCCCGCGCCGCACCATCAGCTCCAGCGCCAGCCCGATCCCGGTGACCTGGCGCGGATCGGCGATCTGCTCGACGGCCCGCAGGTCCACCTCGTGGTCGCCGAAGGTCAGCACGTCCTCGCCGCGGGCGCGGATCCGGGACCGTCCGCGGACCTCCGCGTCCAGGGACGCGGGATCGGGCACCCGCGCGACGACGCCGGGGAAGGACTCCGCCTCGGCGTGCCGCCCGGTGGGCACGGCCGCGATCGAGCGCGCCCGCTCGGTGACGTCCGAGGGCCGGTAGGCGTCCATCATCACGACCCGGTCGGCGACCTCCAGGTAGTCCCCGGACCCGCCCATCACCAGCACGGTCGAGACGCCGTGGTCCCGGTGGAGCGAGCGGATGGTGTCCACCAACGGGGTCAGCGGTTCACGGTCCTTGGCCACCAGCGCCTGCATCCGGGCGTCCCGGATCATCAGATTCGTGGCCGCGGTGTCCTCGTCGATCAGCAGGACCCGGGCCCCCGCCTCCACGGCCTCGCACAGCGAGGCGGCCTGCGAGGTGGACCCGGAGGCGTTCTCCGTGGAGAAGTCAGAGGTGTCCGAACCGTCCGGCAGATGGTCGACGAAGGCGTGCACATCCACCCGCTCGACGCGTCGGCCGTCCTCGGCACGCAGCTTCACCGTCTCGTTCCGCGAGACGACCAACTCGCGCCCGTCACCCGGCACATGGTCCCAGATGCCGGTCTCCAGGGCGCGCAGCAGCGTCGACTTGCCGTGGAACCCGCCGCCGACGACCAGGTTCACGCCCTCCGGCACCCCCATCCCGGTCACCGGACCCGCGTGCGGCAGTTCGATCGTCACCCGCAGCTCGGCGGGCGAGGCGAACGGCACCACACCGCCGCCCGCGGCCGGCCGGTCGTCCACCCCGCTGCGGCGCGGCAGCACCGCGCCGTCGGCGACGAAGCCGACCAGCCCGCGCCCCGCCAACGCGTTCCGCAGCGCCACGGAGTCCTCGACCGTCTCGACGAAGCGCTCGACCGCGGCCGCGTCCAACGCCGGGTGGCGCAGCGCCTGCTCGACCATCCCGGGCAGCACCCGGCACAGCAGCCGCTCGGCCTCCCGCGCGTCGATCCGCCGCCCGTGCCCCGGAAGGGCCGTGCCCAGCCGCAGCGTCACCGAGCCGTCCTCGCCGCTGACGGTGCACGAACTGCGCTCCAGCACCTCCTGGCCGCCCGCGTCCACCCGCAGCGCCTGCTCCCCGCGCACCGCACGCGCGGCCTGCCGCACCAGATACGAGGCGAGCGCGCGGCGCCGGGTCGCGGTCGTCAGCAGTTCGGGCGGGAGCGCGGTCAGCGGGCCCGGCACGTGCACCGCGACACGGGCCGGCGGGGCATAAGGGTCGGACTGGGCGCGCACCAGCTCCAGGGTCTCCCCGCCGGGCATCTCCCAGCGTCCCACCAGGCCCTTGTAGCGGCCGTACTGCGCGCCCTCCAGCGTCCGCAGCTCGGCCGCCAGTCCGGTGCGCGGGCCGCGCGGCCGGTGCTCGCCGTGGTCGGCGCGTCCCGGACGGCCGCGCGGGGGACCGCCGTGTCCGTGGGCGCGTTGCCCGCCGCGCGGCCCTCCGTGACCGCCGCGTCCGTAGGGCCGCCCGCCGCCGCGCCGCTGCCCGCCGGCCCCCGAGGACTGCTCCCGCACGCCGCTCGCCTGCCTTCCTGTGTCTCCGGCTGCTCTCCGTCGGCTGTGGTGGCGGCCGCCGGGTGTGCTGCGGCGGCCGACCGTGGTGTGGCCCCGGTGGCCGCCTTGCCGGGGCACCGGGGCCGCGCGGAACCCGACGATACGGTGCCGAACCGACCGGGCCGAAACCTGCCCGGGGTTCGGGGCGTCCGCCGCCCCGCAGCCGTGGAGCGATCGGGAAGCAGCCGGGGAGCGGGAATGCCGACCGGTGCGTTCAAGTATCCCCAGAAGGGGTCAAATTCCGCCACCCGTCCTCTTCTTGGGGAAAACGCCCATATTCTCTCGTTCTGGGGGGTCGTTGCAAGGACGGCTTCCCACGCCCCCCGGCCGACCACCGGGACCAGCGCGAGAGAGGGGGCACCATGTCCGCGCTGCGCTGGGCAGCCGCCCTCGGCAACGCCGACTGGCACTTGGCCGCGCCCCTGCTCGCCGCCCTCGCGACGGCCTGGCACACCGACATCGCCACCGTCACCACGGGCCTCGCCGCCTACTCGCTCGGGCAGGGGCTCGCGCTGCCGCTGTGGGGCTGGCTGGCCGACCGCTACGGGCCGGGCCGCAGCCTGCGCACCGGACTGCTGGTGGCGGCGGCCGCCTCCGTGGGCTCGGCGCTGTGCCCCGGCCCCGGCTGGTGGATCGCGCTGCGCGCCACCGCCGGTGCGGGCTTCGCCACCGTCATCCCCTCGGTCTCGCTCTACTACGGCTCCCTGCGGCCCGCGCAGGCCAGACAGCGCGCGTTCGCCACCCTCACCTCCGTCACCGCCGCCAGCGGCATCGCCTCGCCGGTCCTCGCGGACACCGTGCTGCGCTGCGGCTCGTGGCGGCCGGCGTTCGCCGTGATCGCCCTGCTCACCGCGGTCACCGTCTGCCGGATCCGGGCCGCCACCCGCTCGGCCCCCGTCCGCGTGGACATCGGCGGCGCGTACGAGGACCCGCCGGACGCCGTACCGGGACGGACCTCCGCCGCGTACTGCACGGTGCTCGGCCTCGGCGCCGCCGAGGGAGCGGTGATGCTCGGACTGCCCGCCCTCCTCGCCCCCGCCCTGGCCACCGCCGGAAGCCAGGCCTCCACCTCCGCCGTCCTGGTCATCTACGCGCTCGGCGTGCTCACCAGCACGCTGGTGCTGCGCCGCCACGCGCGCGTGTGGGGGCCCATGCGGCTGCTGGCCACCGGGGGGTCGATGGGGGTCACCGGCGCTCTCCTGGCCGCGCTGGTACCGGGCACCGCCGTCCTGATGCTGTGCGCCGCCCTGCTGGGGACCGCTTGGAGCTACCTTCACACCACGCTGCAGACCTGGCTGCCCTGGCTGCTCCCGGCCCCGGTCCGGGGCCGCGCGGTGTCGCTCTTCTCGGCCTCGGCCATACTCTCCAGCTCCGCGACGGTCGGCCTCACCTCGTCCCTCCTCCAGGACGGACGGCACGCCACCGTCTTCGCCGCGGGCGGCATTCTGTGCGCCGCGCTCACCTGCTGGACGCTGTACGTCGCCCGCCGCTGGCGGTGAAGCGGCGCGAATCTCCGACGGTGAAGCGGTGCGCGGCGGCTCAGCCGGGGTCGCCGCCCGGCACCGGAGCACCGGACGGCATGCCCGCGGCCACATACGCGTCGTAGCGTTCCCGCCAGTCGGTTGCCGTGCCGTCGTGCGGCCCGGAGGGGGTGCCGCCGGAGAGCAGCTTCACCAACTCGTCCAGGCACACGTCCCAGCCGGCCGCGTTGCGGGCGGCCGCCGACCGCGCCTCCAGCACGTCCGTGAGGGTGAGCACGCACCCTTCGCCGCGCCGGGTGAGCCGGAAGAGGAGCTCGTCGTCGCCCCAGGTGTAGGACAGCCGGTGGGGCGCGTCGAACTCCAGGACCGTGCCGGACCGGTCCTCGGCGTACGGGTCGCCCGCGAAGTCGACCCGGCCGCCCACCGTGGGCTCCATATGCACGGTCGGCGACGGGAACCAGGCAGCCATCCGGCCCGGCTCCGTCAACGCCTGCCACACCTCCTGCACGCCCGCGGGGATCGCGCGCTCCAGCTGTACGGCCGGCTCCCCGTCCCGCTCCACCAAGATCCCCAGTTCCACGCTCATCCCACGCTCACGCCCTTCGCCTCGCCCGCTGCCGCGGCGGCCGTCCCGCCGAGTCTCCCGCCGGGTCCGCACGTCCGCCGCCGGGGCGCGGCCGTCCGGGGGACCGGGCTGCTGAGCGCCCCGCCCTCTGGTTGCGGGCGGGTCCGTGCCGTGGAGGTCGGCACCCACTCGCGGTCGATACATCCGGGGTCCGTGCTGCCACGGGCCCCGGACGGCTCCGCGGGGCCCGCGGCCGCGCTCCGTCGGACTTCGACTCCGCGGAGGCAGGCTGGGCGCTATTCTCGGGCCATGTCCGTCACTTGGGATCCCGGTGCGCCGGGTGTGCTGTGCCTGCCGTCCGGTCGGCTGGTCCGCGGTCGCGGGCTGCGCCATGCCCTGCCGTCCGGCGCGGAGCCGGAGTTCGGCCTCTATCTGCTGGGGCGGTCTCCGGATCCGGTGGGCTGGGAGGCCCGGTGGCTGCGGTGGCCCGACTTCCGGCTGCCGAGCGACCGCGCCGGGGCCCGGTCCGCGCTGCGCCAGGTGTGGGAGCGGGCGGCGGCCGAGCGGGTGGAGGTCGCCTGCGGCGGCGGGGTGGGCCGTACCGGCACGGCTCTCGCCTGTCTGGCCGTGCTCGACGGGGTGCCGGCCGAGCGGGTCGTCGGCTACGTCAGGGAGCACTACGCGCGCCGCGCGGTCGAGACCCCGTGGCAGCGCCGGTATGTGCGGCGGTGCCGGCGGGCATAGCGGGGCTCACGCCGCATCGTCCGCAGAGGAGTCGCCGGGCCCGTCGCGCGGCGCCGGCCCGCCGCCGGTCGCGCGCCGGGCGGCGGCGACCCGGGCCGCGAGCCGGGGGTGGTGGGCGCCGGGCCAGTAGAGGTGCCCGCAGGTGGTGCAGCGGGTGAACGTGTCGTAGGTGCGCCGGGTGCCGGGCGGTAGCTGCTCGGCGATCTCCTTCTTGGGGACGGACGCGAGCGTCCCGTTGCATGCCGGGCAGCGCGTCCAGGGGGTCAGCGGTGGGGCGAAGCGGTCCAGTACGTCGGTGAGCTGCTCGTCGGGTCGGCTTCCGCGCACGTAGGCGCCCAGCCACAACGCCCGCCGGAGCAGCAGACCGCGGTCCTGGGTCAGCAGGATGCGGTGCTCGGCCGCGGCCTGCGCCACCAGTTCCGGGTCGGCCGCGTCGTTGCGGTAGGCGGTGTCCACGCCCAGCAGCCGCAGGCGCCGGGCCAGCGCCCCCAGGTGCACGTCGAGCACGAAGCGGGGCGGCCAGGGCGCCGAGGGCGGCAGCGGCTGCGGGCGGGGCACAGGGGACAGCTCGATCCGGGCGCCGTCCGGCGGGCGGTGCGCTGCGGAGACCGGCTCGCCGTCGGCCCGCAGCCCGGACACCTCCGTCAGCGGTACGCCGAGCGACTGCACGACGTGGCCCAGCGAGGCGGCACCGTCGTAGGGGCAGGGCACTCCGTGCGGGGTGCCGGCCTCTCCGCGCAGCCGTGCGGGGAGGAAGTGGCCCAGTTCCTCGGGGACCACCACGTGGAGCCGGGCCGCGGGGGCCGGTGCCCGCGGCGGGGTGGTCACCGGCCGCCGTTCCGGGGCGGGGCGGTCACGGGGCCTGGCCCGGTGTCAGGGTGCCACCGGTTCTCGTCCGGTGTCGGAACATTCACCGGTCCTCCTCCGGTGCGGGGGCGGTGGTGCGCACCTGGAAGGTGGTGTGCCCCTGTGGTTCCTGCTCGGTGATCCACACGTCGTCGACGGACGCCGCAGGCGGTCCCTCTCCGGCCCACTCCACCAGGGTGTCGACGTCCTCCGGCGAGCCCTCGAACACGGCTTCGACGCTGCCGTCGGACAGGTTGCGCACCCAGCCCCGCACCCCCTGCGTGGCGGCCGTCCGGCGGCAGGTGTCCCGGAAGAAGACGCCCTGCACCTGTCCCGTCACGACGACCCGCCGCGATCGCACAGCCATCGGTTCACTCCAGCCCTCGGTCGGTACTCCCGTTCTCGGTGGTGCTCCGGCCATGGTCGCGCGAACCCCGCCCCCGGGGCATTCCGGTCTCCGAGCCTCGCGCGGGCGTAGCGCGCCGGGCCGAGTCCGGGCTGTGCGCGCGGCGGGGTCTGCAAGCGCTCGGCCGCCCGTTGCCGTCTTCCGGAGGGGCTCGGCGAGGGAAACAATGAGGCTCAGACTGCTCCGTGGCCGGAGGGAAGCGCGCCGGAGACCGACAAGAAATCCTGGAAGCGGACGCAGCGGCAGAGCGAGCAGATCCGGCGGGGACTTCGGCGGCGACTGAACGCGCTCGACGCTGACCGCCAGGTCCGGGGTCGTGGAGCGTGCCGTGCCGGAGTGCTTGCCCCCGTGGGGGAGGGCGGAACGGCCCGCACGAGGGGGTCAGCCGCTGTGCTGCCGGGCCCGGCGGGCGGGTGCGGGGGAGGGGGTGCTCAGGTGGCCGGTGGCCAGGTGGTCCAGGAGTCGTAGGAACGTCTCCCGGTCGCTGTCCGGCAGTGCGTCGAGCGCCTGTCCGTGCACCGAGTCCACGATCCGCTGGCTGTGTTCGGCCGTCCGGGCGCCCTTCTCGGTGACGGCGATGATGCATGCCCGGCGGTCGGTGCTGGAGGGGCGGCGCTCGGCGAGTCCGGCCTTCTCCAGCGCGTCGACGGTGACCACCATCGTGGTCTTGTCCATGTCGCCGATTCCGGCGAGCTCGCTCTGGGTGCGCTCGCCCTCCAGCGCGTGCACCAGCACGCAGTGCATGCGTGCCGTCAGCCCGATCTCCGCGAGCGCCGCCGCCATCCGGGTGCGCAGTACATGGCTGGTGTGGTCCAGCAGGTAGGAGAGGTCCGGCTGAGTGCGGGCCGGTGGCGTCATGGCGGTCATGAGGCCAGCCTACCGGGAGGGTCGTCCCTAACAATATCGTCTGCAACAAAACTATCTGCTACGGTCTTGTCTTGTCCGCTTCCCCCCGCCGTGTGAACCGAGAGGCCGCCATGTCCGCATCCCCAGCCGCAGCCAGAGGCCCCCGCGGCCTCGCACTCGGCGTCATCGCCACCGGGACCCTGATGATCATCCTGGACGGCTCCATCGTCACCGTGGCGCTCCCGGCCATCCAACGAGACCTCGACTTCGCCGCCTCGGAGCTGAGCTGGGTCGTCAACGCCTACCTCGTCGCCTTCGGCAGCCTGCTGCTGCTCGCCGGCCGGCTCGGCGACCTGCTCGGCCGCAAGCGGATGTTCCTCGCCGGGACCGGCGTCTTCACCGCCGCCTCGCTGCTGGCCGGGCTCGCCACCACCCCCGGCGTCCTGCTCGCCGCCCGCTTCCTGCAAGGCGTCGGCAGCGCCATGGCGACCGCCGTGGGGCTCGGCATCCTCGTCACCCTCTACCCCGGAAGCAAGGAACGAGCGGGTGCCATAGCCGTCTTCAGCTTCACCGGCGCCGCCGGAGCCTCCATCGGCCAGGTACTCGGCGGTGTCCTCACCGATCTGCTCACCTGGCACTGGATCTTCTTCATCAACCTGCCCATCGGAGCCCTGGTGTTCGCGCTCGCCCTTCCCTCGCTTCCGGCGGACGCCGGGATCGGACTGCGGGCCGGAGCCGACGGCTGGGGCGCGCTCCTGATCACCTCGGGCCTGATGGCGGGCATCTACGGAGTCGTCAACGCCACCGGCCACGGCTGGGGTTCCCCGCACACCCTGGTGCCCGCACTCGCGGGTGCCGCCCTGCTCGCAGGCTTCGCGCTGCGCCAGGTCCGGGCCCGCACCCCGCTGATGCCGCCGCGTGTCCTTCGCTCGCGCAGCGTGGCCGTGGCGAACCTCGTGCAGATGCTGATGGTCGCGGCCCTCTTCTCCTTCCAGATCCTCCTCGCCCTCTACCTGCAGAACGTCCTCGACTACAGCGCCGCGCGCACCGGCATCGCCATGCTGCCCGCCGCTGTGATCATCGGAGCGGTCTCGCTCGGCGCCTCAGCCCGGCTGACCGCGCGGTACGGGGAACGCGCCGTACTGCTGACCGGGATCGCGCTCCTGGTCGGCGTGCTCGGGCTGCTCGTCCGGCTGCCGGTGCACGCGCACTACGCCACCGACCTGCTGCCCGTGATGCTGCTCGCGGCAGGCTTCGGCCTGGCCCTGCCCGCCCTCACCTCGCTGGGCATGAGCGGCGCCGACGAGAGCGACGCCGGACTGGCCTCCGGGCTGTTCAACACCACCCAGCAGATCGGCATGGCGCTCGGCGTCGCCACCCTCTCCACCCTGGCGGCCGCCCGCACCGACACCCTGGCCGCCGCCGGCAGCTCCCACGCCGCCGCACTGACCGGCGGATACCACGCGGCCTTCGCCACCGGCACCGGGTTGCTCGTCCTGGCGTTCGTCCTCGCGTTCGCGGCGCTCCGCAAGCCCGTGTCCGAAGACGGCACCCCCGCGACATCCGGAGACAGCACCCCCGCGGCACCGGTCCCGGTGGCCGGCGCCGAGCAGCCCGCGAACTGACCTCAGCCCTCACGTCCCTCCTCCAGGCAAGGAACCCTCATGTCCGGCCCCGCCCCTCGCCCGCTCACCGGAACCGAGCTCGACCAGCTCCTCTCCGAGCAGCAGTTCGGCACGCTGGCCAGCGTCCGCAGCAGCGGCCATCCGCACCTGACCACGGTGCTGTACCGCTGGGACGCGGCGGCCCGCACCCTGCGGATCTCCACCACCCGCGATCGCCTCAAGCCCCGGCACTTCCGCGCCGACCCGCACGCGGCCCTGCACGTGAGCCGCGACGTGTGGACCTTCGCGGTCGCCGAGGGCGAGGCCGAGGTCTCCGGGCCGACAGTCGTGCCGGGCGACGCCGTCGGCCGCGAACTCGCCGCCATGGCGGCAGGATTCGACACCCCGGAGGGCGAGGAGGGGTTCCTGGCCGAAGCCGTCGTCCTCGGCCGCCGGCTCTTCGACGTGGTCGACGGACCCGGCGGCTGGGACGACCGGACCGGCTACGGCGCCGGCGAGGTCGGCAAGCCCGCGTTCCTCGTCGTCACGAGCACCCCGCCGGAGTCGGTGCGGCTCGGCGACCTCGACTGGACGTTCGTCACCACCGGCCTGCCGGACGCCGTCACCGCAGCGCGAGAACGCGCCGAGGCGGCGTCCTCCGACAGCGGCAGGGACCTGGACGCCGTCCTGATGGGCGGCGGCGCACTGATCGGCTCGGCGCTCGAAGCGGGGCTGGTCGACATGCTGCAACTGCACCTCGCACCCGTCGTGCTGGGCTCCGGGACGCCGCTGTTCACCGGCGGGACGCCGCGCACGCTGGTGCAGCGCGCCGTGACCGTGACCTCGACCGCGACGCATCTGACCTACGACGTCCGCTGAGGACCGGGACCCCCAGGTCCCAGGACCCGAACCGGTTCCGAGGCGGCCCCGGGCAGGCGCGTCGTCAGCTCGTCGTCAGCGGTGCCTCCCGGGGCAGGTCCTCCGGGAGCAGCAGGCGCAGGTCGTCCATCGTGGGCGCGGGGATGGAGCCGATCCGGCGGGCCTGCCGGGTCATCATCGCCTCCAGGGTCTTGCGGGAGGTGCGGGCGTTGCCGAACGAGCGGTCCCGCGGCAGCGCGTCCAGGTAGGAGCGGAGCGCCTCCAGGGTCTCGGGGGCGCAGTCGTAGCCGGACGTGGCCGCGTAACTGTTCGTGATCTCGAGCAGTTCGTCGGTGGAGTAGTCCTCGAACTCCACCGTCCGCGCGAAGCGGGAGGCCAGGCCCGGGTTGGAGGCCAGGAAGCGGCCCATCTCCTCGGTGTATCCCGCGACGATGACGACCGTCTCGTCCCGGTGGTCCTCCATCAGCTTCAGCAGGGTGTCCACCGCTTCCCGGCCGAAGTCCGAACCGGCGTTCTCCGGGGTGAGCGCATACGCCTCGTCGATGAACAGCACACCGCCCAGCGCCCGGTCGAACGCCTCTTTGGTGAGCTGGGCGGTATGGCCGACGTACCGGCCGACCAAGTCGGCACGGGCCACCTCCACCAGCTGCCCGGTGTTCAACACTCCGAGGGAGTGCAGGAGCTCCGCGTAGAGCCGGGCGATGGTGGTCTTGCCGGTTCCCGGGGGGCCGGAGAAGACGAGGTGGTGGCTGATCTTCGGGGTGGGCAGCCCGACGGCCTGCCGCTGCCGGGTGGCCGACAGCAGGTTGACCAGATCGGTGACCTCGCGTTTGACGGCATGCAGGCCCGTCATGGCGTCGAGTTCGGCAAGCATCTCCTCGGAGCCGCGGCCGTCGCCCGCTTCGGCGGCGCCGGAGCTGTCCGAGACGTCCTCGGGCAGCAGCAGCGACAGATCGGCCTCGGCCGGATTGTCCAGCGAGCCGAGCCGGTAGGCCTGCCGGTCCACCATCTCCTCGAAGACCTGCCGCGCGGCCCGGCCGTTGCCGAAGCCCGCGTCGCGGGGCATCCGCTCGTAGTGCTGGGCGAGGGCGTCCAGAGTGCTGGGGTCCAGCCTGTAGTGGTGGGCCTCGCACATGCTCTCGGTGATCGTCACCAGCTCCGGGACCGAGTAGTTGGCGAACTCGATGGTGCGGGTGAAGCGGGAGGCCAGGCCCGGGTTGGAGGCCAGGAACGCGGAGATGTCGTCGGTGTATCCCGCGACGATGACCGCGACGTCCTCGCGGTGGTCCTCCATCAGCTTCAGCAGCGTGTCGATGGCCTCCCTGCCGAAGTCCGCACCGGAGCCCTTGCTGTCGGAGAGCAGGGTGTAGGCCTCGTCGACGAACAGCACGCCGCCGATCGCCTCGTTGAACGCCTCGGTGGTCTTGATGGCCGTTCCGCCGATGACCGAGGCGACCAGGTCGGCGCGGGAGACCTCCACCAGATGGCCGGAGGGCAGCACGCCCAACTCGGCGAGAATGCCGCCGTAGAGCCGGGCCACCGTGGTCTTGCCCGTGCCGGGCGGGCCGGAGAAGGCCAGGTGGCGGCTCATCGGCGGGGCCGGCATGCCCAGGCTGGCGCGGCGCTGGGCGAGCTGGTTGAGATTCACCAGCGTGCGCACCTGGCGCTTGACGTCGGCCAGACCGATGAGCGATTCCAGCTCTTCCAGGGGGCCCTGCGGACCCTTCTGCTGGGACTGCACTTCCGTGCCCGTGGCGGCCAGGTCTCCCGCGGTCTCGCCCCACGCGTCCGGCTCGGCGTTGCCGTTGCTGTTGAGCCCTTCCACGGTGAGTCGCTCGGTGGCTCGGGACTGGCGCAGTCCGGCGCCGCGGTTGTCGCGGACCGAGCAGCTGGTCAGGGTGGTCTCCTCGGAGCTGTCCACCCGGATGCCGTCGCCGGTGCTGCCGGTCAGCAGACAGCCGTCCAGCTGGGCCCGGCCGCCGTCGGCGACCAGCATGCCGTGCGCGGCCGATCCGTTCACCTGGGTGCGCAGGGCGGACAGCTCGCCGCCCCGCTCGATGTGCAGGCCCGTGGCGCGCCCGTCGTGCAGTTCGCAGTCGCGGAGCGTGGCCCGCCCTTCGGAACCGACCAGGACGCCCGCGCGGGCGGTCTCCCGCAGGACGGTGTCGGCCAGTTCGGGGGCGCCGCCCCCGGCGATGTGGGCGCCCGCGCCCTCGGCGCGCTCGACCGTGCAGCCGTGCAGCCGGCCGCGGCCGTCCTCCACCACCTCCACGCCGTGTCCGCCGGCGTCGGTGACATGGGCCTTGCGCAGCAGCGGATTGGCGCCGGTGCGTATGCACACGCCCGTTCCCGCGGCGTCCGGCACCTCCAGGCCGTCGAACTCGGCCGAGGAGTCCTCGGCGAGCAGCACGGCGGCCGTCTTGTCGGCGCAGGCGCGCACGGTGGTGCGGGTGAGCAGCGGAGCGCTGGCCCCGACCACCCGGATCGCGGATCCCTCCGCGTTGTCGAACTCGCAGTCGTCGAAGGTGCCCCGCGAACGCTCGGTGACCGCGAGGCCGTTGCTCTTCGTCCGTGCGGTGCGGCAACGGAGCAGTTCCGGGTCGGCGCCCTGGGAGAGGACGATGCCGGGGCCGCTGGTGTCGGTCACCCTGACCTCCTCCAGCGTCGGCCGGGAGGCGCTGGTGACGAAGACGCCGACCGAGGTGTCGTGCACGGTGGTGCGCAGCACGCGGGTGCCGCAGCGGCCCTCCAGGGCGATGCCGGGCTTCTCGGTCGTGGAGATGTCGCAGTCCTCGATCTGGCCCTGCGCCTCGCCGTTGGCCAGTACGCCGTTGCCCCGTGCGTCCCGCATCCGGCAGCCGCGTACGACGGTGCGGGCCTGCTCGCCGAGGACGACGGCGGAGGTGCCCAGGTGTTCCAGGACGGTGTCGAGGACGACGCTCTCGGTGGCCGCGGTGTCCACCACTCCCGCGCCCTCCGGATTGGAGACGCGGCAGTCGCGCATCGCCAGCGAGCCTTCCTCCCTGGCCAGTACGGCGGTCCAGCCGGCGCCGACGACGGTGCAGCCGTCCATCGCCACCTGGCCGCGGGGTGCGTCGACCACGGGCAGGTCCTCGCTGCCGCCGCGCAGCGTGAGGTCGGTGAGCATCACGGCGTCCGCGACCAGCACCACGGCGGTTCCGCGCGGCGGGCAGATCTCCACACTGCCGCGGTCCCCGTCGGCGACGATGGTCAGCCGGGTCCTGACGGTGAGGTTCTCCCGGTAGCGGCCGGGGGCGACGCGGACGACGGCTCCGGTGCGGGCCTGCGCCAGTGCCTCGCCGATCGTCGGAAAACCGTCTCTCCCGTCCGGGGCTACCCGGAGAGACTGCCGTGACACGCTGGGACCTCCTGATTGTGGTGCCTGCCGCCCCGGCGATCCGAGTGCCGGACCGCGAGCGACCCGGTGCCGAGCTCTGGTTGGTCGCGGCCGACGGGACGCGCACTGTGTGCAGGCTACGGGAACCCGGTAGCCGTCAGCCAGGCGTGTTTGGGCAGTTCACCTCCGGATGGGACGACGCCGGGCCGCGGCGCCGGGGACCGGCCTGCTGCGGCACCCGCTCGCGCACCGGCCACCGCGTACGCTCCCGCACCCGCCACCTGCCTTGCCGAACGCCGGTGCGCGCCACGTAGCATGCGGTCATGCGACGCGCACCCTCTCACCGTCGTCCGGTGGCACGGGCGGTGGCCGCCGCACTGGCCGCGACGATCCTGCTGACGGTTCCGGCGGGCCCGGCCGCCGCCGACGACGTCGTCGAACTGCCCTCCGTGGCCTCCGTGCTGCCCTCCGACGAACCGTGCGCCAAGGCGTCCGACGACAAGGCGGAGAAGCAACCGTGGACCCGGCAGCCGCTCGGGCTGTCCCGGTCCTGGAAGTTCAGCCAGGGCCGAGGGGTGACCGTCGCCGTGGTGGACACGGGCGTCGGCACCGACATCCCCGCGCTGTCCGGCCGGGTCGAGGCGGTCGGTGACGCGGGCGAGGACTGCGTGGGCCACGGCAGCTTCGCGGCCGGTCTGATCGCGGCCTCACCCGGCGAGGGCGTGGGCGTGGCCGGACTCGCGCCGCGCGCCCGGATCCTGGCGGTGCGCGGCACCGGCACCCGGGGGGAGACGACGCCGGAGAAACTCGCCGCCGGGATCCGTACCGCGGCCGACCGGGGGGCCGAGGTCATCTACGTCGGGCGGGCGGTCGCCACCGGCAAGGACGAGCTGACCGCCGCCGTCGAGCACGCCGCGGAGAAGGACGCCCTCGTCGTCGCTCCGTCCGTGCCCGACACCCTCCCCAAGGACAGCAGCACCGGCAAGACGGTGGAGCCGGCGCCCTGGTACTGGCCGGCGTCCGTGCCCGAAGCGCTCTCCGTCATGGACTACGGCCCCGACGGGCAGCGCCCGGAGAAAGCCCCGTCGGCCCGCAACGCGGACCTGGGCGCGCCCGGCGACGAGGTGGTCAGCGTCGGCCCCGAGGGCGAGGGGCACTACTTCGGCTCCGGCTCCTCGCTGGCCGCCGCGCACGCCGCGGGCGCCGCCGCGCTGGTGCGCGCCCGGCACCCGGAGATGACGGCGCGGGAGGTCACCCGCCAGCTCACGGAGGCCGGATACCCGGACGACCCACCCCGCCTCGATCCGTACGGGGCGCTCACGACGCTGCTGACCGGCAAAAGGGGTCGGCCCCCCGAGGAGGCCGCCGCGCACGTTCCGGCGGCGGCCCCGAGCGGTCCGCTGAACCGGTCCCTGATCGTCGCCGCGGCCGGTGGTGCACTGGTGCTGCTGGTGGCCGGCGGCGCCGTGGTCATCCCGCGCGGTCGGGCCCGTGGCTGGCGCCCGGCGGGAGCGCCCGACCCTGCCGCGGCGCCGACCGCCGAAGGAGCGCCGGACGCGCCGGACGCGCCGGACGTGGGTGCGTCGGCCGCCGTAGGTGAAGGCGTACCGCCGGCCGGTGGGCGCTGACGCGGTGACCGCGGGGGTTCACCGGGCCGGTTCCGGACGCGGTGGGCGAAGCGCTGTCGACCCGCCGGAGGGGATGGCGCGGGAACTCCGTGGCGCCGTCGGGCCGCGGGTGCCACGCGGCACGGCGGCCAGGAAGTCGCGTCCACGCTCGTAGACCGTCACCGTGCGCTCGGCGGGCGTCGCCGGGTCGCCGAAGACGGTGCAGGTGCCGTTCTCGTGGACGAGTGTGAGATGCACGCGCCAGGTGCGGGCGAGGAGCCCGGCCGCCAGCAGCGCGGTGCCGGTGTCCCAGCGGACGGCCTGGAAGAGGTGCAGGCGGATGAGGCGGTCCTCGGCGGCGCCGGGAGCCAGGTCGGCGGGGAGCCGGCCGCCGTGCCGCTCGAAGTCCCGTTCCTGTTGCGGGGTGAGGGTGATCCCGGCGAGCTCCAGCCACTCCCGGGTGAAGGCGGCCCGGGGATCCAGTCGCGCGGTGCTCGGCAGCGGATGGGGAGCCGTGAGCGAGCTGTGCCGCAGCCGCAGGGCGAGCCGGCCGACATCGCCCGCCGCGCCGCCGGCCGCCACCAGCGCGCGGGCCACCGCCTCGTGGAAGCCGTTGCCGGGACCGCGGGGTTCGTGCAGATCGAGCACCCGGCCGTCGGAGTCGGTGAGCGTCGCGGGGTCGCTCGCCGCGTCGAACCCGGGCGGATCGGCCGGGTCCGTTCCGGCCGCGTCCTCCCGGGTCCAGGGACGTCTCCGGTGGGACGGCAGCACGCCGGCCGGTTTCGTCGGGGGCGCGGTTGCGGGTGGTGCGGAGGGGGGTGGGCGGTCGACCGCGTCCTGCGGCAGCACGGCCCGGTAGTGCCAGCCGGCAAGGTGCAGTACCACGGTCGGCGGGTCGGCGGAGGCGGGCTCGGGCCGGCGCGGCCAGTGGTCCAGGAAGCTGCCGTCCGCCAGGACGATACGCACCCGCAGCCCGAACAGCTCGGCCGCCAGGGCGGGCAGGACGTCCGCAGCACCGTGGTCCCAGCCGGTCCCGCCCTCCGCGTCGGGCGGGCGGCGCAGCTGTGCCGCGGCCAGACCGCGGCGCTGTGCGGGGCTCAGCGGCCGGTGGGCGTGTTCCGGGCCCGGCCGGTCGCCCGCGGAGTGCGGGATCACTCCCAGGGCCTCGAACTCCCGCTGCTGCGGTGTGCCGTTGCCCAGGTCGAGCGCAGCGGCGTCCAGTTCGGGCGAGGTGAAGGTGTCGCGCTCGTCCGGGGCGAGGTAGCCCAGGAGCGGCGAGTCGTCCGGCAATGAGGCCAGCGCGTCGGCGAACCGGATGCGCAGCGCGGCCGGATCGCCGACTGCCGGGCCGGCGGGGACGGCGGTCCGGGGCGGGCCGCCGCGGGGAGCCGCCGGGGAGTCGGCCTGTCCGGCGAGAACCTCCAGGGCAGTGTCGAACGCGCGGCAGAAGGAGTTGTCCCCGGGCACGTCGCGCAGCCAGTGCGCCGTCCCGTCCGGAGCACGCAGACCGGGTGCGCCCGTACTGTCGTCCGCGGGGGAGGTCAGTGCGGTGTACCGGTCCGGCGGTCCGGTCTCGGCCTGTGGCGCTTCGGGGACAGTGGGCAGCCCGCGCGGTGCCCCGGCGGCCCGCTCCCGGTCCGGCCGCCGAACGGGTGGAAGGACTGGTTCCGGCATCCCGCCGCGGGTCGGGGCGGCCCCGTCGGCGACGGGATCGGCGGGGAGCTGATGCCAGCGCGTCAGCCGGTCGGCGGCGCCGCGGATCTCGAACAGCGCGTCGGCCGCGGATTCGGCCGCGGCGTGCTGCTCCTCGATCCGGCGCAGCCGGACCGCCAGGACTCTCTCGGCCCGCCGCAGCGTGTCCGCGGCGGCCGACACCGCCCGCTCGGCGGTGCCCAGCTCGGCCACGGCCTCGGTCAGCCGCCGGTCGCGGGCCCACGCCGCCTCCTGGACGAGGTGGTCGCGTTCGGCCCGCCGCAGCCGGGCGGCCTCGGCGTCGGCCTTCCCCTGGAGTTCACGTGCCGCCGCGAGCCGCTCCTCGGCGGCCCGGTGCCGCTCCGCACCGGCCTCCGGGGGAACGAGGAGCCGGCCGAGTACGGCCTCCCGGACGTCCTCGGACGCCTGAGCGGCCGCGGCCAGGGCGGGCGCGAGGCGGGACCGCGAACCGGGTGACAGCTCCGCGACAGGCAGCTCCAGCACCCCGTCCGCCGCGGCGACGGCGGCTTCGAACCGCTTGCGGGCCCCGAGCCCGGCAGCTTTGAGGACGTGCCCGGCCGCATCCCGGCGCCGTCGGGCGACGGAACGGCCGGCCAGCGCCGCTTGGACGGCGTCCCGCAGGTCCGGCAGCTCGCGGCGCAGCGCCCAGTAGGCCCCGTCCGCTGCCTCCCACGCCTTGGCCTGGGTGTGCACCCGGTCCCATGCCCGGGTCACCGAGCGGGGGAAGGTGCCGTCGGTGACCAGCCCGAGTTCCCGCGCGACCCGCTCCTCGACCCAGGCGACGGTCCACGCCTGCGTCTCGACGGCCTGCGGCCCCGGTGCGACTCCACCGAACGGGCCCATCAGGTTGTCGCGGACCCAGGTGGCGAGCGAGCCGTCCTTGAACTGCCGTTCGACCTCGGCGACGCTGAGCCAGGCGGTCGGGACGGCGAAGGTGAACATCCGCCCCGTCTTGGGTTTGACGTTCACCTGATGAGCCTGGTCGTGGCCGGCCGCCTGGACGTCGGTCTCCACCGCATCGGCGCCCGTGCTGATCCCGCCGGGGTTGTTCTTGCCGACCGGATCGGACGTCAGAGTGGGGAAGCCGCCGGCTTCCAGGCTGTGGCCGCCGTTCTCACCCGCCGCCGCGTTGCCGCTCCGGGTGTAGCGGGTGTGGGACTCCATCCGGGCGCCGTCGGTCACCGCGAGCAGCCGGGCGCCTGCCAGATCCAGCCGGGTGTGCTGGGTGAGCGCCGCCTGCGAGGCGTCCAGCAGCGTGTTCTCGGCCAGCCCGGCGGTCGGGAGGCCCGCGGGTGCCGCGGCCCGCTCGGCGAACGCGCTCAGCGCTCCGGGTCGGTGGGAGTCCTCCAGCACCTGCGCGGGGCCGGTGCCCTCGGCGGTCAGCGGGGTGAGGCGGGCCGTGCGCAGCGCCGCTGCCAACGGCTCGCCCGCCAGCCGCCCGGTGAGGTGGGCCAGCCGGTTGTCGTACGCCTTGGCCAGCGCGAGCGTACTGGCGGCCTGGATGTTCCCGGTCCCGAGCACGGCGCGCACCTGGAACCCTTCGGCCGGCATCTCGAACGGCCGCCGCGCCCCGTCCGGTTGCCGCAGCGTGCGCCACTCCTCGATCCCCCCGGCCCGGGCCGCCGGGTTGGCGTCGCCGGAGTACACGTGCACCGCCGGCGGCTCGTCCGGTACCTCCGGCGGGCGGAGCGGATCACGCGGGTCGTCGGCACGTCCGCGCCCGCCGGGGTCCGGGCGGAGCAGGCTGAGCGGGACGAGATCCTTCACCGCGCCGGCCTCCTCCTCGTGCACCCGCCGCCGGGAATCCGGGTCACGCGGTTCGTCGCCCCTGGCGCGGCCCAGCTCCAGCGTGAGGCGGATCCGGAAGCGGGTGGTGAACTCGGCGTGCGGCTCCAGCGTGTTGGTCTTCCAGCGCCGGGCCACCGTCGTGGTCGAGGCGCTGGTGCGGTTGCGCCGGCCGCCGGCCGATCCGGCGGCCGAGGGCCCGGCCGCCTTGGCCGCGCTGTCGCCGGTGTGCACGGCCTCGTTGGTCATGAGCCCCACCTCGAAGCCCGACTCGGAGGTGCTGAGGTCCGTTAGTGTCTCCACGGCCCAGAGGTGATGCTCCATCTCGGTCGCGGGCCAGAGGCGGTCGAAAGTCTGACCGCCCTCCACCGGGACGAGCTGAGCGCGGATCCGCACGTTCCGGCCGCCGATCCGCGCCCGCTTCCACCCGGGCCCGCCGGTCCTGGCAGTGGTGGCGGACCCGGTCCCGGCCATCTCCCGGCGCAGCGCGCGGGTGACCCGCGCAGAGGCGATCCGGCGCACGGCCTCCCGGCTCTCCTCGTCGACCGCCAGATCCCGGAGCCGGTCGACGAACGCCTCGACGGCCGCAGCGGTGTCGAGGGGGTCGACCGGGTAGGCGGCGAACGGATGGCGCCGGAACCAGTCGGGCTGGGCCCATCCCCGGCGCCCGCCGACCGGTCCCGCGCCGAGGCCGTCGCCGCGCACCAGGCCCAGCTGTGCGGCGACGCGTTCGGGCAGATGGCCGAGCCAGCCGCCCTCGCTCCGCTGCCACCGGCCGGCCCAGTCACGCAGCGCGGGCACGACCTTGCCCAGCGGCGAGAGCGGGCCCAGCCCGCGTACCTCCGCCGCGAACTCGTGCCGCACGTCGCCCGCGGCCAGTACCTGGTGGCCGCGGTCGATCCGGTTGGTGTCGGCGGTGGCGGTTCTGGTGACGACGGCGCTGCGCCCCCGTGACCGGTGGAAGGGCCACAGGCGCCACGCGTAGTTGCTGGTCACCCCGGTCGACGCAGGCCGGGTTTCCCCGTAGACGAGGGTGACTCCGGCCTGCTGGGTGCGGGAGGCGCCCTGGGTGCCGGACGCCCTGGTGCTGCCACCGGCGGTCAGTTCGGTGTCCATCCGGACCGGTCCGCCCAGCGCGCGCAGCCCGGTCACCCGCGCCCGGTGGACGGTTCTCGCCAGCCGGTTCAGATAGGGACCCTCGCCGAACAGGCCGGTGGTGCGCAGGCCGGCCCGGGAGATGCTCTGGTCGAAGTTCGCCGTCAGATAGGACGGCTGGAGCGTCCGGACGGCCGCGTCGTGGGCGGGCGCCGCGTCCTGCGTCAGCTGCCACGCACCGTGCGCCGCCTCCTCCAGGACCTGCTGGGCGAGGTCCGCCTCGCCCGCGCCGGTCAGGACGGACAGGGTGTGGTGCGGGACGCCGTCGAGCGCGTCCGGCTCCCGCCCCGCGTCGGCACCGGAGAGGGCGGCCCGGGTGAGCGCCCTGGCGCGGCTTCGCGGGAGCCGCCCCCCGGTGACGCGGTCGGGCCGGCGGTAGGGGTTGTCCGCGCCGGGTGCGTGCGGGTCCCGGTCCGGGCTGTGCTCGGCGGGAACGCTGAGCAGCACCCGGCCGGTCACCGCGGGGACCCCGGAGTCCCCGCCGATCAGGTCGGTCGGCCGGCCGCGGAGGACGAACAGCCGGGTGCCCAGCAGGCCGAGGCTGGGCAGCCCGCGCCAGAAGCGACGGAACCGCCGGTACCCGCTGGTGCGCACGGTCAACGCCACGCCGTAGCTGAACAGATGGCCCGGTGTGACGGAGGCCGCCATCGGGTCGGCCGTGGCGACGGCGCCGTATCCCGACTCGATCCGTCTCTGCGACACCGCGCGGTACCCGGTGTGCACGGTGCCCGCGTGCATGGGGGCTCCCATGGCGTCGGTGAGGTCCGCGTCGCGGAGGGAGAGGGCCCCCTCCACGGTCGCCTCGGTGCCCCGGGTCAGCTGTCGCCCGGCGTCCAGGGCGACGCTGCCGGGGGCGCTGTGCCGCAGGATCTCGTGCGCCGCGCCCTCGTAGCGCCGCCCGGTCAGCTCCGCGTGCAGCCGGATGTGGTGGTGGCCGCGCAGGAACCGGCCCGGCTCGGTGAGCACGAGGGGCACCCCCTGCCCGGCCATGGCCTCCAGGCTGCCCGTCGAGGAGTGCCGGGAGAGCGCGTTGAGGACGCCGAAGGTGTTGTGCAGCACCGCCGCATAGTGCCGGTGGTCGCGCCAGGTGCCGGCCGCCGGGTCGAGCTGGTCGAGCGGGGCCACCGTCCCCGGGTACGCGGCGGCGACCTCGCGGAGGACCTGCTGTGTGAAGGCGGTCAGCAGGGTGTGCCCGGGCTGCCCTGGCCGGTCGCCGGTGCGGCCGGTGCCCTCCCCGCCGTCGGCGTCCGCGCGCCGGCCGGTGTGGCGTCCGTCGGGGAACCGGAACTGCACGACGCGGCTCATGCCCAGCGTCGGCGGACGGTCCTCGGTCAGATACGCCGGTGCGTACGGTTCCCCGCCGTGCCGCCCGGCCGGTCCGTCCCCCTCGTCCAGACCGGCCAGGCGGCGCGCTTCGCTCCGGGTCATCCGGTCCAGGCTCCAGGTGCGGAACGCCCGGGTCCGGGCGTCGCCCGTCCTGCGGACGTGGACGGTCTTCTCGACCCGGTACAGCGCGGTGTCGTCGGACTTGACGCGACCGGTCGACTTGAGCCCGCCGGTGGCGCCGAGCACCGCGACACGTCCCTCGCTGTGGACGAGGCGCAGACCGGGCCCGAACCGGACCCGGGGCCGCACCCGGTTCATCCAGCCGGCGATCACATCCTGGAGCCCGAACGTGGGCGCATTGACCGTCAAGCCGACGGTGGCACCCAGGTCCTTCTTGTACTCCTTGGTCTCCTTGCGGGTGTTGTGCAGGGTGAGCTGAGCCGTGTCCCGCAACTCGGCCTGATCGGTCTCCGAGGCCAGCACCGCCCTCCCGGGCACGACCCGTTCGATCACGAACGCGCCCAGCGGAGTGCGCTCCTTGTCGTCCCCGAACAGAGGCGGGCCGGGCACCATCGAGTGCGCCGTCCGGGCGGAGAGGCGGTGCAGGTTGGCGGAGGAGAAGAAGTCCACCAGTTCGTCGTAGGCGCTGGACCCGGGCTCCGCACCGATCTCGCCCACCGCCCAGTCCCGTATCCCGGCCGTCGGCCCGAAGTCCTCGGTGACGAACATCCGGTAGTCCGACTCGGGCCCCAGCTCCATCCGGCGCGGGGTGCGGCCCACCGCGGCACGGCCGTTCGTCACACTGTCCGGCAGCCGTGCCGCCAGACCGCTGCGCACCCCGAGTCCGAAGGCGACCTCGCCCGCCGCGGCACGCGCGGGGCGGCTGCGCCACCGGGTACCGAGGACCCCGCGCCTGGCCAGGCGCGGCGGCAGCGCGTCGGTGATCCGCAGATCGTAGGAGACGTCGTCGAGGTGCAGATGCGAGCCGTCCAGCGTCCGGGTCTCGCTCTGGCTCAGCGTCTGGTCGTGCAGGGCGTAGGCGATCTCCCGGGACCAGCCCAGCCGTACCGTCAGCCGGCCGAACGCGGAGACGACTTTCTTCAGCGGACCGAGCGGGATGCTCGGGGACAGCTGCCGGTTCTGCTGGAAGGTCTTGCCGTCCCCGACCGTGGTCTGGGCGCGGTAGGCGGTGTCGACCTTGGTCGGCCCCGCGCCGTCGCCGAACCTCTCCCACGCGCCGTGGTTCCTGACCCCGACGTGCAGCTTGCGCAGCCGCCCGGACTCCGCGCGGTAGAGGAACTCGCGCCCGTCCCCGGCGAAGCTGCGCGGCTGCTCGGCCAGTGCCCGCGCGAGGCGGCGGAGCACATCCGTCTCGATGCCCTCCGCGGCCTCCTCGCCGGACGACAGCGCCGGGCGGCTCTCCGCATCCATCGCGGCCAGCCGGGAGCGTATGCCGGAGACGACCTGCTCGGTGCCGCGCAGCCGCACCTCGCTCTGGCCGAAGGCGAACAGCTCCGCTTCCGTACGGTCCGCGTCCGTCCCGCCGGCCGTGACCGGGCCGTCCGTCGGGAACGGCAGCGAGCCGTCCAGATAGCCCGGCATCCGGCTCCCGTCGGTGAATACGCCGGGCCCGGTGATCCTGGGCGGCGGCGGCAGTTCCGGATCCAGCCGGGGCGGTCGGCGTTCCTCCAGCTCACGGTCGATCCGCGCCCCCGCGGGCCGGACTCTCGCACTCCTGGCCGGGGCGTGTTGTTCCGGTGGCCTGGGAGTGTCCGACAGCGGGCGGCCGCCAGCGGGGGGAGACCCGTTCGAATCCGGGGCCGGGGCCGGGGCCGGGGCCGGGGGCTGCGGGATGCCCGGGCCGGACGCCCCGGCCGCCTGTGCCGGCCGCGGTTCCGCCGAACCCGCGGTCGGCGGCCCGGCGCTCGGCGGCCGGGACCCGGGCGGTGCGGGAGACCCGCCGACGGTGGACAGCGCCGCGACGGTGTCCACGGAGAAGTCCGCCGCGGACTCCCGCACGGGCGGCAGTGCCTCCGCGAGAGCCGGGGAGCCGGCCGGTCCGGCAGCAGCGCCGCCGCGCACCCGGACCGGCAGGCCGAGACGGTGCCGAAGGCGGTCGGCCAGGGCCCTGGCCGCCGCCCGCCCGCCGCCCGCGGCCAGCAGATCGGCGACCTGCCGCACCGCCGCCCGGTAACGGTCTCCCGCATACCGGGCGTCGGCCTCCACGGCGTGCAGCTCCAACGGCAGCACCAGGGCCTGCGCGGTTCGCCACGCCTCGTCGAGCGCTTCGTCGTCCCGCTCCGGCGCGGCAAGCGCCCAGTCGGCGTACGCCTGCCGCCACGTGCGGCGGGCCATGTTCGCTGCGACCGTGTCGAGCACCCCCGGCCACGGGCCGGGCCGGGCCATCAGCGTCCGCACCCGTTCGACCGGCGGCAGCGCGCGCGACGGTTCCCCCGCCGTCCCGCCGCCGGAGGCGGCCAGGTCCGCGGCGTCCGCCGGCAGGTCCGCGGCCGTCACCTGTGCGGCGATCCACCGCCGTTCGGCAGTGCTGTGGGAGAGCGCGGGCACCGCTGCCCCCTCCGGCTCCCGCCACCGCTCCAGCGCCGCCGTCCAGGCCTGTTGCGCCCGCTCGGTCCGGGCCCGGGCGGCCTCGAGCCCGGCGCGGCTGTCCGTGCTGCCGCCGACGCCGGAGGCCAGCCGTTCCTCCAGCGCCGCAGACCGCGCGGTGGCGGCGGCCAGTTCCTCGCGCGCCGCCATGACGTCGGCACTCGCCCCCGCGTCGTCCTGCCCGAGCCGGTCCGGTGCGGTCGGATCCGCCGCGGGGCCGGCATCCGGTTCCATGAGCCGCCCCTTGCCCTTGTCCGGGCGGCCGTCCCCGGTGCGGCCGTCCCCGGTCTCGGGCGCGGCACCGCCTTCGGCCGCCGCGACTGTCGGTACGGGCACAGGCGGTTCGGGTACAGAAGGTTCGGGCACGGGCGGTGTGGCCGTGGGCGGCACGGCGGCGGGCTCCTGCCCCGAAGCGGCGGCCGGGCCCGTAGGCGAGCGCGGTGCCGGCTCCGGAACCGCGTGGACCCGGTCGGCGAGTGGGGCAGAGTCCGCGGGCGCTTCCGTTCCCGTACCGGTGCCGAGCAGACGGTCGGCCACTTGCCGCACCGACTCCCGGAGCGGCTCCTCGGCGTACCGTGCATCGGCCCGCCCAGCATGCGCTTCCGCGGGCAGTACCAGCGTGCGTGCCGAGTCCCAGGCGCGTGCGATGTCCTCGGAAGTGGCGTCGGCCGCGGTCGGCCCGGTGGCGAAGTCCTGGAACGCCGATTCCCCGATCCGTTCGGAAGCCCGCGCCGCGACGGCCTCCAGCTGCTCGGTCCAGGGGCCGGGCCGCACCATGAGCAGGGCCGTCTGCTCCAGCGGCGTCAGTCCGCTGTCGCGCACGGGCAGCGTGCCGTCCCCGAGGACGGCGGCGATCCGCTCTCCCGGCCCGGGGGCGAAGCCCGCGGCTTCCAGTTCGGTGACGCTCACCGTTTCGTCCGGAGCCAGTGGCGGCGGGCCGCCGGCCAGGTCCGCGACGGTCAGCCGCTCTGCGATCCACCGGCGCTGGGCGTCGTCGCGCCAGGTCTCCGGCGCGGCGGTGAGGGGGGCGTGCGGCGGGCGCGGCGGCTCGGCGACGGTGCGGACGTCCGGATGGGCGCCCGTCCCGGAGCCCGGAGGGGCGCCCGTCCGGGAGCGGGTCGGAGACAGGGCGCCCGAATCCCGGGAGTTGTCCACCGGCCGATCGGGGCCGTCGCCCGGATCACCCTTGGTGTAGCTGTTGTTGATGTAGTTGGTGAAGAGGTTTCCGTTCGGGAAGAGTTTGTTGTGGAGTGTGTGGCCGGGGGTGGTGAGTCCGGTGTGG
>NZ_JBIAFT010000013.1:0-242012 GCF_042869455.1 Streptomyces sp. NPDC007025 | reverse complement strand
GCAGCCGAGCGCGAGCAGCGCAAGCGCCGACAGGAGGGCGACGAGACGTGACGCTGCTGCGACGGGTTGCCCGGTACGCCGGGCCGCTGTACGCGGCCACCGTGGTCGCCTCGTGCGCCGCCGCCGTGGCCCTGGCACTCGCCGGGAAGCCCGCCCGATAAGAACCCCGTCCCCCAGGTGCCTGCCAAGACTCCCCGGGGGACGGACGGGCCGCAAGGCCCGCCGCATCCGGCGCGCGACCGCACGCCGGACACCACAGAAGGGATAGTCCCATGGCATACGCCAAGGAGGCCACGACCGGCCGAACGATCCTCGGCCCGGACCTGGCCGGCCGCCTCGCGACACGCATCACCGCGGACCACCCCGGGTTCGACCTGCCGTTCGCGGAGCGGATCGTCGACCAGACCGGCGCGTTCCTCGCCGCCTGCGCAGGGAACGAGGACGCACCGCTCTCGCCGAGCGGCACCGTCGACATCGGCTGGCACACCTTCATCCTGCACACCCGCGAGTACGCGGAATGGTGCGACCGTGTCGCGGGCCGCTTCCTGCACCACGTGCCCGACCTCCCCGAGGACGGCGAGCAGGGCAAGGCCGCCGCGGAGCGACAGCGCACGCTCGACGCCATCACGGCCGCCGGCTACCGCGTCGATGCCGAGCTGTGGCCCGAGACCGCGAACTGTAACCAGTGCCACGCGGGCTGCCACGACAGCCCGACCAAGTAGTACACACGGCACGAACCACCCAGCGGCCGCCCGGCAGGTTCACCGGGCGGCCGCCCCGCAGAGGAGGACAATCGCCCGCATGACCACCGCACCCGCGTGGGACACCTACGCCCGCCAGAGGCCCGACCGCCGGACCGTGAACGCTTCCGGCGCCCGCACGTGGTTCAACTGGACGCAGTACCCCGACCACGGACCCGGCGCCGAGCTGCTCGGCATCGGCCCGGGAGCGAGCGTCCTGGACCTCGGCTGCGGGAAGGGCGGGAACCTCGCCCACGTCGCCGGCATGGGCACCCGCGCCATTGGCGTCGACCTCTCCGAGCGACAGCTGCACGCCGCCCGGAACCGCTGGGGCGCCGACGCCTTCGCGCTCCACCAGGGCGACGCACTCGGATACCTGGCCGGGCGGCGGGCCGAGTTCGACTCGGTCTACTCGGTGTTCGGAGCGGCCTGGTTCATCGACCCCGCCGAGCTGCTGCCCGCGGTCCGGGCCGCACTGCGGCCGGGCGGGGTGTTCGCGTTCTCCCACCGGCCGCCGGTCGCCGGCTGCTACGGCTGCCAGGCGTCGTACATCGAGCGCGGCCCGGACGCCGACCCGCACGTGGTACGCCGCTGGGACCATGAGCCGGAGCAGTGGCGGGCCCTGCTCGGCGAACACGGGTTCCTCTCGCCGACCGCCCGCGTCATCGAGGCACCCCCGGGCCCGCGCACGGTGGGCACGCTCCTCGTGCGCGCCCTCGGGTAGCCGCCTCGGCCGGGCCTGGCCGTCCGTGCCTCCCCCGTCGCGGGCGGCCAGGGCCCCTTCTACGGGGGCGCGTCCGGCAGCAGCGAGGCCGGGGGCACGTCCAGCGCGCGGGCGATCCACAGGATGCGGTCGAGCGGCGGGCTGGTGGTGCCCAGCTCGATGAGTGTTCGAATTGCTGGTGGGATGGTTGCAGGTTAAAGGGCTTGCCCGTCGGAAAATTCGAACTCACGGTGATAGATGCCTACGGCACATGCCTGGGGCAGCTTAGACGGCCCCGGGCGACCACGTGTTCTGGCCGCCCGGGGCAACAAGAGCGGTCACCCTGGTGTACTGGAATCCGCCAAGAGGGACCGTTAGACGCCAAGACTCAGTCAAGGCGTCCCGCCCCCGCACCTACTTGGGTGCGGGGCGGTCTACTGTGCTCTGCACGGCCCCCGACGAGCGATCCACGGCGGGGGCCTGCCCACGACTGTTGTCCTCCCCGACGAACAGCCGCGGCCCACGAGGGCTGGAATCCGGGGCGTCGGATGGGAGTGACGCCGAGCCCCCCCTCTGGCGACCACTGTAAGCCGAAACCCGCTTTCGATCACCTGGGAACACTGAACCGGGTGACGGGCTGCGGGGGTTGGGATTCCGTGGGGATGTGGCGTGGATGTGGCGTGGCGGCGATCAAGAAGGGCCCCGGCGTGGTCGCCGGGGCCCTTCTATGTGCTCTCACCTGCTGTTTTCCGAGGTGCCCCCGGCAGGATTCGAACCTGCGACACCCGCTTTAGGAGAGCGGTGCTCTATCCCCTGAGCTACGGAGGCGCGCGGATCCGGGAGATCCGCGCGCCTAGCCTAGCGGATGGGGGAGTGGCGTCGGCAACGTCGTCGTGTCCGCGGGGGTGCTGTCAGTAGTGCAGGCCGTGGCCGAAGGGGTACAGGTCGCGGTTCGGGTCGTCGAGGGCCGGGATGGGGACGGGGAGCGTGCCGCGTGGGGCCACTTCGCCGGAGAGGGTGCGGGCGAGGGCGGTCATGGAGGGGGTGCCGTAGCTGTAGGTGGCCAGGTAGGCGGGGACATCGGGGAAGCGGCGGATGTCGTACGGGAGGCGGACGCCCGCCACGATCACCCGGCGGCCGGTGGCGGTCAGCGAGTCGATCAGTCGGGCCTGGGCGACGCCTTCTTCGCTGCCTGCCGCGGCGGCGTTGGCGAGGACGACCGTGGCGTCGTGTGTGCGGGCCGCCTCGGTCACCTCCGCGACCTTCGTGGTGTCCGGCCGGGTGCCGGTCTCGATGGTGGTCGTCCGCCGGCCGCGCTGGGCGTCGAGGGTGTGGGCGAGGGCGGCCAGGGGCGCGGTGCCCCACCCGGTGACCAGGACGGTTCCCAGGTCGCGGGGGAGCGGGAGGGCGCCGTTCTCGTTCCGTACCAGCGTGATCGTCCGCTCGGTGATCTGCCGGGCCCGGGAGCGGTGCCGCCTGCTGCCGACGGTGCGGGCCGCGCGCCGCTCGTGCACGTACGGCGCGGGGAACAGCTTGCGACGCAGTTTGTGCTCGAGGATCCGCTGCACCGAGTCGTCCAGTCGCTCCTGGGGGACGGCGCCGGAGCGCACGGCCTCTCCTACGGCTCCGAAGGCGGTGTCCAGCTTCGGTGCCAGCACGAGCTGGTCGCAGCCCGCCTGGAGGGCGCGCACGGGGGCGATGTCGGGTGGGAAGTCCGCGGTGGCGCCGCGCATGTCCAGGGCGTCCGTCGCGATCAGGCCGGTGAAGCCGAGTTCCTCCCGGAGCAGCCCGGTCACGATCCGGTGCGACATCGTCGCGGGCGCCCTGGAGGGATCCAGGGACGGGACGACGATGTGGGCTGTCATGATCGTGTCGACGCCGCGCCTGATGGCGGCGCGGAACGGCGGCAGGTCGATCCGGTCCAGTTCGGCCCGGGTGTGCTTGATCTCCGGCAGTCCGGTGTGGCTGTCGACATCGGTGTCGCCGTGTCCGGGGAAGTGTTTCGCCGCACTGGCGACGCCGCCCTGGTGGTAGCCGCGTACGGCCGTTGCCACGAAATCCGCGCACAGTGCGGTGTCCGAGCCGAACGAGCGGACGCCGATCACGGGGTTCGCGGGGTTGATGTTGACGTCGGCGACCGGTGCGTAGTTCTGGTTGATGCCGACGGCTGCCAGTTCCGTGCCGATGATGTCGGCGCTGTCGTAGGCGTCGCGGGTGGAGCGGGTCGCGGCCAGTGCCATGTTGCCGGGGAGTTGGGTGGCGGGCTCCAGCATCCGGTAGACGACGCTGCCGCCTTCCTGGTCGATGGAGATGAGCAGCGGTACACGTGCACCGGCCCGCCTGGCGGCGCTCTGGAGCCCGTTGGAGAGGCGTGCGATCTGACGCGGCTCCTGGACGTTGTCAGGTCCGCGGCGTGCGTCGAAGTAGATGACGCCTCCGGGGCGGTACTTCCGCACCACGTCCGCGGGTGTCGGTACGCCGTACAGCGCGCGGTTCCTGTCGTGTTCCGTCTCCGCGGACGCGCCGTAGACCTCGACGACGAACAGTTGGCCGATCTTCTCGTCGAGGCTCATCCGGCGCAGCAGAGCCGCCGCACGAGCGCGGACGGCGGCCGAGGAGGCATGCGCCGAACGGCCGTGCCGATGGCCGGAGACAGTGCCGGAGAGCTCGCCGCTGCCGTCTGCATGTGCCCCGGCCGACGCGGGCGACGCCGTCGCGCCGAGCGCGGCGGCGGTGCCGGCCGCGGCGGCGAGGAGGTGTCTGCGAGAGGTGGGCTGTTGCATCGGAACGCTCCTCACCTGTGCATGTGTGGGTGGAGCACGTGTCATGTGGAGGTCACCGCTGGATGCAGCAGCATCGTCCCAGTGCGGCGCCGCCCCGGGCCAGACGCCGCGCGGGACTTCTTGGGTCCAGTCCAGTGGCATCCGGCCCGGTCGGGCACTCGGCGTCCGGCCTACTCCTCCGCGAGCCCCGCCTTGAGCGCGCGCGTGGTCCGGACCACCCGCTCGGCCTGCACGCGGGCCGCCTTCAGCGCGGTGCCGTCGACCGGCTTCTGACCCTGTGCGTCGACGTGCGAGGTGCCGTAGGGGTTGCCGTCCTCGAACTTCGAGGGGTCGGTGTAGCCCGGCGGGACGATGATGCCGCCGAAGTGGTGAGCCGAGTTGTAGAGGGCCAGCAGCGTGCTCTCCTGCCCGCCGTGCAGGGTCGAGGACGAGGTGAAGCCGCTGTAGACCTTGTCGGCCAGCCGTCCCTCGGCCCACAGCGGGCCCAGGGTGTCCAGGTACTGCTTGAGCTGGGAGGTGACGTTCCCGTAGCGGGTGGGGGTGCCGAGGATCGCCGCGTCCGCCCAGTCGATGTCGTCCGGGGTGGCCTCGGGGATGTCCGCTGTGTCCCGTGCGTTGGCGGCCCAGGCGGGGTTGGAGTCGATGGCGGACTGCGGCGCCAGCTCCTGCACGCGGCGCAGCCGGACCTCCGCTCCAGCGGACTGCGCCGCGTCGGCGATCTCCTTGGCGAGGGAGGTGATGGTGCCGGTCGCGGAGTAGTAGATGACCGCGACCTTGACCGGGGTGGACTGGGACATGCCGCTCCGTCCTTTCGTGGGGCGTGTTCTCGGTGCCTCTTGTGCGGGGTCGGGTTTCGTTGGATCTCTTGTGCGGTTCTTCGTCTCGTTGCGCCTCCTGCGCTGTCTGTTCTGCCGCGCGGGCGTCGTCCTCCGGTGCTGCCGTGGTTCGGGGCTGGCGCTGGGGCCGGGGTGGTCAGGGCCGAGTCAGTGCCGTGTACCCGTCTGAGCGGGATGGCTGTGGTGGTTGTTGCGCGAGTGAGGTGAGTCACAGGAGTCAGGGAAATAACCGGGGACCGCGTCCCCGTTTACATAGCCGTCTCCACAAAACGGGGACCAGGTCCCCGGATGGAGGACCGCAGTACCACCTCCAGTGCCACCAAAGCACTGCTGTCATGCCAACCCTGGTACGACGCACAGCGCCACACCCGCACGTCACACTCGTCGGCAGCAACGCGCCGACCGACGACCACAGCCGCACGCGATCCCACGACCAGCAGCAACCGAGACCACACGCACCAGCCCCCCAAGGGAGCGAAGGAGTCACAGATGGGCAGCGCCACCGATGCCACCAAGCGCGGCACTGTCGACTGCGCGGCTCCCAAGGGGCGGGCCGACGCGGCGCGCAACCGCGAACGCATCCTCACCGCGGCCCGCGAGGCGTTCGTCGTCCACGGGGCGGATGCTTCCCTCGATGAAATCGCTCGCACTGCCGGGGTCGGAAATGCGACCCTCTATCGGCACTTCCCCGACCGGGACTCGCTCGTGCACGGAGTCATGCATGCCGTGACCGAGCGGATCGCGGGGCGGGCGGAGAAGGCGCTCGCCGAGGAGGAGGATTCCTTCGAGGCGCTGCGCCGCTTCGTCTTCGCCGCGGTGGAAGAGCGCATCGGCGCGCTCTGCCCCATGCTCTCCGGCCGCTTCGACCCCACGGAGCCGCAGTCCCTGGCTGCTCGCAACCGGGTCGAACGGCTCACCCAGGAGCTCATCCGGCGAGCCCAGCAGGCGGGCGAGGTGCGCACCGACATCGACGTCGGCGACGTGATGGTCGCGCTCAGCCAGCTCTCCCGGCCGCTGCCGGGCGTCGGCTGCCAGCGCATCGAACGCTTCGTCGAACGTCATGTGCAGCTCTTCCTCGACGGGCTGCGAGCCCCCGCCAAGTCACAACTACCCGGCCACGCCGCGACTCTGGAGGAACTGCGACAGGACCACTGAACTCCGTAGCCGCAGCGTCGAGCGGTTGCCGCCGCACCGCTCACTCTTCCTCCTCTCCCGGGTCCACACCTCCAGCACTCCCCGTACTCCCGACACCTGGGGAGGTACGAGCGCGGGGGGCTCGTACCTCCCCGCTGCGCATGTCCCGCACCAGACGAGAGCCGTGCTGAGCGCTCAGCTCAGCAGCGTCTCCCCGACATCCCATTTTTCGTACTCCGCACCGTGAGGTAGGCACATCCATGCCAGAAACGCCATCTCCGGCCGACGCGCAGGCCGGGCTCGACCCCCGGCGATGGAAGGCGCTGGCCTTCATCGCCATCGCGCAGCTCATGGTCGTCCTCGACGCGACCATCGTGAACATCGCGCTTCCTTCCGCCCAGGTCGACCTGGGCATATCCGACGCCAACCGGCAGTGGGTCATCACCGCCTACGCCCTCGCCTTCGGCGGACTTCTGCTCTTCGGCGGCCGGATCGCCGACATGTGGGGCCGTAAGCGCGCCTTCGTGACCGGACTCATCGGCTTCGCGCTCGCGTCGGCCCTCGGCGGTGCCGCGAACGGCGAGGTCATGATGCTGTCGGCGCGTGCCCTGCAGGGCGCGTTCGGCGCACTGCTGGCACCGGCTGCCCTCTCCCTGCTCGCGGTGATGTTCACCGACGGCAAGGAGCGCGCCAAGGCGTTCGGCATCTACGGCGCCATCGCCGGTGGCGGCGGCGCGATCGGGCTGATCCTCGGCGGTGTACTGACCGAGTACCTGGACTGGCGCTGGACCTTCTACGTCAACGTCCCGTTCGCGGCCATCGCCGCACTCGGTGCGATCAGCGTCATCCATGAGCCGTCCGGGACCCGCAACCGGTCCGCACTCGACATCCCCGGCGTGGTCCTCTCCACACTCGGCCTCGTCTCCCTGGTGTACGGATTCACCCGTGCGGAGACGGACGGCTGGAGCGAGGGCGGCACCATCGGCATGTTCATCGCCGCCGTCGTGCTGCTGGCCGCGTTCGCCGTGGTCGAATCGCGGCTCCGGGCGCCGCTGCTGCCGCTGCGTGTGGTCACCGACCGCAACCGTGGCGGGGTCTACCTCTCGCTCGGACTGGCGGTCATCGCCATGTTCGGCCTCTTCCTGTTCCTGACGTACTACCTGCAGGTGGTCAAGGACTACTCCCCGGTGCGCACCGGTGTGGCCTTCCTGCCGATGGTGGCCGGCATGATCACCGGCTCCACGCAGATCGGGGCGCGGCTGATGACCCGCGTACCGGCCCGCCTGCTGATGGCACCGGGCTTCCTGACCGCGGCGGTGGGCATGCTCCTGCTGACCCAGCTGGAGGTCGACAGCTCCTACCCGGCGCTGATCCTCCCGGCCGAGGTGCTGCTGGGCCTCGGGCTCGGCACGGCGTTCATGCCCGCGATGTCGCTGGCCACGCACGGTGTGCGGCCGAGCGACGCCGGTGTCGCCTCCGCGATGGTCAACACCTCGCAGCAGGTGGGCGGCGCCATCGGTACGGCGCTGCTGAACACCATCGCGGCGAGCGCCACCACCTCGTACGTCACCGCGCACGTCGCCGAGGCCACCACCAAGCCCGCCCAGCGGATGCTGAAGCTGGAGGCCATGGTGCACGGCTACACCTCGGCGATCTGGTGGGCGGTGGGCATCCTGCTCGTCTCCGCCACGATCGTCACGGTCTTCGTGAACGCGCGCGGCGGCGGCAGCCCGGCCCCCGGCAAGACGCCCGACGGAGAGGCGGGCAGCGACCGCCCCGGCGACGAGCCGGAGCCGGTGCTGGCAGCCATGCACTGACGAAGGCCCCGCGCGCCGGTCACCGTGCCGGCCACCGGGCTGCCGCGGCCCCCGTGTCCCCGATGGGACGCGGGGGCCGCTCCCGTTTCCCCGGCCGCTGGTCCCGGAGGCGCCCGCTGGCCGCCCGGGACCATGCGGGGCGCCCACTCGTATCGCCAGGTGCACTCCGAGGGCGTCTCGCGGATCCGTCGCCCCGATGCCGCAGGTGTGCCTCGGACCGGAGCGGGCAGGGGCACGCAACCAACAGGGAACATCAGCCGTCTACACGGGTGAAGGGTGTCGACGACGACAGCCTCCCGGTAGCCGCGGACCGGATTCGGGAGCCCGCCAGGGGCAGGCTCCATACCGCTCCGACCAGCGCCTGAGTGCGCTCAGTCACCTTGCTGTCCGCACGGGTAGCGGCGCAGTTTACTGCATGATCCGAAAAATGTTGCGCAGGTTGGGAATTTAGTCCGGATTCCAGCCGTTGACATCCACGTAGGGCGGGCACTCGCGGAGTGTCCGACAGTCAGCCACCAGGCCAAAGTTTCAGATCACTCGCAAGGGAGCACGCATGGCAACCCGTGCCGTCGCCCGTCGTCAGGAGAACACCACCGGTGTCTCCGACACGGCAAGCAGTGTTCGCACCGCTGGCAGCGAAGTCGCGGACCGCGACCTGGTCGGCATGTATCTCGACGAGATCGCCCGCACTCCGCTGCTGGACGCCGCCAAGGAAGTCGACCTGTCCCTCGCGATAGAGGCGGGCGTCTACGCCCAGCGCATCCTGGACGGACTCGAGAAGCCGGTCTCCAGCGACTCGGCCAGCGCCACCTCGAGCCGGGAAGACCTGGAGGCCGTCGTCGCCGAGGGCGAGCGGGCCAAGGACGTCTTCATCCGTTCCAACCTGCGCCTCGTGGTGGCTGTGGCCCGCCGTTACCCGCGCAGTGGCCTGCCCTTGCTGGATCTGATCCAGGAGGGGAACGCCGGACTCGTGCGGGCGGTGGAGAAGTTCGACTACACCAAGGGCTTCAAGTTCTCCACCTATGCGACCTGGTGGATCCGCCAGGCCATCACCCGCTCCATCGCAGACCAGTCCCGCACCATCCGGCTCCCCGTCCATCTCGTGGAGGAGCTGGGGCGCATCCGCCGGGTCCAGCGCGAGTTCAACCGCGAACACGGCCGCGACCCGGAGCCGGCGGAGGTGGCCGCTGAACTCAACTCGACGCCCGAGCGCGTCACCGACGTGCTCGACTGGGCGCGCGACCCCGTCAGTCTGAACATGTCCGTCGACGACGAGGGCGAGACCCAGTTCGGCGATCTGCTGGAGGACACTTCGGCCGCCTCCCCCGAGCAGTCGGTGCTGACCGTGCTGCGCCGCGAGGAACTGGACGACCTGATCGGCAGGCTCGACGACCGTACGGCCTCCATCATCAAGGCCCGCTACGGCATGGTCGACGGCCGCGAGCGCACCCTGACGGAGGTCGGCAAACAGCACGGCCTCACGCGGGAGCGGATTCGCCAGATCGAGAAGCATGCCCTCCTGGAACTGAAGAAGATGGCCCATGACACGGGCTTCGACGAGGCGGCGTAACCCCTCAGGCCGGTTCTCCGGCCCGCCCCCGTCGCCGCCCCCACAGACGAGCCCCGGTGCCCTCCCCCGAGCACCGGGGCTCTTTGCTGTCCGCCCCGGGCGCCCCGGCGTCTGCCTCCTCCCTCCTCTCTTTCCTCCCCCCTTTCCCTCCCCGCCCTCCCGCCCCCTCCACCGTTCCCGGGTCTGTTCGCGCCCGAAAGAATGCCCGAGTGTGTTTACTTTCTGGCTTACCGGTCGTAGTCTCACGCAGAAGTCACACAATCGGGCATGGAACGGACCGGAATCCACATGTACGCACCGGAGCGCCAGCAGGCCATCCTCCGTACCGCCGAAGAGCAGGGGCGGGTGGACGTGCTGTCCCTGGCCGCCGAGTTCGACGTCACCGCCGAGACAGTGCGCCGTGACCTCAAGGCCCTGGACCGTGCCGGACTCGTACGACGCGTCCACGGCGGGGCCATCCCCGCAGGCCGTATCGATTTCGAGCCCGACCTGGCCGCCCGGGAGTCGGCGGCCACCGAGGAGAAGGAGCGCATCGCGCAGGCCGCCCTGGCGCACCTGCCCCGGGAAGGCAGCGTGATCCTCGATGCCGGCAGCACCACGGCCCGGCTCGCCTCGGACATGCCCGCCGACATCTCGCTGACCGTCCTCACCCACGCCCTGCCCACCGCGGCCCGTCTGGCCGACCATCCCGGGATCGAGCTGCACATCGTCGGCGGGCGCGTACGGCACCGCACCCGGGCTGCCGTCGACGCGTGGGCCCTGCGGACCTACGGCGAGATCAAGGCAGATGTGCTCTTCCTCGCCACCAACGGGTTCTCCGTCGACGGCGGCCTCACCACCCCCGATCTGGCCGAAGCGGCGGTCAAGCGGACGATGATGGCGGCCGCCCGGCACGTGGTGCTCCTGGCCGACTCCACCAAAGCGGGGGAGGAGTACTTCGCCCGCTTCGGCGACCTCTCCCAGGTCGACCTCCTCATCACCGACACCGGCCTGAGCCCCGCCGGGACACGGGTCGTCGAAGACCAGGGCACCCGGGTCCAACGGGTCTGAGCCCTCCCTTCCGCACCGGCACGCCGCACCAACCTCTGGACCCCCATGACCGTCCTCACCATCACCCCCAACCCCAGCCTGGACCGCACCTACGAGATTCCCGGGCTCGACCGCGGCGCCGTGCTGCGCGCCGGATCCGACCGGGTCGATCCGGGCGGCAAGGGCGTCAACGTCTCCCGAGCGGTGGCCGCGGCAGGACACCCCACCGTGGCCGTACTGCCGCTCGGGGGTCCCGAGGGCGCCCTCCTCGCCCAGCTCCTCGGCGGACTCGGCATCGCCGTGGCCGGAGTGCCGGTGAACGGCTCCACCCGGGTCAATGTCGCCCTCGCCGAACCGGACGGCACACTGACCAAGGTCAACGCCGCCGGGCCCGACATCGGCCCCGCCGAGTCCCGGGCGCTCCTGGACACGCTGGCGGCCGAGGCCGCCCGCAGCCGCGCCCGCTGGCTGGTGTGCAGCGGCAGCCTTCCCCGCGGCCTCTCCCACGCGTGGTACGCGGCCGTCGTCAGCCGGGCCCGTGAGAACGGTGTCCAGGTCGCGCTCGACACCTCGGGACCCGCGCTGGCGGCAGCCCTCTCCGCGCGCCCCGACGTGGTCAAGCCCAACGCCGAGGAACTCGCCGAGGTCGTCGGCCGCACCCTCACCACCGTCGGGGACGCCGTCAAGGCAGCTGACGAGGTGCGGGCGGCGGGCGCGGGAGCAGTCCTGGCCAGCCTCGGTGCCACCGGACAACTCCTCGTGGACAACACGGGGACCTATTTCGGGACCGCTCCCGTCGCCACCGTCCGCAGCGATGTCGGCGCGGGCGACGCCTCGCTGGCGGGCTTCCTGACCGCCGGCGGCGCACGGGCCCGGGCGCTGGTCTCGGCCGTGGCGCACGGTGCCGCCGCCGTGCAACTCCCCGGCAGCCAGATGCCCGGACCGGACGACATCCGTCCGGAAGCGGTCACCGTGACCACCGACGTCCCCTTGGACCTTCCCCTTCTCCCCGACGTCAACGGAGCCGTCCGATGAGCCAGTTGATCACCGCGGAACTCGTCGATCTCGACTTGTCCGCCGCCACCAAGTCCGATGCCGCCCGCTCGCTCGCGGAGCGGATGGTGTCGCTGGGCCGCGTCACCGACCTCGACGGATTCCTCGCCGACGTGGCGGCCCGTGAGGCGCAGATGCCGACGGGTCTGGACGGGGGGATCGGCATCCCCCACTGCCGCAGCGCCCACGTCAGCGAGCCCACGCTCGCCTTCGGCCGTCCATCGGAGCCGGTCGACTTCGGAGCTCCCGACGGTCCCGCCGACCTCGTCTTCCTGATCGCGGCGCCCGACGGGGCGGACAGCGAGCATCTGACCATCCTGTCCGCGCTCGCCCGTCGACTGGCCGACCCCGAATTCACCGCCGCCCTGCGCTCCGCCACGGACCCGGAGCAGGCGTCGGCACTGATACGCGGCGACTCCGCCCCGGACACGCGCGCGGCGGACGAGCAGTTCCAGGAGCCGTCGCAGGCCGATCACGCGGCGGTGCCGAGCGGGCAGGAACCGCAGCAGAGGGAGCCGCAGGCTCCGGATCCGGCAGCCTCGGATCCGGAGCACCCCGTGCTGCCGGAGCAGCCGCAGGAGCCCCGGACGACCGGGGCCGGGGGATCCGGCGCCGCGCCGTCCGAGCCCTTCCGCATCGTCGCCGTCACCTCCTGCCCCACCGGTATCGCCCACACCTACATGGCCGCCGAGTCGCTGGAGCGGGCGGCGGAGGACGCGGCCGACACCGTGCTCACCGTCGAGACGCAGGGGTCGGCCGGATTCCAGCGGATCGACCCGGCGGTGATCGCCGCCGCGGACGCCGTGATCTTCGCGCACGACGTCGAAGTGCGGGAGCGGGAACGCTTCGCGGGCAAGCCCACCGTCGACGTCGGGGTCAAGGCCGCCATCAACCGCCCCGCCGAACTGCTCCGCGAGGCCCGCGACAGGGCCGCACGGGGTGAGCACGCACCCCGGCCCGCCGCCTCCGCGCCCATGGACGCAGGGGCCGCGCAGGGCGACGGATTCGGCACCCGGCTGCGGACCTGGCTGATGACCGGCGTCAGCTACATGGTCCCGTTCGTCGCCGCCGGAGGGCTGCTGATCGCCCTCTCCTTCGCGCTCGGCGGCTACGAGATCGCCGGGGCCAAGTCCGTCGCCGACCATTTCGTGTGGACCGAGGTCCACAGCTGGGCCGCCCTGCTCAACCAGATCGGCGGACTCGCCTTCGGGTTCCTGGTCCCCGTTCTCGCCGGGTACATCGCCTACGGCATGGCCGACCGGCCCGGCCTCGTACCGGGCTTCGTGGGTGGTGCCGTCGCGGTCCAGATCGAGGCGGGCTTCCTGGGCGGCCTGGTGGCGGGGCTGCTCGCCGGTGCAATCGTGATGGCCGTCCAGCGAGTCGGTGTCCCGGCCGTGCTGCGTGGCATCATGCCCGTCGTCGTCATCCCGCTGCTCTCGTCGGCGATCGTCGGCGCCCTCATGTTCGTGGTGGTCGGCAAGCCCATCGCCACCGCGCAGCAGGCCATGACCGACTGGCTCGGCGGCCTCACCGGCACCAACGCCGTCCTGCTCGGGCTGCTCATCGGCCTGATGATGTGCTTCGACCTGGGCGGGCCCGTCAACAAGGTCGCCTACACCTTCGCCACCGGCGGTATCGCCAGCGCCGACCCCGGCAACGGCAGCCTGATGGTGATGGCCGCCGCCATGGCAGCCGGAATGGTGCCGCCCCTGGGCATGGCCCTCGCCACGACCGTCCGCGGCAGCCTGTTCACCAGGACCGAGCGGGAGAACGGCAAGGCCGCCTGGGTCCTCGGTGCTTCCTTCATCAGCGAGGGGGCGATTCCGTTCGCGGCCGCCGACCCGCTGCGGGTGATCCCCGCCTCCATGGCGGGCGGAGCCGTCACCGGGGCACTCTCCATGGGCTTCGGGAGCACGCTGCGGGCGCCGCACGGCGGCATCTTCGTCGTGCCGCTGATCGGCTCCCCGCTGCTCTACCTCGTCGCCATCGCGGCCGGAACCCTGGTGACGGCCGGGGCGACGCTCCTCCTCAAGGGCGCCCGCAAGCAGACCCCGGAGGCCCGGAGCAGCCCGGCGCAGGACGGCGCGGAGCCGCGGGCAACCGCCGGCGTCTGAGCGGAGCCCGCCCGGCGGTCCGTCCGCCCCGTCGGACGACCGGGCCGGTCCGGCCCGCCGCGGAACCGGTTCCCGGCCCGCCGCCCGGCGGGCCGGACCGGCCGGTGCCGCCGGCCGCCACGGGCGCCGCGTTCCGGCGGGCCGGGGCCGCGGGAGCCCCGTCAGTGTCCGGTGTCGCGCTCCTCGTGCGCGGAGGGACCCTCCTCGTCCGCTCCGGGGAGCGCGGGACCGTAGAGATCGCTGTAGGACGGAAAGACACCGCCCGGCCCATCCACCCCTTCCGCGGCCCGCACGGCCTTGACCACGGCCCGGACCACCACGTCGGCGCCCGCCGCCAGTACCTCGTTGAACTCGCCGGTCCCCAGTTCGCGTGCCCCGGTGGCCAGGGCGAAGACCGTGTCGCCGTCGTGCATCAGGTGTACCGGGCGCACCGCCCTGGCCAGGCCGTCGTGGGCACTTCCGGCCAGCCGCTGCGCCTGCGCGCGGGTGAGTGCCGTGTCCGTTCCCAGCACCACGAGCGTGGTGTTCAGGGCGGGCCGCAGTGTCCCCGCCACCCGCCGGTCGGTCTCCTCCTTCGCCTCCGAGCGCAGTATCTCGGCCTCGGCGTGCTCGTCCTCGGACGGGATGTGCGGCAGACCGTCGGCCAGTTCGCCGTAGAGCACGCCCGTCGCCGGGTCCGTCGCCGACCCCGCTGCGTTCAGCACCACCAGCGCGCCCACCACCGCCCCGGAGGCCAGCCGGGTGCTCGCCGTGCCCGTGCCGCCCTTGAGGCCGCCGACGACGGCTCCCGTCCCGGCACCGACACTGCCCTCGGCCACCGGCGCCCCCGGCGGTGTCGCCGCGGCCGCTTCCACCGCCTCGCGGCCCAGCTCCGCATCCGGCCGGGCGGTCCAGCGGCCCCCGCGCCCCAGGTCGAAGATGACCGCCGCCGGGACCACCGGCACGACCTGCGCAGGGTCGGCTCCCACCCGCACACCCCGGCCCTGCTCCTCCAGCCAGCTCATCACGCCCGTGGCGGCGTCCAGGCCGAACGCGCTGCCGCCGCTGAGGACGACGGCGTGGATGCGCTCCACCAGGTTCCGCGGGTCCAGCGCGTCCGTCTCCCGCGTGCCCGGGGCCCCGCCCCGGCAGTCGACCCCCGCGACGGCGCCCTCGTGCGGGGCCAGCACCACGGTCGTCCCGGTGAGCCAGCCGTCCCCGTCGCGCTGGGCGTGGCCCACGCGCAGGCCGGGGACGTCGGTCAGCGCGTCCCGGATGCGGGTCGGCTGCTCCTGCGCGGGGTGCGGCTCCTGGCCGCCGTGAGTCTCCATGGGGCATCAATACCAGCAGCCACATGCGACGGCCGTACGCTTGAGCCATGAGCGTCGACCCGCACTCCTCCGACCGGCCCGGCACCCCGCGTGAAGCGGCGGCCTCGCTGGTCTTCGACGACCCGCTGACCCGTCCCTCCGCGGACGACACCGACCGGGGCTGGGGCGAGGGCGCGGGCAGCGGCTCGGCGGGAGCCAGCGGTGACCTCGCGCGCTTCCTGGACGAGAAGCCGCCCCACCATCTCTGAGCCCGCTCCGCCACGCCGCGGGAGCGCCGACGGGTCGCGGCCGTCCGCCGGACGCCGTGCTCCTCCGTCAGACCGTCGCCGCCCTCCGGGCCGCGGTCCCGGGCCGGGCGGTGGCCGCCCCTCGGGGAGCGGTGGTCCGCCGGGGAGCTGTGGCCCTCCGCGCGGCAGCCCCGTCCCGGACGGCCACCGTCCCGCGGACAACGGGGGCTCCGGCTGTCCGCAGGGCGGCGCGGCGTTTCCTTCGCGGTCTCCGGCGCTACTTGCGGGTGCCGGCGCCCCCGTCGCGCTGGGGGCCGACCGGGCTGTCCGCAGCGGTGACCGCACCGGCGGACGCAGGGCTCTCCGCGGAATCGCTCCCGTCTCCGCGCTGGGCGAGCAGGGCATCGCGGATCTCGGTGAGCAGCTCGACCTCGGTCTTGGCCGCCTCCGCCGGAGTGGTCTCCTCCGGAGCCGCCTTGCCCGCCCGGCGCTCGTTGAACCTGTTCATCGGCAGGATCATCAGGAAGTAGACGACCGCCGCCGTGATCAGGAAGGTCAGCGTTGCGCTGAGCACCGGACCCCAGTTGATCGGGATGCCCGAGGTCACCTCGCCCGTCGGACTGACCTCGCAGGGGCCCTTCAGGCAGGAGCGGTACTTGTCCAGGTCCTTGGTCCCGATGGCGCCGACCAGGGGGTTGATGAAGCCGTTGACGACGGCTTCGACGATCTTGCTGAAGGCTGCTCCGATGACCACGGCGACGGCCAGTTCGACCACGTTGCCGCGCATCAGGAACTCCCTGAAGCCGGTCAGTACGCCCTTCTTCTCGGGTGCGGGGGTGTCGTTGCTCAACGGACTTCCTCTTCCAGAACCAGATGACGATGCTGACTGCGAGCGGGAGACCGAGGGCGCACGGAACCGGCAGCGCCCGCGGACGGGACCGGCTGCTCGCCTGCCCTCGCGCCCACGGGTTCATGCACGGCCGGTCCCGCTGCCTCCGAAGCAGCGGGGACGACGGACGGCTCAGCACAGCGTCACCGCCAACCGGGACTTCGCCGCGGCGCCCGCGAGCGCCGCCGCTGTCCGCCGGGTGACGACGACGACGATCAGCGCCCCCTCGGCTCCGTCGCCCGAGACAGTGTCCCGGTACTCGGGCACCTGAGCCACTCGGACATGTGTGGCCACGACACGGGCGGAAGCGCTCTTGGACGTGCTCGCCAGCACATCGATCCGATCACCGGGGCTCAGCAGCCGGACCGTCGCCGCGTCGGCGATCCGTACGGGAGCCGAGACGGGGGCTTCCCGCACCTCCTCGCCCGTGCCCGTTCTCCCGGCGCTCCGCCGTTCCGCTGCCGGGCCGGAGCCCGCCGGACCGGTCCCGTCCCGTGGTGGCGGACCGCTGTCCGTCGCGGTGAGGGCGAGCGCGGCTGCACCGGCGGCGAGCGCGGCCGGGAGGAACCGGCGCCGCCCCGGCCTGCCGAGGCGCGGGAAGCGAGTGCCGTGCCCGGCCCGGACGGGCGGGAAGTCGGGCACCGGAGCGCGCAGGCAGGTACGGAGAGGAAGATCCTCCGGGAAGGGCTTCCGGGATCCGGGCAAGACATTCACCACCAGCCGGCACAGGGGAGAAGAGCCGCCTGTTCACGGCCTTCGGTGACAACCCTGGCCGCTGGGCCGGAATCCCGCCGGCAGGCCCGAAATCCTGTGGATGACCGCGCAGTTGTGGAAAATTCCGTCCCCCTCCCGGGGGACGGAAGCGGTCAGGGGAGCGTGATGCCGGGCTCCATCCCGCCCAACGCCGAGCCGCACTCGCACTTGCGTTCGTCGGCGGCGGGCAGTTCGCTCACCGCCTCGAAGAGCACCTCTCGCAGTCGGCCGATGTTCTCGGCGAAGACCTGCAGCACCTCCTCGTGCGAGACGCCCTCCCCGGCCTCCGCACCCGCGTCCAGGTCCGTGACCAGGGCCAGCGAGGAGTAGCACAGCTCCAGCTCGCGAGCCAGGATCGCCTCGGGGTGCCCGGTCATGCCCACGACCGACCAGCCCTGAGCCGCGTGCCAGCGGGACTCGGCGCGGGTCGAGAAGCGCGGGCCCTCGACCACGCACAGCGTGCCCCCGTCCACCGCCTGCCAGCCCCGGGCGCGGGCCGCCCGCAACCCGGCCTGGCGGCCCGCCTCGCAGTAGGGGTCCGCGAAAGCGACGTGGACGACCCGGGGAACGCTGCCGTCGGGAAGTTCCTGACCGTCGAAGAAGGTCTGCTGCCGGGACTTGGTGCGGTCCACCAACTGGTCCGGCACCACGAGGGTGCCGGGGCCGAACTCCGGCTGCAGGCCGCCCACCGCGCACGGCGCGATGACCTGGCGCACGCCCACCGAGCGCAGCGCCCACAGGTTGGCGCGGTAGTTGATCCGGTTCGGGGGCAGGTGGTGGCCGCGGCCGTGGCGCGGGAGGAAGGCCACCCGGCGGCCGCCGGTCTCTCCCAGGAAGAGTGAATCGCTCGGCGGCCCGTAGGGCGTCTCGACGGTGACCTCGGTCACCTCGTCGAGAAAGGAGTAGAAGCCGGAACCGCCGATGATGCCGATCTCTGCCTGTTCGCTCATGCGGTCACCCTAAGGGCGCACGCCGGATGCGGGGCAGAGGGCCGGGCTCGCCGACGGAGGCGTGCTGCCAGAGCCCCGTGCCGTCCGGCGCCGACTCCGGGGCGGGTGGCGGAGCCGCGGCCCTGGGGGGCCGCGGTGGCGGTCGGGCCGAAGCGTCGGCTCAGGCCGAAGTGGACGCCTTGCTGCCGCTCTTGCTCTCGCTCTTCCCGGAGGACTTCGTCTCCGAGGAGGACGAGGAGGAGCCGGACGACGAGGAGTCCGAGGAAGAGGACGAACCCTTGGTCTCGCCGCTCTTCGCGGTCGAGTCCGAAGAAGAGCTGTTGGCGGCCGGGCTGCTGCTCGACGAGGACTTGCGGCTGTCGTTGCGGTAGAAGCCGGAGCCCTTGAAGACGATGCCGACCGCCGAGTAGACCTTCTTGAGATGGCCCTGGCAGCCGGGGCACTCGGTCAGCGAGTCGTCCGTGAACTTCTGCACCACCTCGAGGCCCTCGCCGCACTCGGTGCACTGGTACTGATAGGTCGGCACGTTCTTCCTCCTGGCACTCTCACTTGTTGAGTGCTAACAACGCTCCATAGTGCAGCATTCCCGCGCGTCAGTCCACCGCGACTGTCGTTCGGTGACCCAGCCCACGTGCCGCGACCAGTCCGCCGTGGGCGGGGTGCAGCGCCTTGCGGAAGGCCAGCAGCACCAGCAGCGCGAGCCCGGTGCCGACCAGCGGGGTGAGGAACCCGGCTCCGGCTCCCGCACGGTCCGCGAGCTGGCCCGCCACTGTCGAGCCGGTCGCCTGGCCCAGCGCGACCGCCCCGGTCAGCCAGGTGAACGCCTCGGTGCGGGCACCCGCCGGGACGAGCGACTCGATCAGGGTGAAGCAGGTGATCATGCAGGGCGCCACACACAGTCCGGTCAGCGTGCCCAGCGCGCCCAGCGCGACCGCCCAGGGGGCGAACTGCGCGGCCAGGGCCAGCAGCGCCGCGGCCGCCACCAGCGCGGGGTAGGCGGTCAGCAGCCGGGTCTGCGGCCCGCGCTTCCACCGGACGGTACCCACCGCGACAGCGGCCAGCATGTTGCCCGCGGCGAAGACGCCGTACATCAGACCGTTGGCGCCCGGACGGCCGATCGCCTCGGTGAACGCGGTGAGCGAGACCTGCATACCGCCGAAGACCATGCCGATACCCAGCAGCGCCGCGACGAGCACCCGTGCCCCCGGCGCCGCCAGTGCGGACGGCCGGCCGTCCGCGCCCTGTCCGCGCGCGGTGTCCGCGCCCCGCCCGGCCGGGCGCCCGGCGGTCGACGGAACCGGCTGCGTACGGCGCTGCGCGGCGAAGACCAGTCCGCCCACCAGTGAGATGGCCGCCTCGGCCGCGAGCCCCGCGGCCGGGTGCACTCCGGTGCACAGCGCCGTGGCCAGGACCGGGCCGACCACGAAGGTGAACTCGTCCGTCACCGACTCGAAGGCGGCGGCCGTCGTCATCAGCGGGGATCCCTGCAGCCGCGCCGCCCAGCGGGCCCGCACCATCGGGCTGATCTGCGGAGCGGTCGCACCGGCCGGTACGGCAGCCACGAAGAGCGCCCACAGGGGGGCGTCCAGGAGGGCGGCGGCGATCAGCGCCCCGACGGTGAGGACGTGCAGGAACGCCTGCGGGACCAGGACCGCGCCCTGCCCGAACCTGTCGGCGAGCCTGCCGCTCTGCGGCGCCAGTACGGCCATGGCGATGCCGGCCGTCGCCGACACCGCGCCTGCCCGGCCGAAGGATCCGGTGGTGTGCTGGACGAGCAGGACGATGCTGATGGTGAGCATCGCGTAGGGCTGGCGGGCCAGGAAGCCCGGCAGCAGAAAGGACCAGGCTCCCTCGGTCCGCAGCAGTTGTCCGTATCCGGGACGCCGGGAGGAGCGCTCGGAGTGCCGGTTCCCGGTGTTCTCGTCGGTCCGTGCGGTGTCGGTCTCGGTGGCCGGGGATTCCACGGCCGGGCCTTTCTGCCGCCTGGTAGCGCGCTCAGGGTGACGCGCCGAGAGCTGTCCTCTCGCGCAGGACCGGGGTAGATACCCGGTCCGGTGCAAGGGTGGGCTTCCGGACCGTGGCCGCCGAGCGGTCGCGCCAGCTCTGCATCAGGCAGAGTCGGGGTGAATCTTTACCTTGTGAGGATAACGGTCGGCGGCGGTGTTCCGTAACACGAGGCGCAGACCGCGGACACACGGCACGGCCCGCGGTTGCCCTCGACGGCACGACGGCATGAGCCCTCAGCGCCGACCAGCCCGCAGCGGTGCACCGTCACCGGCGCACCGCTGTGCTTCCTCCGGAGCCCAGCCAGCCGGCGAGCTTGCCGCCGCGGCTGACCGACAGCAGCCGCCGTTCGGCCGCGTCCCGGACCCGGTCGGTCGTGACGACCAGGAGCTCGTCGCCGTGCCGCAGCACCGTGGAGGGCAGGGGGACGAAACTCTCGCCGTCCCGCACCACCAGGGTGACGGCGGCGCCCGGCGGCAGCCGCAGCTCGGTGACCTCGACGCCGTGCATCCGGGAGGACGGCGGGATGGCCACGGACAGCAGATGCCCGCGCAGCCGCTCCAGGGGCGCGGATTCGATGTCGAGGTCGGCTGCCTCGTCCCGCTCGTTCAGCCGCAGCTTCCGCGCCAGCCAGGGCAGAGTGGGCCCCTGTAGGACGGTGAAGACGACGACCAGCACGAACACGATGTTGAAGATCCGCTGGCTGCCCTTGACCTCGGCGACCATCGGGATGGTCGCCAGCACGATGGGCACGGCGCCTCGCAGCCCGGCCCAGGTGAGCAGCGCCTTGTCCTGCCAGGGCAGGCGGAAGCGGTCCAGGCACAGGAAGACGGACAGCGGCCGGGCGACCAGGGTCAGGGCCAGTCCGATCAGCACGGCGGGCCAGAAGTCCTTCCACAGCTGGTGCGGGGTCACCAGCAGACCGAGCAGGACGAAGAGGCCGATCTGCGCCATCCAGGCCACCCCGTCGGCGAAACCCCGCACGGCGGGCCGGTGCGGCAGTTTGCCGTTGCCCAGGATCAGCGCGGCCACGTAGACGGCCAGGAAGCCGGATCCGTGCGCCATGGCGCCGCCCGCGTACGCCAGGAAGCACAGGGCCAGCACGGCGATGGGGTAGAGGCCGGAGGCGGGCAGCGCCACGTGGCGCATGCCGAGTTCGCCGAGTTTGCCGACGATCAGTCCCACCACCAGCCCGATGCCGAGTTCCAGGAAGATCTGCCCCAGCAGGAAGTACCAGGTGTGGTGCTCGGAACCGAGCGAGGAGAAGGTGACGACCAGCAGCACGACGGGGGCGTCGTTGAAGCCGGATTCGGCTTCCAGGATGCCGGTGAGCCGCTTGGGCAGCGGCACCCTGCGCAGTACGGAGAAGACCGCGGCGGCGTCCGTGGAGGAGACGACGGCGCCCATCAGCAGGGATGCCTGCCAGTCGAGGCCGACCAGGTAATGCGCGGCCAGGGCGGTGACGGTCACGCTGACGGCCACCCCGAACGTCGAGAGCACGGCGGCTGCGGGCACGGCGGGCCGGATGTCGCGCCACTTCGTACCGAGCCCGCCCTCGGCGAGGATCACCACAAGGGCGGTGTATCCCAGGGTTTGGGTCAGCGCGACGTCGGAGAAGCCGAAGCCGATGCCGTCCTGCCCTATCGCGATGCCTATCCCCAGGTAGACCAGCAGGCTGGGCAGCCCGCTGCGGGAGGAGAGCCGGACCGCGACGACGGCGATGAGCAGGACGAGGGCGCTGAAGAGCAGGAGCTGGTTGAGGCTGTGGACGGTCAGGGCACGGGTCCTCTCTGGCCGGGGCTCTCTCCTTGAGTGCACGAGTCGGGTGCTCCGGACGCGGGGAATCGGCGCCGGGGCGGGGTTCCTTGAGTGGGCGAGCGGGTGCGCGCGATGGTTCTGACGGCCTCCTGACGCTTTCCTGACGTGTTCTTAACGCCTCGACCATGGCGGGGCCGCTGCTCCCGGACCGTTGTCCGGCAGCGGCTAGTTCGTTTGGGTAGCTAACAATTTACCATTACTTGAATATGCCCCGGCGGGAATCGGCTGAGGGTGACTCGCTGTCCGGGCGCGCCGACGGTCGGCCTATGGTTGCTCCGTACGGACCGGGCCCGTCCGGTCCCCCGTAACGGTCCACCCTGCCCCGCTAAGGACAGCGATGCCCGCCAAGAAGACCTCGCGACGCGCCCGCCTCATCGTGATCGTCGTCGTGCTGCTGCTGGTGGCCGGCGTCGGCGGCGGCACCTACTGGGGCATCAGCACCGTCCGCGACTCCTTCCCGCAGACCACCGGTTCGCTCAAACTCAAGGGTCTGGCCGCACCGGTGAGCGTCAAACGGGACGGCAGCGGCATCCCGCAGATCTACGCGGACAACGCGAAGGACCTCTTCCTGGCGCAGGGCTACGTCCAGGCGCAGGACCGCTTCTGGGAGATGGACGTACGCCGCCACATGACCTCCGGGCGGCTCTCGGAGATGTTCGGCGACGGGCAGGTGGAGACGGACGCCTTCCTGCGCACCCTGGGCTGGCGCCGGGTGGCGGAGAAGGAGTACAAGCAACTCCCCGAGGAGACCCGGGACTACCTCAAGGCGTACTCCGCCGGGGTCAACGCCTACCTCAAGGACCACAAGGGCTCCGCGCTCTCCGTGGAGTACGCGGCGCTGGACCTGGCGGGCGAGGACTACCAGCCCGCCGACTGGAGCCCGGTCGACTCGGTCGCCTGGCTCAAGGCGATGGCCTGGGACCTGCGGGGCAACATGTCGGACGAGGTCGACCGGGCGCTGATGACCAGCCGCCTGGACAAGGATCAGATCGAGGACCTGTACCCGGAGTACCCCGTCGACCGGAACAAGCCGATCGTGGGCCAGGGTTCGGTCGACCCCGCCACCAAGAAGTTCGACCCGAAGGCCGAGGCCGACGAGGCCGGTTCGGGTACCGGCACCGGGACGGGCACCGGCTCCGGAACAGACGCCGGAGGCACTGAGCAGCCCGCTGCGGGCGCCGGCGGCGGCACGGGGACCCCCGGGGCCTCCGGGGGCTCCGATGGCGCCCAGGGGGCCGGCGAGGCGGCTGAGGGCGCCACCACGCAGATGGGGGCGGTGGCCGACAAGCTGGACGAGATCCCCGGGCTGCTCGGGCCGAACGGCAGCGGCATCGGGTCCAACTCCTGGGTGGTGTCCGGCAAGTACACGACCACCGGCAAGCCGCTGCTGGCCAACGACCCTCACCTGGCGCCGCAACTGCCCTCCGTCTGGTACCAGATGGGCCTGCACTGCCGCTCGGTGGACAAGTCCTGCCCCTACGACGTCTCCGGCTTCACCTTCTCCGGCATGCCCGGTGTCGTCATCGGCCACAATCAGCGCATCTCCTGGGGCATGACCAACCTCGGCGCCGACGTGACCGACCTCTACCTGGAGAAGGTCCGCGACGGGAAGTACCTCTACGACGGCAAGGAGGTCCCGTACCGCACCCGTGAGGAGACCATCAAGGTCGCCGGCGGCAAGGACCGGACCATCACCGTCCGCGAGACGAACAACGGCCCGATCGTCTCGGACCGCAACAAGGAACTGCGCAAGGTCGGCGACACGGCCCCCGTGGGCAACGCGGCGCCCGACCGCGGCGACGGCTACGCGATCTCCCTCCGGTGGACCGCGCTGGAGCCCTCCAAGACCATGGACGCGGTCTTCAAGCTCAACCGGGCCGCCGACTTCTCCGACTTCCGCGCGGCGGCCCGCGAGTTCGCCGTCCCCTCGCAGAACCTCATCTACGCCGACACCAAGGGCAACATCGGGTACCAGGCCCCCGGCAGCATCCCGGTGCGCGGCAAGGGCGACGGACGTTACCCGGCGCCCGGCTGGGACCCCCGCTACCGCTGGAAGGGATACATCCCCCAGCGCGCCCTGCCGTGGGAGTACAACCCCGAGCGCGGCTACATCGTGACCGCCAACCAGGCCGTTGTGGACCGCGAGAAGTACCCCTACCTGCTCACCGACGACTGGGGCTACGGAGCGCGCAGCCAACGGATCGACGACCTCGTCCAGTCGAAGATCAAGGACGGCGGGAAGATCTCCATGGACGACATGGAGACGATGCAGATGGACAACAGCAGCGAGATCGCCAAGCTGCTGGTGCCCTACCTGCTGAAGATCGAGGTCCGGGACAAGTACGTCCGGAACGCGCAGAAACTGTTGGAGGGCTGGGACTACACCCAGGACTCCGACTCGGCGCCCGCCGCCTACTTCAACGCCGTCTGGCGCAACCTGCTCAAGCTGGCCTTCGGTGACAAGCTCCCCAAGGCGCTGCGCGTCAAGGGCGACTGCCTGTACGTCGCGCCCTCCGACGACTCCGGCCCGGTCGACGACCTCAGCGGCAACCAGCGGCTGGTGCGCGAGTGCGGGCAGCGCTCGGCGGACTCCGCGCAGCCCGACGGCGGGGACCGCTGGTTCGAGGTCGTGCGCAAGCTGCTCAAGCAGTCGGACAGCGAGTGGTGGAAGACCCGCGACACCTCGGTGCGCAGGGGCGACAAGAACCGCGACGACCTGCTGGCGCACGCCATGAAGGATGCGCGCTGGGAGCTCACCTCCAAGCTCGGCAAGGACATCGACACCTGGAGCTGGGGCAGGCTGCACCGGCTGATGCTGAAGAACCAGACGATCGGCACCAGCGGCCCCGGATTCATGCAGTGGCTCCTCAACCGCGGCCCCTGGGACCTGGGCGGCGGTGAGGCGGCCGTCAACGCCACCGGCTGGAACGCGGCCGGCGGATACGACGTGATCTGGGTGCCGTCGATGCGGATGGTCGTCGACATGGGCGACCTGGACAACTCGCGGTGGATCAACCTCACCGGCGCCTCCGGGCACGCCTACAACGCGCACTACACCGACCAGACCGACAAGTGGGCCAAGGGCGAGTTCCTCAAGTGGCCCTACAGCGAGAAGGCGGTCGACAAGGCGACCGAGGACCAGATGGCGCTCACGCCCTGACGTGTCCACAATGGTGGCCCGGCACGCACCGCGCGTGCCGGGCCACCGTCGTGCGGTCGGGGCGGTCGAGGGGGCCGGCGCCCCGCCGTGGCCCGACGGTGCGCTGGGCCCGCCCGGTCCGCCTGGCCCACCCGGGCGGGTCGCCCCGGGCCGGTCGCCGGCCGCGGGGTGGCCCGGTCAGCCTTCCGCGCCCCCGAAGTGGTGCACGCCGCTCGGGGTCACGGCTGTCGCCACCCGCCGGTCGTGCTCCTCGCCGTCGATACGGTCGACCAGTTCGCCGTCGTACAGCAGCACCGCGCACACCGGCTGCGCGCCGCAGGCCGCCAGCCGGGCGAGCACCCTGTCGTAGCAGCCCGCACCCCGTCCCAGCCGCAGTCCGCCCCGGTCCACGGCCAGCCCCGGCAGCAGGACCGCATCGGCCTGTGCGACCGCTTCGGGGCCGAGCCGCGGTCCGGACGGCTCCCGCAGTCCGCGCCCGGCCGGGACGAGCGTCCCGGGGCCCCCGTGGACCGCCCAGTCGAGGTCGTCGTCCTCGCGCAGCACCGGCAGCAGCACGCGCACGCCGCGTGCGCGCAATGCCTCCAGCAGCGGACCGGTGCCCGGCTCGCTGCCCACTGACGCGTACGCGGCGACGGTCGCCGCGGTGGAGAGGCCGGGCAGCTCCAGTACATGCCGGGCCAGCGCGTGCGCGGCCGCATCCAGGTCACCGGGGGTCAAGGTTTTCCTCACCCGCAGGACAGCGCGGCGCAACGCGTGCTTACTACCGTCGCCGACAGTCTCCGGCTCGCCCATGGAGCGTCCTTCCCTTCCGCGCGCGAAACGCAACAAACCCAACAAACGCGATAAACGCCGTGGACGCTTATCTTTCCCATCAAGTGACCGGTTATGGTGCGGGACATGACTACTCCCCGCTCACGGATCACCAAGGCAGTCATCCCCGCCGCCGGCCTGGGCACGCGCTTCCTGCCCGCGACGAAGGCCACACCCAAGGAGATGCTCCCGGTCGTCGACAAGCCCGCGATCCAGTATGTGGTCGAGGAGGCCGTCACGGCCGGTCTCTCGGACGTGCTCATGGTCACCGGACGCAACAAGCGTCCCCTCGAGGACCACTTCGACCGCAATTACGAACTGGAGCAGGTCCTGCGGGACAAGGGCGACGACGGGAAGCTCGCCCGGGTGCAGGAGTCCAGCGACCTGGCCACCATGCACTACGTCCGCCAGGGCGACCCGCGTGGCCTGGGCCACGCCATCCTGTGCGCAGCCCCGCACGTGGGGGACCAGCCCTTCGCCGTCCTCCTCGGCGACGACCTGATCGACCCGCGCGACCCCCTGCTCGCGCGGATGATCGAGGTGCAGGAGGAGCGCGGCGGCAGCGTCGTGGCGCTCATGGAGGTCGATCCCGGCAGCATCCACCTGTACGGCGCCGCGGCCGCCACCGCCACCTCCGACCGCGACGTGGTGCGGGTCTCGGACCTGGTGGAGAAGCCCCCGGTGCAGGAGGCGCCCAGCAACCTGGCCATCATCGGCCGCTATGTGCTGGACCCGGCCGTCTTCGAGGTGCTCGGCAAGACCGAGCCCGGCAGAGGCGGCGAGATCCAGCTCACCGACGCACTGCAGACCCTCTCCAGCGACGAGTCCGTGGGCGGCCCGGTGCACGGCGTCGTCTTCGACGGGCGCCGCTACGACACCGGGGACAGGGCGGACTACCTGCGTGCCATTGTCAGGCTTGCGTGCGAACGTGAGGACCTGGGCCCGGAGTTCCGGGAGTGGTTGCGTGGATACGTCACCGAGGAGATGTAAGTCGTGAGCAAGACCTGGTCGGTCGAGGAGCACCTGGAGGACATCCTCCGCAGCGTCCGCCCGCTGGACCCCATCGAGTTGAACCTGCTCGACGCGCAGGGCTGCGTCCTGGTCGACGACGTCGTCGTCCCCGCCGCGCTCCCGCCGTTCGACAACAGCTCCATGGACGGCTACGCGGTACGGACCGCCGATGTCCGGGGTGCCAGTGAGGAGTTCCCCGCGGTGCTCAGCGTGGTCGGCGACATCGCCGCCGGGAGCTCCGGACTGCCCGTCGTCGTCTCCGGTGAGGCGGCCCGCATCATGACCGGCGCGCCGCTGCCGCCCGGCGCGGAGGCCGTCGTCCCGGTCGAGTGGACCGACGGCGGCACGGGCGGCGGCCCCGCGGACGCCATGGCCGCGCACAGCGCCGCGCCGGAGGGCGCCTCGGGCCAGGTGCGCGTGCACCGTCCGGTCGCCGCCCGTCAGCATGTACGGGCCAAGGGCAGCGACGTCGAGGCGGGCACTGTCGCGCTCAGGGCCGGCACCGTTCTGGGGCCCGCGCAAGTCGGTCTGCTGGCGGCCGTCGGGCGCGGCTCGGTGGTGGTGCGTCCGCGCCCCCGGGTGGTCGTCCTCTCCACCGGCAGCGAACTCGTCGCACCGGGTGAAGCGTTGGGCCCCGGACAGATCCACGACGCCAACAGCTTCGTGCTGACCGCCGCCGCACGCGCGGCCGGAGCCATCCCCTACCGGGTCGGTGCGGTGGCCGACGACGCCGAGACGCTGCGCGCCACCATCGAGGACCAGCTCATCCGGGCCGACCTCGTCGTCACCAGCGGCGGAGTGAGCGTCGGCGCCTACGACGTCGTCAAGGAGGCGCTCTCCCAGGTGGACGCCTTCCGCGGCGGCGAGGAGGAGGACGGCGCGGACGATCCGGCGCGCGACACGGTGGAGTTCCGCAGGCTGGCGATGCAGCCGGGCAAGCCCCAGGGGTTCGGTCTGATCGGGCCCGACCGCACGCCCATCCTCACTCTTCCCGGCAACCCGGTGAGCGCCTATGTCTCCTTCGAGTTGTTCGTCCGCCCGGCGCTGCGTCACCTGATGGGCCAGAAGCCCGTCCGGCGCCGCACCGTGCGCGCCCGGCTGGCCGGGGGCACCGCGCTGACCTCTCCGGAGGGGAAGCGGCAGTTCCTCCGCGGCGACCTCACCCCGTCCGCCGAGCGGGACGGCCTGGGCACGGTCCGCGCGGTCGGAGGCTCCGGCTCCCACCTGATCGCCGCCCTCGCGCACGCCGACGCGCTGATCGACATCCCGGAGGGGACCGGCCGAGTCGCCCCCGGTGACGAAGTGACCGTCGTTCCCCTGGACTGACCGTGGCAGGACGCGGCAGACCGCGCACCGGCCGCTGCCGGTACCGTGTCCGGGCACAGCACAGGACCGGGAGAACCATGACCAGCGCTCAGCAGCACCTCACCCACGTCGACGCGTCCGGGGCCGCGCGGATGGTCGACGTGTCCGAGAAGGACGTCACCGCGCGCTCGGCCCGTGCCACCGGGCGGGTGCTCGTCGCACCGCAGGTGGTCGCGCTGCTGCGGGGCGAAGGCGTGCCCAAGGGAGACGCTCTGGCGACCGCCCGGATCGCCGGGATCATGGGCGCCAAGAAGACTCCGGAACTCATCCCACTGTGCCACCCGCTCGCCGTCTCCGGGGTCGAGGTCGACCTGTCGGTCGCCGACGACGCCGTGGAGATCGCCGCCAGGGTGCGGACCACGGACCGCACCGGTGTCGAGATGGAAGCGCTCACCGCGGTCACGGTCGCCGCACTGACGGTCGTGGACATGGTGAAGGCCGTGGACAAGTCCGCGGTCGTCACGGATGTCAGAGTGGAGGAGAAGGCGGGTGGAGCGTCGGGGAACTGGGCGCGGCAGCCGCGCGCCGACGAGGTCGGCGAGGAGGGCGTATGAGCGGTCCCGGGCACCGCGGGAGCGGGTCGGCCCCGCACGGCCGCGGAGAGGAGACCGCTGCCCACCGTCACGGGGACGGGACCACCGTGCACGACTCCGGTGGCGAGGTCACGCCGCACGCCCACCGTGCGTCCCACGGCCCCGCCGCGAGCGCTGCCGCGTCGGTGCGGCCGTACCGCGCGCTCGCGGTGACGGCCTCCAACCGTGCTTCGGCGGGCGTCTACGAGGACAAGGGCGGGCCGCTGCTCGTGGCGGGTCTGGAAGCCATGGGGTTCGCCGTGGACGGGCCGCAGGTGGTGCCGGACGGCGAGCCCGTCCGCGAGGTGCTCCGGGAGGCGGTGGCGGCGGGCTACGCCGTCGTCCTGACGACCGGCGGCACCGGCATCTCCCCGACCGACCGGACTCCCGAGATGACGCGTTCCGTCCTGGAGCGCGAGATCCCCGGTATTCCGGAGGCCATCCGTGCCGAAGGGGCGGCGAAGGTGCCCACGGCGGCGCTCTCGCGCGGTGTCGCGGGGGTGGCTGACCGCACCCTCGTCGTCAACCTCCCGGGCTCCACCGGCGGTGTCAAGGACGGGATGGCCGTTCTGGCCCGCCTGTTGCCGCATGCCGTCGACCAGATCCACGGCGGCGACCATCCCACCGAGCCGGGCCGTCCCACCGAGCCGGACTCCCCGCGGCGGTCCGGCGGGCACAGAGGGGACGACGCCCGCTGAACGCCCCATGGCCGGTCGAGCTGGCGGACGGTCCCACGACCCTCCGCCCCATAAAGTCGCGCGACCAGCGCGCCTGGCGGGAGGTCAATCAGCGCAACCGGGACTGGCTGCGTCCCTGGGAGGCCACGATTCCGCCCGCGCCGCCCGGCCAGCTGCCGCCGCGTCGCCCCACTTTCCGCCAGATGGTGCGGCATCTGCGCACCGAGGCGCAGGCCGGCCGGATGCTGCCGTTCGTGGTGGAGCACGAGGGGCGGCTCGCCGGGCAGTTGACCGTGGCGGGTATCACCTGGGGCTCCATGTGCTCCGGCCATATCGGCTACTGGGTGGACCGCGCGGTGGCGGGACGGGGCGTCATGCCCACGGCGGTGGCGCTGGTCGTGGACCACTGCTTCCGCACTGTCGGATTGCACCGTGTCGAAGTCTGCATCCGCCCCGAGAACCTCCCCAGCCGTCGCGTGGTGGAAAAGCTCGGCTTCCGGGAGGAAGGAATCCGGCCGCGCTATCTGCACATCGACGGCGCCTGGCGCGACCACCTGGTGTTCGCCCTGACAGTGGAGGAGGTCCCGGAGGGCCTGCTGACCCGCTGGCACCGGTCGAGGCCCGGCCACTCCACTGAAATAAAATAGACGTTCGATTTGTGGGGTCGGTCGGGGAGACGGGATTCCCGCGCCCGCGCGTTCCGGCCATTTCTCGGCCGATTCCGCATAGTCCCGGGCCGTCGGTCATAAAAAAGTTCGACGGATCGGCCAGATCGTGCAACACGCCGGGCTGTTTGGCAGATGGGCTCACGTAATCCCCTCTACCGTGTGAGGGTGAGCAGCAGTGGCCTCATCTACGCAGTCATCGTCGGGGCCTGGGCCGCCTACTTGGTGCCGATGTGGCTTCGTCGCCAGGACGAGTTGAACGAAGCCCGTCCGACGGAACGCTTCAGCACCGCCATCCGGCTGCTGTCCGGCAAGGCCGGTATGGAGCGCCGCTACGCCAGAGAGGCGGAACGGCGCCGCGTCCGCGAGGGGTGGGCGGCCGACGACCCGTACGCACGGAGAGCCGGCGCCGAGCACGAGCCCGGCTCCTCCGCCGCGTACGGCTCCGGCGGTGACGCGTACCGGAGCGACCCGGACGCCGCCACCGAGCAAGCGGTGGACGTCCGGGCCTTCGCCGACCCCAAGACCATGGTCGGCGCCCCCGGCGCCGAAGCGCTGACCGAGGTGCACGCTCACCCGGAGGGCCGGCCCGCCGGAACGGTCCGCCCCGGCAGCCGGAGCGGCCATCCGGGCACCGCCGCCGCGCACCGCGACCACGACGTTCCGGAGGACGCGGCCGTGGCGGCAGGGTCCGGGACGGCTCCGGCGCGGTCACCGGGCCGCCCCTCGGAGCAGTCGGGGGAGGCCCGGTACGACCAGCAGGGCGCCGACCGGACCGGACCGGACCGCTCCCGCACGAGCGCGGCCGAGCGGGCGGGGACGGCACGCTCTCGGACCGCCGACCCGCGGACCGCGCAGGGAGCGGGACGGCGGGCCAAGCAGGCCAAGCGGGCCAAGCTGCTCGCGCGGCGGCGGCGCACGACGATGCTGCTCTTCCTCGCGTTCACGGTGGGCACGGTCGTGGCGGCAGTCCGCGGACTCGCCCTGCTGTGGGTGCCCGCCGTCCCCGCCGTCCTGCTGAGCGTCTACATCGTCCATCTCCGCGTCCAGGAGCGCCGCCGCTTCGCCTTCACCATGGACCGGCGCCGGGCCGAAGCGGCGGCGCGCAGTCTGCGCGCCCAGCGGCCGTACGACGACGCCGGACCATCCGAGCGCCGCCGGGCCGAGGCGCTGCACACCGACACCGAGCCGGGCCTCCCGGTGCGTACGGAGGGCGACGGCGCCACCGGCCGCCAGGGCCGGCGTCACGGCGAAGAACAGCATCCCCGTGAGGAGCGCCGCCCCCGGGCCGGCGGCCCCCCGGCGGATGTGGCGCCCCGGCGCAGACCCGAGCACAGCGGCGCACGTCCGGAAGCCCCCGCCGCTGACCGCGCGGGTGCGCCCCCGGAGGCCCGGGCCCGGGCCGAACAGCAGGAGGCGGCGGAGCGCCGCGCACTGGTCGAGCAGACCGACCACGCCGAGTGGGTCGACCAGCAGCGCGCACGGGACAGGGACTCCTCCGAGGGCGAGGGCTGGGAACCGGTGCCCGTACCGCTGCCCACCTATGTCAGTGCCCCCGTCGCACCCCGTGCGACGCGCGGCGTCGACCTGGAGGCTCCCGACGCCTGGAGCTCGGCCCGCTCCAGCAGCGTCCCCGCCGCCGAGCCGCACCCCGCCGCCGAGGACGGAACCACCGCCGACCGCGACCGCACACCCCTCTTCGACCAGTACGAAGGCGAACAGCGACCCCGCGCCGCCAACGAGTGAGTCCGCCGTTGACGGTTCCGCGGGAGGCCCGGGAACGGATTTCCTCCCGTCCCGGCGAGGGTGCTACTGTTTCCTCTGTCGCAAGGGCCTGTGGCGCAGTCCGGTAGCGCATCTCGTTCGCAACGAGAGGGTCAGGGGTTCAAATCCCCTCAGGTCCACAGCACGTCAGAACCCCTGTCGGAGTCATCCGGCAGGGGTTCTTCGCGTTGTGCGGCAGCGAAGGGTGGTGCCGCTCCCGGAGCGGGTGGAAACGCGGTCGTGGCCGACTGGGACGGTGAGGTAGAACGGCCGGCATGACGGTCTTCTACTGCACGAAGTGCGGTGCCCAGCTCACGCAGGACCTTCAGAAGCTTCCTGCTGTTCCCGACGCTTCCGTGAGCGACCGGGACCGCGACCGCAAGACCTGGCTCGCGCCCTCGACCGTGCCGCGCGGCCACTACGCCATCGACCCCGAGCCATGGGGAGCACCCTTCGTGGCTCCGGACCCCCGGCACCCGAAGCCTTCCGGAAGCCGCCCCCTCCTCATGCCGCACGACATGACCCGCACGGTGTCCGCAGGGCCCCGGAATACCGTCGTCGTTCATCCAGATGATGTGTCCACCGTCCGGTTGACCGGGGCCTCGACTGTCCACTGGGGGTGCTGTGGGCCGCTCGGCACCGGAGGTCGCAACATGGCATGTGCCTGCGGAACGCTCCTGGCCACCCTCGCGGCGGACTGCATGGGTCCCCACGAACTGCATCTCGATCCGATCCGCGTGTATGCCTACACCCCCGACCCGCCTGGGTGATCACCGGTCGCTCGGGCGCCGCAGCGATGTCCTCCGGGACGGTCACAGGAATCGGGCGCCTGCGAGCGCGCACGAGACCCCTCCCGCTCTGCTTGCTCGGGCAGGATCTCCGGTGCTTCCGGGGGTGGTTCACAGGCGGGGTGCCGGACGAGCCTGCGGGTGGCGTCCGTTCTCGCGGACGACGTGACCAGCCGGCCGGTGAGACGTGGCCCGGCCCGTCGCTCAGGGGAGGCGGCTGGTCGGTGGCCAGGGTGTTCATGGCCGGCCGGAGGACGCGGGCGGCCACCGCCGCCGGCCCGCCGGGGACGACGATGTCGCGCCACGTGACGGCAGTGGTGGCGCCGGGGGGCCGGGCCTCGTCGGTATACACGTCGGAACCCCTGGTGGGGTGCGGTGGCTTGAAGGAGCCGGCCGGTGACACCGCCCGGTGGCCCTGTGTCCCCGGTGAGCGGTGCCGTGCGGTGCGGCAGCCCGGTCCCGGGACCCGGACGGCCTCTGCTCTGGAAGGCCCGGCTTCCGGGAGGCCCGGTCAGGGGTGCGGGCGCGCAGAGGGAGCGGGGTCAGGCGTTCGTCGTGTCCTGCGGCGTGCGGGTGCGGGTGCGGAGGAAGAGCGCGGCCAGGACGGTGCCGAGGAGGACGAGTGCGGTGTTGACCGCGATGGCGGTGGCGACTCCGTGGTGGATCGCGGTGGCGGTGGTCGCGCCCGAGGTGCCGGCGGTGACGACGGCGGACATGACCGGCGTGCCCATGGTGATGCCGACCTGCTGGGACATCGACGCGAGACCGGTGGCCAGCCCCTGTTCGGCATCCGGGAGGCCGCTGGTGGCGGTGACCATGAAGCCGACGATGACGAGCATGTTGCCGACGCCGCCGAGGAATGTGGCGGGCAGCAGCAGGCCCAGCGCGGCGCCGGTGGTGGTGCCCAGGAAGAGGAGGGCGGCGGTGGCGACCGCCTGCAGCAGGCCGCCGCCGATCAGGGCGGTCAGGGTGGAGGTCCGGGCGATGGCCTTCGGCGCGACGAGTCCGCCGAGGACGGTGCCGATGCCCAGGACGCCGAAGGTGACGCCTGCGGCGAGCGGTGTGAAGCCGAGGGTCTTCTGCAGGTAGAGGGTGAGCAGGTAGACCAGCGAGGTCTCGGTGGCGAAGGCGAGGAGCCCGAGCACGTTCCCCCAGGCGACGTTGCGCCGGCCCAGGACCCTGGGCGGGACCAGCGGCTGGGCCACCCTGCGCTCGATCACGAAGAACGCGGCCAGCAGCGCGGCGCCCGCGGCGAGGCCGGCCACGGCGTGCGGGGCGGTCCAACCGTGCTCGCCGGCCTGGGTGAGGCCGTGGACCAGGGCGAGCAGACCGCCGGTGACCGTGAGGGCGCCGGGCAGGTCGAGCCGGGGCCGGGCGGCGGGTGCGGGCTCCCGGATGACGGCGGGCGCGACGAGGACGACGGCGAGCGCGACGGGGACGTTGAGGAAGAACGCCCAGCGCCAGGAGAGCAGGTCGGTCAGCACCCCGCCGAGGACGGCGCCGGTGGTGAATCCCGCGGACATGAGAGCGCCGTTGATGCCCAGCGCCTTCTGCCGCAGCGGGCCCTCGGGGAACGCCGTGGTGAGCAGGGAGAGCCCCGCGGGTGTCGCGGCGGCCGTGGCCAGGCCCTGGGCGACGCGGGCGGCCAGGAGCACCCCCGGGCTGGTGGCCAGGCCGCCGACGAGGGAGGACAGGCCCAGCAGCGCGAGGCCGGCTATGAAGATCCTCTTGCGGCCGACCAGGTCGCTGATGCGGCCGAAGAAGAGGGTGAAACCGGCGGCGGCGAGTGCGAACGAGGTGGCTATCCACTGCAGGTCGGCGAGGGGGAAGCCGAGCCCGTCGCCGATCGCGGGCAGCGCGACGTTCAGGATCGAGAAGTCGACGGCCAGCATGAACTGGGCGACCAGGAGCACGGCCAGGACCACCCTCAGCCGCCCGGTGAGCTGCCGGGGCGTGGCCGTCGGCTCCGGCACCGCCCTGACGTCGGGGGCGGCCGGCGTGGTCGACTCCGGTTTTGTTGTGGGCATGACAGGACTTCCTTCCAGGCGACCGCTGTGGTCGACGGTGCGGCGGAGGTGCGGTGCGTCAGGGGTGGGATGGCGAGTCACTGTAACGGGACTTGCGTTCCGTTATGACTGCGAAGGTAGCACGAGAAAGGCTTTAACGGAACTGTCGTTCCGATAGGGGCTCGGTGCCCCGGGAGCGCGCTGACCCGGTCGGCCGGTGCGCGGGCGGACGGTCGCCTGGGTCGCGACGGCGCCTGCCCGCCGGGCCGCAGCCACTGGGGCGGCAGTGGGCGGTCCGGACTCGGAGGGCTTCCGCCCGGGCGGTGGCCCACGAACCGCGGGGGTGCGGCGGCGCAGGGGTGCGCAGGGTCGGCGGTTCGCCGCCGGGGTCGACGATGCCGCGACCACCGGTCGGCGGGCCGTGGGGTCAGCCCGCCGACCGGTGGCGATTGGTGCCGCGCGTGGGGCGGGCGTGCCGGGAGGGATGTGTGGGGACCGGGGGGAGGTCGAGCTGTCGGACGAGCTGATGGAAGCAGAGCAGCGCCGTGATGGGCGGCAGACCGGCCACCGCGATGCCCGCCGGGGTCGGCGGGGCGTCGGCGACGCACAGCAGGGAGGCGACGGCGGCGAAGAAGAGGACGACGAGCCAGGAGTGCACCGTACGGCGGCGGTAGGCCCGGGTGCGCAGAATCGAGAGCGTGGCCGCGACCCAGGGGGCGTAGATCAGCAGCGGCCAGGCGTGCGCGACCCCCGGGGGCGCCGACTCCTGGGCGAGGTCGTAGAGCGACGGGTAGGACGCCTTGGCGCCCAGGAAGCTGACCAGGAGGACGATCATGGCGGTGAGCGTGACCGAGAAGGCGCTCAGGACCCGCCGCCAGCTCAGTTCTCCCCGCTGTTGCTGCTGCTTCGCCCGCTCCAGGGGACGTTCCTTGCGGTGCCGGGCCCGGGTGGCCGCACCGGAGGAGTCCGCCAGGCGCTCCTGCTCGACAGTGTCGAGGAATCGGGCGAGTTCGGCGTCCAGGTCCGCGTGGTGGTCGGTCTGCTCGCCGCGCTCGGGGTGCGGCGAGCCGAAACGGGTGAGCCCGAGGGTCCCGGTGTCGGTGGGGTCCAGTCGCACGGCGTTGTCGTTCCTGACCGGCGCGGCCCCCCAGGTGTGGGCCGGGTGCACATCCGGTTCAGCCGGTTTTCTCTGCCCGGGGAAGCCGGTGTCCGGATCAGGGGGTACGTAGGACGTGTACGAGTGCGACGTCTCGGTCAAGACTGAACTCTCTTCTCTGCGGGCAGGTTCAGACGACTGTGTCGAGGCCGGTCCCGCACGCGCATGACGCCCTTGGTGGTGACCGACGCCGCGTCGCCCCGGTCGTCCGCGCCGACCAGCGAGGGCGGATGACGGAGATGACCGTCTCGGGTACATCCCGGTCAACGAATGCTCCAGCCGGCGGAAACCCCTGTGTGCAGTACTCAGACTTATGAGTATGCGGTTTTCCGCACGTATGTCACTCCTGCGTGGAGCAGCGAGAAGAGGGTGAGATGTGCAGGATGTCGTTTCACCGGATTTTCGACCGCGCTATGCGGCGCGTGGTCTCCTCGTTCGCCGTGGCGCATGCGCGATTCCGCCGGGCAGGAAGAGGAGCCGGCGGCAGCTCTTCCGGACGCCGGTAGCCTGGGGCTCCGCCGTCCGAGAGAGCTGCCGCCCCATGACCGAACCGTCCGCCGCGCGTGACGCGTACACGCACGAAGAGCGAGCGCACGACGGCCGCGACGTCGGTCATGCGCACGACCGGCCCGCGCGGCGCGGGCCGACGCCCCGCGACCCCTGGGGGGCCCTGGTCGAGGTGGTGCGGTGCCCCGTCTGCGGCGACTCCCTGGCAGTGGCGGAACGGTCGCTGCGCTGCCCGAACCGGCACACCTTCGACATCGCCCGGCAGGGATACGTCAGCCTGCTCTCCGGGGCCAAGCGCACCGCGAACGCCGACAGTGCGGCGATGGTGCTGGCCCGCACGGCCTTTCTGGAGACCGGGCACTACGCGCCGCTGACCGGAGCGCTGGCTCGGATCACCGCCTCGCTCGGCCCTCCCGCGGAGGGCGCAGGGGACACGGTGCTGGACGCCGGTGCGGGCACCGGGCACTACCTCGCCGCCGTCCTGGAGGCCCTGCCCGGCGCGGTGGGACTGGCGCTCGACGCGTCGCCCCACGCGCTGCGCCGGGCCGCACGGGCCCACCCGCGCGCGGGCGCGGCCAGTTGGGACGTCTGGCGGCCGTTCCCGGTCCGGGACGGCTGCGCGGACGTCGTGCTGAACGTCTTCGCACCGCGCAACGGCGCGGAGTTCCGCAGGGTGCTCAAGCCCCGCGGGGCGCTGCTGGTGGTCACGCCGACCGGGCGGCATCTGCGGGAACTGCGCGGCGCGCTGGGCCTGCTGGAAGTCGACCCGGACAAGGCGGAGCGCCTGGAGCGCACCCTGTCCGGGCACTTCGCACCGGAGCGTACCGAGGCTCTCGAGTACCCCCTCGACCTGTCCGCCGCGGACGTGGCGAACCTCGCCGCCATGGGGCCGGCCGCGCGGCATGTCGAGCCGGAGGAACTGCGGGGGCGGGCCGCGGCACTGGGGGAACGGGTGCAGGCCACGGCGTCGTTCGGCATCTCGGTGTACCGGCCGGTTCCCACCGCCGGGTGAGCCGTTCCGCCCGCACCCGTCCGCCCCCCGGTGTGGGGAGCGGCTGACCGCCAGGCCCCCGGTTCCGCCACGCCCCCGATCCGCCGCTCCCCGGGGCCGTCGCGCTCCGGTCGGCCGCTTCCCGGTCCGCCGCGTCCCCGCCCGCCGCGCGGTGGCGTCCGCTAAGCGGCCCGCGGTGCTCCGGCTTCCCCGGGGGCGTTCGCCGCGGCCCGCTTGAGGCGATCGGGGGTGGCGGCCAGGACGTCGTCGAGCAGACCGCGCGAGGTGTGCAGGGCCTCGATCTCCGCGGTCATCCGGTCGCGTTGGGCGAGCAACTGCCCCACCAGGTCGGGGCAGGTCGGGACGAGGCGATCACCCTCGTCCCGCAGGCACGGCAGGATCTGCGCGATCGCCGAGGTCGACAGCCCCGCCGTCAGCAGGCAGCGCACCCGGCGCACCGTGTCGACATCCGTCTCGCTGTACTCGCGGTAGCCGCTGGGCAGCCGCTGCGGGCTCAGCAGACCCTGCTTCTCGTAGTAGCGCAGCAGCCGCTCGTGGACGCCGGTGCGGCGCACCATCTCCTTCATCCGCATGGCCGATCCGCCCCCTCGAAGCCGCCGGAGGCATCCCGCCCCGGACGCGGCTTGACTCTGACACTGATGTCGGAGTTTAGCTTCTGGGACATGACCGAGAAGCACACCGCGGCTGCGGCCGCATTCCCGTCTCTGGACGTACACGTACAGGGCAGCGGCCCCGCGCTGCTGCTCGCACACGGCGCGGGCGGAGGGATCGAAGCCAACTTCGGGCACGTACTGGACGATCTGGCGTCCGATCACACGCTGATCGGACCGCACTATCCGGGTGCCGGAGGCACGCCCCGGGCGGCGGAGCCGCTCGACCTGGACACGCTGGCGGACGCCGTCGTGCAGGCCGCGGTCTCGCGGGGGCACGAACACTTCACCGTGCTGGGGGAGTCCCTGGGGACGGTGGTCGCTCTGCGGGCCGCGGCGCGGCACCCGGAGCGGGTGACCGGGCTCGTGCTGACCGCCGGGTTCGCGGTGGCCGACCCGCTCCTGGAGTTCGCCGCCGCCCTCGTCACCCGCCTGGGGCGGGCCGGGGAGTGGGACGCGGTCGCGCGCGTCGCCACCCAGGCCGCGCTGTCGGACGGCGAACTGGGCGAACTCACCGCCGAGGAGCTGGAGGGCGCCGTCGCGGCGACCCGGGAGGGGCTGCCGCCGGGCATGGTGGACCACTTCGACCTGGTGCACCGGGTCGATGTGCGCGGCGACCTCGCGGGCATCCGGGTGCCCGCGCTGGTGGCGGTGCCAACCGGTGATCGCCTCGTGCTGCCCGACAGCTCCCGCAGGCTCGCCGCCGCCCTTCCGGGCGCCGCCCTGGTGGAGATTCCGGGCGGCGCCCACGTCCTGGGCGAGCAGGACCGCAAGGTGTGGCTCGGGCATGTGCGGGAGTTCCTCGCCGGGCTGCCGGAGGGCGCAGGGCGGCCCGCTCAGCAGCCGCCGCAGTTGTAGTAGGTGACGTCCCAGTGGTTGCCCTCGCGGTAGTAGATGTTGCCCGAGGCCGACTTCCACTTGGAGCCGCCGATGGAGGTGAAGGCCCCGGTGATGTAGCTGTCCAGGCAGCTCGAGAGGGACATGTCGAGCTTGTAGCCGTTCCAGTGGCTGTAGGTGCCGGAGGCGTGCCCCGTCTCCGTGCCGCCGGTCAGCCGGACGGCACAGCCGGACGCCCTCTTGAGGGTGACGGCGCCGTCCGCGGTCTGCGACCGGAGCCCCTGGAACGAGGTGCAGGTGGGGTTGTTCCGGTCCGAACAGCCGCCGCTGGACGTCCAGGTGATCCCGGCGGACCGGAAGATGGACGTCGCCTGGGAGTGTGTCAGCTTCGCGAGGAGCTGCGGGCTCCCGGCGGCCCGCGCAGGGCTCTGTGGGGGCGCGGGGGACGCCTGCGCCGCCTGCGCGTTCACCGGCGCGGTCAGCGCCAGTGCGGCGGCCGCGGCGGCGCCGAGGAGTCCGGTCCGAGCGTGGCGAGTGGGTCTCATGGGTGCCTGCCTTCCCGAGGGACGGGGTGGGGGGTGCACGACTCGCGGAGTGTCGGGGGCGGTGGTCGGGCGTCAACGTAGCGGCATGGCAGGGGCATGTAAACAATGTCTCCGACTGGTCCGGCCATTGGCGTTCAGGGTGTCCCGGGGAGCACGCTCCGGGCGCCGCGGGGAGGCGGCAGGCCCGTTCAGGGCAGCAGCTTCAGCCCCACCGCACCGCCGACGATCAGCAGCAGGCACAGCAGCCGCGCCGCGGAGACCGTGTCCCCCAGCACGGCCATCCCGTAGACCGCCGTACCGACGGCGCCGATCCCCACCCACACCGCGTACGCGGTGCCCAGCGGAATCTGCGAGACAGCGTACGACAGGCCCGCCATGCTGGCCGCGAGCGCGACCAGGAAGAGCACCGAGGGCCACAGCCGGTGGAACGTGTCCGACGCCTCCAGAGCGGTAGCCCACAGCGTCTCCAGGCACCCGGAGACGATCAGCACGCCCCACGCCAGGCCCATCCGGTACTCCCTCGCTCCGCGCGCCCTGCCGATGCCACCCGCCCGGCCCCGGTGCACCTGTCGGCGTCGCCGGTGCCCGGGGCGTCGTGCCGCCCCGTCGCCCTGTCCCGCCCCGCTAGCGCCGCCACCAGTGCGTCTCGCGGCCGCTCGCCCGCTCCTTCTCGCCCTCGCCGAAGCGTCCTGTCTCGTGGCCGGTGGTCGCGGATCCGGTGGGCGCGTCGGAGGCGTTGGGACACGACTGGGGCTTCGAGAGGATGTCCTCCTCGACCTCCTGCCGCACCGCGGCTGCGAGATAGTGGCTGACACCCGGTCCCAGCGCCTCCCGCACCGCACCGGTGGAGGTCTCCTTCACATCGGCCACCACCACCGTGCTCGCGGGCGGGATCTCCGCGGTGAGCTCCTCCAGCCCCTCGTTCGTCTCCACGACCCGGCGGGCGTCGTGGCCGCCGCCGATCAGGCCCCCGGTGGTGAAGCCGAGCAGGGCACCCCGCGGCCCGCCCACCAGGCCCACCAGCGCACCGACGAGGCTGCCGACGGCGAACCCCGCGGCGCCGCTGATGTGGTCCACCTCGCCGAGGATCTCGGCGTGCCCGTTCGGGTCCCGGCTGATCACCCGGGCCTCCCGCAGGTCGAGCGCGCCCCGGCTGTGCGCGCGCTCCAGCGTCTCCAGCGCGTGCTGTGCCGCCCCGGTTCCCCGGTCGGTGAAGTCGGCGCACACGATGTATTCCGTCATACGACCCACGATCCGCGCTCTCGCGGGCTCCGGCATCCCCAGTCCGGCAGCACCCGCGCGACCTGCGGATTCGCCCCGACGGCAGCCCTCGCGGCCCGGATCCTCGGCCGGTCCCGTCCGGTGTCGCGCTCCGCCGCGCGATCCGTACGGTGCTGCGACTGGCACCGGCGGGGTGCGGCGGGTGAGGGTGACCCCATGAGCGTCGCGTTCCTCTTCCCCGGCCCGGACTCGCTGCGGGCCGGCATGCTGCACCGGCTGCCGGACACGGCCGCCTCGGCGACCGTGCTGGCCGAGGCCGAGTGGGACCATCCGGGAGGGGTCGCGGAGCTGGACACCGCCGAGGCGCTGGCCGGGTCCGAGGTGGCGCGGCACGTGAGCCTGCTGGTCGCCGGGGTGGCCGGTGCCAGAGCGCTGGTCGAGGACGAGGAGGTCCTCCCGGCCGCCGTGGCGGGCCACGGGCTCGGCGGCTACGCGGCGGCCGTCGTCGCGGGACTGCTCACCTTCCCGGAGGCGCTGCGGGCCGTGCGGCTGCGTGCCGAACTCGTGGAGCGGGCGGCGGAGCCCCCGCACGATCTGGGCATCCGGATGGCACAGCACCTGGCCACGGTGCCGCGCCGTAACCACGCGCTGCCCTACGTGGCCGGCACCAGCGGTCTGTGTCTGCACGGCGACGCCAACGGCGTCTTCGACGACCTGGCCCGCTCCGTCGCGCTGCCGGTCCGGCACGAGGCCGTCACGGCGGCCCTGCGGGGGACCGGCGCGGACCGGTGGATCGAACTGCCGCCCGGTCGGGCACTGACCGCGCGGCTGGCCGGGGGCGGCGCCGACGCCGTGGGGCCCGGGGTGCGGGTCGTCTCGGTCGAGGAGATCGGCATCGCGCAGGTCGCCGACTTCGCCAGAGGGGTGACCGGGGACGTGACCGGGTTCGGGGATGTGACCGGAGAGGGTGCTGCGCCCGCCTGTTGACCGGGCTGTCGGACGGCCCTGCGGGCTCCGGTGCGGTCAGTCGGTTCCGCGCAGCGGCTTGACGAAGCAGCGGCTCTCCGTGTGGAACCGGTAGTGGCCGAACTTCGCCGGGGCCGGAACATATCCCGATGACGTGTACAGCGCGATGGCTTCCGGCTGCTGCAGCCCCGTCTCCAGCACCACCCGGGTGCGGCCCGCCTCCCGGGCGTCGTCCTCCAGCAGCGCCAGGATCCGGCGTGCGAGGCCCTGGCCGCGCACCTCGGGCACGACGAACATCCGCTTGAGCTCGGCGTCGCCGTCCGCGTAGTTCTCGTCCTCCTCATCCGGCCCGTGCGCGGCGTCCCGCGCGCGCCAGGCGCCGGTGGCCACCGGCCGCTGCTGCGCGTCGTAGGCCAGCAGATACAGACCGCGTGGCGGCTGGAACATCGACGGATCCAGTGGCGTCGCGTCGCCTTCCGGATCGCCGTAGCGCAGCGCGTACTCCTGGAGCACGAGGTCGCTGAGCTTCCGGGCGTCCGGGTGGTCGTAACCGACGGGAACGATCTGCATGCGGGCATCGTAGAGCGGACGGAAGCGCGAGGGGGCGGCCGGTCGGCCGCTGCGGCGGGCCCCTCCCGGCACCTTCCCTCCGCAAGAGGCAGCGCAGTGCCTTGCCCCCGGGCGGCCGGTGGGGCGCATCGGCTGGTCATGTCCCGATCACGCCTGCTCCGTGTCGTCGGTCACAGGCCGGGCAGCCCTCCGCCGAGGGCAGGCGCCGGAGGCGCGGGGCGGCGACAGCGGCACGTCGGTCGCGGGCTGCACCGGCATATGGTGCGACGGATGCGCGTACCGATGAGGAGCATGTTGTGCACAAGGTGAGCACGGTCAACGTGAACGGATTGCGGGCCGCGGCGAAGAAGGGGTACGCGGAGTGGCTGGCGGCCACCGACGCGGACGTGGTCTGCCTCCAGGAGGTCCGCGCGGAGCCCGAGCAGCTGCCCGAGGCGGTGCGGTACCCGGAGGGATGGCACGCCTTCTGGGCACCGTCCTCCGCGAAGGGCAGGGCCGGTGTGGCGCTGCTCACCCGCCGGGAGCCCGACAGTGTGCGGGTCGGCTTCGGCGCACCCGAGTTCGAGGAGTCCGGCCGGTACCTGGAGGCGGACCTGCCCGGTCTGACGGTCGCGAGCCTGTATCTGCCCTCGGGGGAGGTCGGCACCGAGCGGCAGGACGAGAAGGAGCGCTTCATGGCGGCGTTCCTGCCCTACCTGCGCGATCTGCGGGAGCGGGCGGCGGCGGCCGGGCGTGAGGTGCTGGTCTGCGGCGACTGGAACATCGCCCACCAGGAGGCCGACCTGAAGAACTGGCGCGGCAACAAGAAGAGCTCCGGGTTCCTGCCCGAGGAGCGCGCCTGGCTCTCCCAAGTCCTCGACCCGCAGGACGGCGGCTGCACGGATGTCGTCCGGGCGCTCCATCCGGATGTCGCGGGGCCGTACTCGTGGTGGTCGTACCGGGGCCGTGCCTTCGACAACGACACGGGATGGCGGATCGATTACCACATGTCCACACCGGGCCTGGCCGAGCGCGCGGTGAAGGCGTATGTGGAGCGGGCCGCCACGCACGCCGAGCGGTGGAGCGACCATGCGCCGGTGACCGTCGACTACGGGGTCTGAGCCGGCTGCTTCCAGAACCGGTCTGCGCCTCTCCCGGGCGCCCGCCGGGTGCTCGTGACACCGCGACGTGGCCGGGGCTTCGGCGGGTGCCGTGGTCTTGTGCGGCCGGTGCGGGCCGGGCCACCGTGGAGCCGGTGGGGCGAGGGCCCCGCCGTCCCCAGGGGAGGCCGCCATGGACGCTGCCGCGGAGTGCGGAGCCGAGGACGGAACGGGAACGGACGGGACGGGGGCGGGTGCCGGTGCCGTCGCCTTGCCCGCCACCCGGATCGGTGACGGTGCGCATCATGTGATCGCCGTACACGGCTGGTTCGCGGACCGGCGTGCCTATGCGCCGGTGCTCGACGTGCTCGACCGTGCCACGTTCAGCTATGCCGTTCCCGATCTGCGCGGCTACGGCGAGGCGCGGGGCATCCCGGGCGCCTGTACGGCGGGTGAGGCCGCGCGGGACGTGCTGGCGCTGGCGGACGCGCTCGGCTGGGAGCGGTTCTCGCTGGTCGGGCACTCGATGGGCGCGGCCGTGATGCAGCGGGTGGTGCTGGCGGCACCCGGGCGGGTGCGGCGGATGGTGGGGATCGCGCCGGTGCCGGCGAGCGGGGTGCCGCTGCGGGGCGAGCAGTGGGAGCTGTTCGCGGAGGCCGCGCGGCGCCCGGCCAACCGCAGGGCGATCATCGACTACACCACGGGCAACCGCCGCCCGGACGCCTGGCTGGATCTGATGGTCGAGCGGTCGGTCTCGTGCACCGATCCGGCCGCGTTCCGCCGCTGGCTGGACTCCTGGGCCCTGGAGGATTTCCACGGGGAGGTGCGGGGGTGCCGGGTGCCGGTGCGGCTGGTGGTCGGGGACGGCGACCCGGTGCTGTCGGCCGAGGTGGTCCGCACCACATGGCTGCGCTGGTACACGGCCGCCGAACTCGTGGAGCTGCCCGCGGCCGGTCACTATCCGCTCGACGAGACGCCGCTGGAGACCGTGCGGGCGGTGGAGGACTTCCTGCGCGCCGACGGGCAGCCCGGCGGGGGCCCGGACGGCGGCCCCGGCGGCCCCGGCGGAGTCCGCGTCCCGCGCGGGCGGGAGGGCGCGTGAGCGGCGCCGCCCCGGACCCCGCCCTACCGGCTTCCGGCGCCCCGGACCCCGGCGTACCGGTCTCCGACCGGGACGTGTTCGATCCGCGCCGCTACGCGAGCGGCCTGCCGCACGAGGTGTTCCGCGCTCTGCGGGACGGCGAGCCCGTGGCCTGGCAGGTGGAGTACGAGGTGCTGGGCTGGCCCGCGGGGCCGGGGTTCTGGGCGGTGACGCGGCATGCGGACGTGCTGCGGGTGCTGGGTTCGCCCGGTGACTTCTCCTCGTACGAGGGCGCCACCCAGATCCGCGATCCGGCGCCGGGGGATCTGCCGTTCATCCGCCGGATGATGCTCAACCAGGATCCGCCGGCCCACAACCGGCTGCGCACTCTGGTCAGCCGCGCCTTCACCCGGCGCCGCGTGGAGCGGTTCGAGGCCCGGGTGCGGCAGCGGGCGCGCAGACTCCTGGCGGGGGCGCTGAGGCAGGCGCGGGAGCGGGGGAGCTGCGATCTGGTGGCTGCGGTCACCGACGATTTCGCGCTGCTGAACCTCGCGGACCTGCTGGGGGTGCCCGCCGGGGACCGGGGGCTGCTGCTGGAGTGGACCGAGCGGATCATCGGCTACCAGGACCCGGATCAGGCCCGTGCCGTGCTCGGTCCGGACGGCCGTCCGGCCGATCCGCGCTCGCCGGCCATGCTCCAGGAGATGTTCGACTACGCGCGCGGGTTGGCGGCGCACAAGCGGGCGCATCCGGCGGACGATGTCATGACCGCGCTGGCACACGAGTTGACGGGTGCCGAGTTGGAGATGTTCTTCTTCCTGCTGACGGTCGCGGGCAACGACACGGTGCGCAGCGCCGCCCCGGGCGGGTTGCTCGCGCTGGCGCAGCATCCGCGTGCCCAGCGCACCCTGCGGGAGCTGGTGCGGGCCGGGCAGGTGCAGGCACAGGCGGTGGCGGTGGAGGAACTGCTGCGCTGGCACACCCCGGTGCTCAGTTTCCGGCGCACCGCGGTCCGGGATCTCGAACTGTCGGGGCGGCGGATCGGTGCGGGCGAGAAGGTGGTGGTCTTCCACGCGTCCGCCAACTATGACGAGCGGGTATTCGAAGCGCCGCACACGCTGGATCTGGCCCGTGCGCACAATCCGCACGTGGTGTTCGGTGCGGGTCCGCACGTGTGCATGGGCGCCCATTTCGCGCGCCTCCAGTTGCGCGTTCTGCACCAGGAGGCGGCGCGGCTGCTGCCGCCGTACGAGCTGCTGCCGCCGGGGGAGGGGGCCGGGCAGGTGCGCCGGCTAGTCTCCAACTTCATCCACGGGATCAAGGCACTGCCGGTCCGGCTGTCCGGTGCCTAGCCAGTCCTCCAGTTCGGCGCGTACCCGCCGGTCCAGGGCCAGGCCCAGTTCCGCCTCGACGATCTGTTTGGCGGTCGGTGCCAGCTGGGTGAGCAGGTCGTTCAGCTCGGCCGGGTCGGTGGACTGCTGCCGGGGCAGCAGGTGGGTGCGGAAGAGGCGGGCGAAGGTGGCGGCGATCTCGTCGGTCTGGGTGCGCAGTTCGCGGGCCGCGGCCAGTACATCGGCCAGCGGGATGCCCTTGGTCACCAGTTCGGCGGAGCCGTCCAGCAGGCGGCGGCTGGTGTGGACGAACTCGTCGCCGTCGACGGCCACGTAGCCGAGGTCCAGGGAGTCGGCCAGGTTCTCGGGCGTGACCTCGCCCTGGAAGCGGTCGGCGAGTTCCTCCGGGGTGAGCCGGACGGGGATCTCTTCGGAGAAGGGGGTGACCAGCGCGCTGTCCAGGCCCATGACCTCGGCGGCGGTGCGGACGTCGCGGCCCTTCTCGAAGGCGTCGAGGAGGTCGGCGATGCCGCCGAGGGTGTGGCCGCGGGCCAGCAGCGCGGTGATGCTGCGCAGCCGCGCGAGGTGGTGCTCGTCGTACCAGGCGATGCGGCCCTCGCGGCGGGGTGGTGGGAGGAGTTTGCGTTCGCGGTAGAAGCGCAGGGTGCGGGTGGTGATTCCGGCGGCTTCCGCCAGTTGGTGCGCGCGGAACTCCCGCTGCCCGGTGGTCGGCCCAGCGGCCGGGTCCCCGGCGGGTGGACCGGCTCCGTCCGTCGTGTGTTGCTCGTTCGCGCTCGCCACGCCCCCAGCCTAGGCGGACGCCGGGGACGTCCGCCTCGGTGCGACCGTCGGTAACTTTCCTCGCGTCGACCCCTACCCATGAGTATGCGACTGCCCTACTCTCAAGACTGTGCCAGTGATTACTGGCACGGTTTGGGGTCCGCAGTGCGCGAGCGCGACAGGACGCGACACCCACGACGCAGCACGTGACAGATCCGGGAGGCGGCGGCATGGCGGCCGAGCACGAGCAGGAACACGTACGGGTGGCGGTGATCGGCACGGGGTTCGGCGGCCTGGGAGCCGCAGTGCGGTTGCGCCGCGCGGGGATGACGGACTTCGTCGTCCTGGAGCGCCGGGAAGCCGTCGGCGGCACCTGGCACGACAACACCTATCCGGGATGCGCGTGCGACATCCCCTCGCACCTGTACTCCTTCTCCTTCGCGCCCAACGCCGACTGGCCGCGCAGCTTCTCGCCCCAGCCGGACATCCGCGCCTACCTGGAGCAGGTCGCCGACACCTTCGGGCTGCGCCAGCACATCCGCTTCAACACCGAGGTGCAGCAGCTGAGCTGGGACGCGGAGGAGCTGCACTGGCGGGTGGAGACCTCCGCCGGCACGCTCACGGCCGACCTGGTCGTCTCCGCCACCGGCCCGCTCTCCGAACCCAAGCTGCCCGACATCCCCGGCCTGGACTCCTTCGAGGGGAAGGTCTTCCACTCGGCCACCTGGGACCACGACTACGACCTGCGGGGCAAGCGGGTGGCGGTGGTCGGCACCGGTGCCTCGGCGATCCAGATCATCCCCGCCATCCAGCCGGTCGTCGGCGAGCTGACCGTCTTCCAGCGCACCCCGGCCTGGGTGCTGCCGCGCAACGACCGCCGCATCAGCGCCACCGAGCGGAAGCTGCACGCCCGCTTCCCCGCCACCCAGAAGCTGCGCCGCTTCGCGCTGTGGGGCGTACGGGAGCTGGAGACGCAGGTCTTCGCCAACTACCCGAACCTGCTGCCCGCCGTGGAGAAGATCTCCAAGCTGCACATGAAGCGCGCGGTCAAGGACCCCGAGCTGCGCCGCAAGCTGTCGCCGGACTACCGCGTCGGCTGCAAGCGCACGCTGCTGTCCGACGACTACTACCCGGCGCTCGCCCAGCACAACACGCACGTCGTCGACTCCGGCCTCAAGGAGGTCCGCGGCAACACGCTGGTCTCCGCGGACGGCCGCGAGGTGGAGGTCGACGCGGTGGTCTTCTGCAGCGGCTTCCACGTCTCCGACATGCCGCTCGCCCACCTGGTCAAGGGCGCCGACGGCGAGACGCTCGCCGAGGCCTGGGCCGAGGACGGGATGAACGCGCTGCGCGGGACGACCGTGGCCGGCTTCCCCAACTTCCTCTTCGTCATCGGGCCGAACACCGGCCTGGGCACCAGCTCGATGGTGCTGATCATCGAGGCGCAGCTGAACTACCTGGTCGACTACGTGCGGAAGCTGGACACCCTCGGCGGCGGTGACAAGGCCGCACTGGACGTCCGGCCGATCGCGCAGCACACCTACAACGCCAAGCTGCGCGAACGCATCGCCTCCAGCGTGTGGGAGACCGGCTGCACGAGCTGGTACCTGGACGCGCAGGGCCGTCCGGTGGCCGTGTGGCCCGGCACCACGGCCGAATTCCGCAAGGCCACCCGGGAGGTGTGGCTGGAGGAGTACGAAGTGCTGCGCCCCGGCGGCGCGGGTGCGGCCCGCCGCAAGGCGCCGCTGCTCGCGGGGAGCACGAGCCGGGGCGCGGCCACCGGCGCCTTCCACGCGGCGGAGGACATGCCCACTGCGGCGCGGAGCGGCAGTGCCGCCCCGGCCCGCCGCGACACCGCGGAGGACGTGCGATGAGCCGCATTCTGAACGGACCCACCGGGCGCTACGCGCCGCCCGCGCCCGCGCGCGAGCTGACGGCGCGCTCCGGGGACGGGGTGCGCTTCCCCGTCGAGGTGCACGGTCGGGCCGGCGACCCCGCGGTCGTCCTCGCCCACGGCTGGACCTGTTCGACGCTGTTCTGGGCGCCGGTCATCCGGGACCTGACCGCGAGCGGCCACCGCGTCGTGGTCTACGACCAGCGCGGGCACGGCCGCAGCCCGGCCCCCGCGACCCCGATGGCGTGCAGCACCGCCATGCTCGCCGACGACCTGTGCGCCGTCCTGGAGGCGGCGCTGGAGCCGGGGGAGCGCGCCGTCATCGGCGGCCACTCGATGGGCGGCATGACGATCATGGCAGCGGCGGGCCGGCAGCGGCTGCGCGAGCACGGCGCCGCGCTGCTGCTGTGCAGCACCGGAGCGCAGCACCTGACGGGGCAGGCACGGGTGCTGCCGTTCCGTTCGGAGCGGGTGCGCGCGGTCGCGCACCGCGCCCTGCTGGGCTCGGCCGCGCCGCTGGGTCCCGTCACCCCGCTGACCCGCAAGGCCCTCGCCTACGGCACGCTCGGGCCCCGGCCCGAGCGGGACGCCGTCGAGGCGACCGCCCGCATCGTGCACGCCTGCCCCACCCGGGTGCGGTCGGCGTGGGGCGGGGTGCTGGCCGGACTCGACCTGGCGGCCAAGGTGCCGCACCTGGACGCGCCCACCGCCGTCGTCGCCGGGACCCACGACCGCCTCACCCCGCTCCCGCACGCCCACCGGATGGCGGCCCTGCTGCCGGACTGCACAGGCGTGCACCAGCTCGAAGGACGCGGGCACATGACGCCGCTGGAGGAGCCCGGGACGGTCGCCGAGGTCCTGGCGGGGCTCGCCCGGGACCACCTCGCCACCGCCGGGCGCACGGCGAAGCCGTCGAAGAAGAAGGAGAAGAGCGCATGAGCAGGGTCGCACTGGAGGGGCAGGTCGCCGTCATCACGGGCGCGGCGCGCGGCGTGGGAGCGCTGCTCGCCCGGAAGATGGCGGCACGCGGCGCCAGGATCGCCCTCGTCGGGCTGGAGCCGGACGAACTGGAGCGGGTGAGCGCGTCCCTGCACACCGAATCGGCGCACTGGCACGCCGACGTCACCGACCACGAGGCGATGGCCCGGGTCGCACGCGAGGTCAAGGCGCACTTCGGGAAGGTCGACATCGCCGTAGCCAACGCCGGCGTGGCCGCGGGCGGGCCGTTCATGGACTCCGACCCGGTCGCCTGGCGCCGGGTCATCGAGGTGAACCTCATCGGCGGCGCCGTCACCGGCCGGGCCTTCCTGCCCGTACTGCAGGAATCGCGCGGCTACTTCCTGCAGATCGCCTCGCTCGCAGCGATCACCCCGGCGCCGATGATGACGGCGTACTGCGCCTCCAAGTCCGGCGTGGAGGCGTTCGCGCACAGCCTGCGTGCCGAGGTCGGGCACAAGGGAGTCGGGGTCGGCGTCGGCTATCTGAGCTGGACCGACACCGACATGGTGCGCGGCGCGGACGCGGACGAGGTGATGCGCGACGTACGGCAGCGGCTGCCGTGGCCCACCAACAAGACCTACCCGCTGGGCCCGGCCGTCGACCGGCTCGTCGCGGGCATCGAGCGCCGCTCCCCGCATGTGTACGGACAGTGGTGGTTGCGCGGGATGCAGGGCATCCGCGGCTATCTCGCCCCGTTGATCGGCGGTCCGCTGGGGCAGCGCGAGATGAAGGCCGTCGCCGCCCGGCTGGAGTCCTCCGGCGGGGTGGCCACCGGGCTCGTCGGCGCGGGCGGAGAGGCGGACGAGAAGGCCCGCGCGGAGCGCTGACACGCTTGGGGGCGCTGTCCCGGCATGCCGGGGCCGTACCGGCATCCGGACGTGCCGCGGCTTCCTGCCGCCGTCGCGGGGGCAGGAAGCCGTGGCATGCCGAGGCGGTGCCTGAGCAGTGCGCCACCGGGCCCGCGGAGATTGCCGTCGGGCAGGGGGTGGGCCGCCCGCTGGCTCAGTGGTTCTTGTCCTTCCACTCCTGGGCGCGCTGCTGGGCCTTGTCCTTCAGCTCCTGCGCCTTGTCGGTGGCGTCCTGGCCACCGCTCTGCTTGCGGTCGCCGCCGTGCTTGCGGTCGCCGCCGTGCTTGTGGTCGCCGGACGTGGACTTGCCGCTCTTGTGCCGGAGCTGCTCGGCCTTGGACTTGAACTGGTCTGCGAGACCCATCGTCACTCCTTCGGACGTGTGTACGCACGGGCACTTTCCACCCTGCCACGCGATCCCATAAGCCGCATGGCGCACAAAACCGGTATCGCCCCTGTTCCGGTCAGGGGCGCGGCGGGAGCGGGGGACGGGAGCGGTCGGGGACGTCCCCGTACCCGGGCGGAGTCCGGGCGGGGTGCCTCTCCAGCAGGTCGAGGGCGGTGCGTACGGCGGTGCCCAGCACGGAGCTGCGCCCCTCGGCCCAGTCCAGCGGAGTCCGCAGCACCTCGATGTCCGGCTCGACCCCGCGGTTCTCCACCGACCATCCGTATCCCTCGAACCACGCGGCGTTCATCGGCACCGTGATCACGGTGCCGTCGCCGAGCCGGTGCCGGCCCGTCATCCCGACGACGCCGCCCCAGGTGCGGGCCCCGACGACCGGACCCAGGCCCAGCAGCCGGAACGCCGCGATGATCATGTCGCCGTCCGAGGCGGTCGCCTCGTCCGCCACGGCGACCACCGGGCCCCGCGGCGCGTCGCCGGTGTAGGTGACCGGTTGCGCGTCGCGGGTGAGGTCCCAGCCCAGGATGGTGCGGGTGAGCTTCTCCAGCACGAGTTCGCTGATGTGCCCGCCCGCGTTGCCCCGGACGTCGACGATGAGCGCGGGCCGGGAGACCTCCAGCCGCAGATCCCGGTTGAACTGCGCCCAGCCGGAGCCGCCCATGTCGGGGATGTGCAGATAGCCGCAGGCGCCGTCGCTCAGCTCGCGGACGACGTCCCGGCGCCGGGCCACCCAGTCCTGGTAGCGCAGCGGACGCTCGTCGATCAGCGGGACGGCCGCGACCCGCCGCGGCCCCGCCTGCCGGAGCGTCAGCTCCACGGTGGTGCCGCCCGCCGCCGCCAGCAGCGGCGCGGGGCCGGCGACCGGGTCGACGGGGCGCGCGTCGACGTGGGTGAGCACCGCGCCCTCCCGCACCGGGGAGCCCGCCAGCGGGGAGCGGGCCCGGGAGTCGGAGGAGTCGCCGGGCAGGATCCGGGCCAGTTGCCAGTCGCCCTCCGGGGTGTGGATCAGATCGGCGCCCAGGAAGCCGAGGGGGCGCTGGTAGTGCGGCGGTCCCTCGTCGCGCCGCGCCGGGGTGACGTAGGCGTGCGAGGTGCCCAGTTCGCCGAGCACCTCGCGCAGCAGGTCGGCGAACTCGTCCGGGGTGGCGACGTGTTCGACCAGCGGCCGGTACTGCTCCAGGACGGCCGTCCAGTCGACACCGCTCATGCCCGGGTCCCAGAAGTAGGCCCGCACCAGCCGTCCCGCCTCCGCGTACGCCTGCCGCCATTCGGCCGCCGGATCGACGTCGTGCAGGATGCGGCGCAGGTCGATGAAGGTGGTGGTGTCCGCGTCGGCCCGCTGGTCGGCGGGGACCACCCGCAGCAGCCCCTCGTCGTTGACGACCAGCCGGGTGCCGTCGCCGCTGGGTGCGAACCAGTCGATGTCGCCGGTGAGTTCGGTGCGCTTGGCGGTGGTCGGGTCGAAGTGCTCCAGCGTCGGGCGGCCGGAGGTGTCGGCCGGGTTGGCGAAGGTCTCGCCGAGCGCGCCGGAGATCGGGTAGCGCAACCAGATCAACCCGCCCCCGGCCACCGGGCACAGCGCCCCGTACTTCGAGGCCGTCACCGGGAACGGCGTCACGCGGCTGGCGAGTCCCTCCGCCTCCACCAGCACCGGAGTCCCGCCGCCCGCCTCCTCGCCGTCCTGCCGGTCCTGCGGGTCCAGCCCGCCCGCGGCCGGCCGCCCTTCCGGGGTCAGCGCGAACGGGGAGAGCGTCGCGGAGGAGAGCGGCACCAGGTACGGGCGGCAGCCCAGCGGGAAGGAGAGGTCGCCGGTGTGCACGTCGTACACCGGATCGAAGCCGCGCCAGGACAGGAACGCCAGATAGCGGCCGTCGCGGGTGAAGACGGGCTGCTCGTCCTCGAACCGCCCGTCCGTGACGTCCAGGACCGGACACTCGCCCGCTGCGGCGCCGTTCCGATCGGCGACCTTCGCGATCCGGATGCAGGACAGCGAGCGGCCCACCCCCGGGTGCGCCCAGGCCAGCCAGCGGGAGTCGGGGGAGAAGGCCGGATCGTGCACCGGGCCGTTGGCGGACCGCACGACCTCGCTGATCGCGGGCTCCGGGACCGCCGCGTCCGGGACCGCCCCGTCCGCCCCGTCCGCCTCGTCCGCGCCGGGGGCTGCCGTGCCGTCGCCGTCCCCGCCGTCCCCGCCGGTCCCCGCGGGCTCCGCGGCGGCCTGCGGGGTCTCCTCCGGACCGGGCACGTCGACCAGCAGCAGCCGTCCGTCGTGCGTGGCGACGGCCAGCCGCTCGGCGGACGGCGCGGCGACCAGCTCCCGCACCCGCCCCAGCTGTCCGGTGGCGATCCGGTAGGCGGGCCGGGGGCGGGAGGCGCGGGGCAGATCGGCGATCTCGATCGCGTCCTCGCCCTCCGCGTCGGTGACGTAGGCGATCCGCCCGGTGTCGCCCAGCATGGTGGGCAGCCGCACCCGGACCCCGGGGGCGTCCGCGAGGGCCCGGGCCGGGCCGTCGCGGTGGGTGAGCCAGTACAGACTGCCGCGTACCCCGACCGCGCCCGCCCGGCCGGTGGGGTCGACGGCCAGCGAGGTGACATGCGCGCCCGCGGGCACCTGGTAGGGGCGGCGCCCCGCGCGCTGGCTGCCGGTGCGGACGTCCAGGCGGCGGGGCCGGGCCGCGTGCGCGAAGTCGTCGACCAGCCACAGCTCCCCCGCGCACTGGTAGACCACCCGCCGCCCGTCGGTGGCCGCGTGCCGGGCGTAGAACGCGTCGTGATCGGTGTGCCGCCGCAGGTCGGTGCCGTCCGGGTTGCAGGAGTAGAGATTGCCGACGCCCTCGTGGTCGGAGAGGAAGGCGATCCGGTCCCCGACGAGCAGTACCGAGTCCAGGTGCCCGTCGAGGCCGGGCAGCAGCCGCTCCCCCTGGAGCCACAGCCGTCCTGTGGCGCCGCCCCGGTACCGCTTCCAGCTCGCGGGCTCGTGCGGCGGCGTCCCGGTCAGCAGCAGCGTGCGGCGCTCGCCCCGCTGCTCGGCCACCGCGATGTCCGACACCGGTCCCCACGGCAGCCTGCTGCCCGGGCAGGAGGAGTCCGGCCGGCCCGCGGGCGGTCCGTCCGGGCCGTCGACCGGGACCCGGTAGGCCCAGGCCCGGTGCGCGAAGGGCTCCCCGTGCGAGGCCACCGCCAGGACGTCGCCCTCCGGGGTCCAGCCCCGCACCCGGGTGTCGGTCGCGCCCCAGTAGGTCAGCCGCCGGGACGCGCCCCCGCGGACGGAGACCAGGTGGATCTCCGGGTCCAGGCTGCGCCAGCTGACGTAGGCGATGCGCTCCCCGGCCGGGCAGAAGCGGGGGTGGCTGATCCGGGTGCGGTCCACCGTCAGCCGCCGGGCCCGCTCCGAGGGCGCCCCCGGTTCCGGGAGCCGGACCGCCCACAGGTCGTCCTCGGTGGTGAAGCAGAGCAGCTCGCCGTGCAGATGCGGATAGCGGAGATACGCGCCGTCGTCGGTCACCTTTCCCATGGTTCGGGGGTATTTGCGACCGGGCAAGTTGTGATGTGCCCCACATGTCCCGGTGCGGACTCATCCTGCGGGTGCGAGCGAGCGTCGATTGACATGAGCTCTCATAGTCGGCTCGCGGCACCTCCCCGCCGTGCACCTTCGGCTCGGTCGGCCCCGCCGTCCCTGCTCCACCGCACCGTCCCACTGTCCGACCTCGAGACCGGAGAACCTCTCTCGTGGCCACCTTCCTGTACAAGCTCGGCAGACTCGCCTTCCGGCGGCGCCGCATCGTCGCCCTGATATGGGTGGCGCTGCTGGTCGCGGCCGGCGTCGGCGCGTCCACCGCATCCACTCCGCCCGACGACGACTTCGCGCTGCCCGGCACGCAGGCCCAGAAGGCCTTCGACCTGCTGGAAGACCGCGTTCCGGAAGCCAACGCGGAGGGCGCGACGGCCCGTATGGTCTTCCGCGCCCCGACCGGCGAGAAGATCACCGCCGCACCCAACAAGGCCGCCGTCGAGAAGGCCCGCGAGGAGCTGAGCGGCGGGCAGGCGGCCGGCGTCTCCGACCCGTTCGAAAAGGGCAGCGGGGCCGTCAGCAAGGACGGCAGCATCGCCTACGCCTCCGTCCAGTACAAGGTCCCGGCCCAGGACATCACCGACAAGACCCGGGAGGGCCTGGCGGACACCGCGAAGGAGGCCCGCAAGACCGGGCTGACCGTGGAGACCGGCGGTGACGCACTGCTGGTCGAGCCCGAGATGGGCAACGCCGAGGTCATCGGCATCGGGATCGCGGCCGTGGTGCTCATCCTCACCTTCGGCTCGCTGATCGCGGCCGGGCTGCCGCTGGTCACCGCGCTGATCGGGGTGATGATCGGCATCTCCTCGATCACGGCGCTGGGCGCCACCCTCGGCCTGTCGGCCAACACCACGACGCTGGCGATGATGATCGGCCTGGCGGTCGGCATCGACTACGCGCTCTTCATCGCCTCCCGCTATCGCGCGGAGCTGACCGAGGGCCGGGAACGCGAGGAGGCAGCCGGACGGGCGGTCGGCACCGCCGGGTCCGCCGTGGTCTTCGCCGGGCTCACCGTGGTGATCGCGCTGGTCGGGCTCTCCGTCGTCAACATCCCGGTCCTCACCAAGATGGGGATGGCGGCCGCGGGCACGGTGGTCATCGCCGTCCTGGTGGCGCTGACGCTGGTGCCCGCCGCGCTCGGCATGGTCGGCAAGCGGATCTTCGGCCGCCGGGTGCGCAAGGCCTACCCCGCCACCGGGGTGCCGCCCGCCGCCGACGCGGAGGGCCAGCGTCCCAAGGCCGGTGCCCGCTGGGCGGGCTTCGTGCTGCGCCGTCCCGTCCTGGTGCTGGTCACCGCCGTGCTGGCGCTCGGCGCCCTGGCGCTGCCTGTCGGCTCCATGCAGCTCGGGCTGCCCGACGAGGGCAACCAGCCGGAGAGCACCACCCAGCGCAAGGCCTACGACCTGCTCTCCGACGGTTTCGGCGCGGGCTTCAACGGTCCGCTGATGGGTGTGGTCGACCTCAAGGGCGCCGACGACCCGAAGGCCGCGGCCGCCGAGGTGCAGAAGCGGCTGCAGAAGACGGACGGCGTGGTCGCCGTCAGCCCTCCGCAGCTCAACAAGAGCGGCGACACCGCCACCCTGACGGCCGTTCCGAAGTACGGTCCCAGCGACGAGCGCACCGAGAAGATCGTGCACGACATCCGGGACCAGTCGGACGCGATCGAGAAGAAGACCGGGGCCACGCTGCTGGTGACCGGCGCGACGGCGGTCGCCATCGACTTCTCGCAGGTCATGAACGACGCGCTGGTGCCCTATCTGGCGCTCGTCGTGGGCCTGGCCTTCGTGCTGCTGATGCTGGTCTTCCGCTCGGTGCTGGTGCCGCTCAAGGCGGCCCTGGGCTTCCTGCTCTCGGTGCTGGCGGCGCTGGGTTCCGTGGTGGCCGTCTTCCAGTGGGGCTGGCTGGCCGGACTGATCGGGGTCGAGCAGACCGGGCCGATCATGAGCATGATGCCGATCTTCATGATCGGTGTGATCTTCGGCCTCGCGATGGACTACGAGGTCTTCCTCGTGACGCGGATGCGCGAGGCGCACGTCCACGGGGAGGGCCCCGGCCAGGCCATCGTCACCGGCTTCCGGCTGGGCGCACGCGTGGTGACCGCCGCGGGCGTCATCATGATCAGCGTGTTCGCCGGGTTCATCGGGTCCTCCGAAGCCATGATCAAGATGATGGGCTTCGGGCTCGCCGTCGCGATCCTCTTCGACGCCTTCGTGGTGCGGATGGCCCTCGTGCCCGCGGTGCTCGCCCTGCTGGGGGAGCGCGCCTGGTGGCTGCCCCGCTGGCTGGACCGGCTGCTGCCGAACGTGGACGTCGAGGGTGAGGGTCTCCGCAAGGAGCTGAACCCCGACCAGGTGTCGGCCGCCACCGTTCCCCCGCCCCGCGAGCCGGAGCGCACCGGCGTGTGACCCTCGCCGGGGGCGCGCGCCCCCGGCTCTCCCCTTGCGGGACCGGCGCATCTCCTCGCCCGCCCATCCGTTCCCCTCCGGGGCCGGATGGGCGGGCGCTTTGCGTAGCTGGGTGCTTCTCGTGGGCGGGCGCTTTCGTCGCGGGCCGCCGGACACCGCGCGGCCGGGAGCCCGCGCGTCAGACCCCCCGCAGCAGCGCCGCGAAACCCTCCTCCAGGTCCAGCAGCGCCCGCTCGGTGCCGGCGGGCACCAGCTCGTAACTGTGCCGCAGGAAGCGCTCCAGGTCGGCGGTGCGGAACTCCAGCACCGCGACCCCCTCGCCGGCGTGCAGCTCGACCACCGTCCGCCCCCGCCCGCCGGGGCGGGCCCGCACGTCGCCCTCGCCCGCGGCTCCGCGCAGCCCCTCGGCGAGCAGGTCCCGGGAGAAGGCCCAGGCGACCTCCGCGCCGTCGAGGGAGATCTCGGCGGGGAAGACGATCCGCACCGCCAGCGGATCGTCCGTCTCGTAGCGGAGCGCGGGGGTCAGCGGCCGGGCCGCCGGCGGCCGGACGATCAGCTGGGCCTGCACGGTACGGGTGATGACCTTCGACACTTCTGCTCCTCCGGATCGGGGGTTCCCGGCGCGCTCGTCGCTCCGGCCGGGTTGCCCCTTCGCCCTGTCAGACGCGCAGCGGCGCCGCCCGGACACCCGGACCGGCTGGTGAGTTCTGCCACAGGCCGGAGATCAGGGGGGCGTCCCCGCCCATTCCGGGCGTCCCCGACGCCCTCTTGCGAAGGCTTTGCATCTGACCGCTATTCTCAAAAGGCTGGAGACGGCCGCTGCCAGGCCATTGCCGGGCCGTTGTGAGAAGCCGTGAGAAAGCGGAGTGCCCCCGATGCACGTACCTGATGGATTCATCGATGCCCCCGTTTCGGCCGGTACGGGAGTCGTGGCCGCCGCGGCCCTCGCCGTCTCGCTGCGCGGCGCACGGCGCGAGTTGGGCGGCGGCCCCGGCGGAGCGGGGGAGCGGACGGCACCGCTGGCCGGACTGGTGGCGGCGTTCATCTTCGCCGTGCAGATGCTCAACTTCCCGGTGGCCGCCGGCACCAGCGGCCATCTGCTGGGCGGTGCGCTGGCCGCGATACTCGTGGGGCCGTACACGGGCGTGCTGTGCGTCTCCGTCGTACTGCTCCTGCAGGGTGTGCTCTTCGCGGACGGCGGACTGACCGCGCTGGGCACCAACATCACGGACATGGGCGTGGTGACCGTCCTGGTCGCCTACGCCGTCTTCCGCGGGCTGCTGCGAGTGCTGCCGCGCCGCCGCTCGGTGGTGACCGGCGCCTCCTTCGTCGCGGCGCTCGTCTCGGTACCGGCGGCCGCGGTCGCCTTCACCGCGATCTACGCGCTCGGCGGGACGACCGACGTCTCGCTGGGCAAGGTCTTCGGAGCGATGGTCGGTGTGCACGTGCTCATCGGCATCGGCGAGGCCGCGATCACCGCCGCGACGGTCGGCGCCGTCGTCGCCGTCCGCCCCGACCTGGTGTACGGGGCGCGCGACCGGCTGGCCGCACCGCTGGAACTGCGGCCCTCGCCCCTGTCGGACGCCGGAGCGCCGGGTGCCGAGCCGCACCCGGCCGACACCGCCCCGGCCGACACCGCCCCGGCCGACACCGCCCCGGCCGACACCGCCCCGGCCGCCGCCGGGCGGCGCCGTTCGGTGCGCCCGCTGTGGATCGCCGGGCTCGTCGTCACCCTGGCCTGCGCGGGCGGGCTCAGCTTCTATGCGTCCTCCGACCCCGACGGGCTGGAGAAGGTTGCCGCCGACAACGGCATCGACAAGCAGGCGGAGGACCACGCGGCGCAGGACTCCCCACTGGCCGACTACGGCGTCGAGGACATCGCCGACTCCCGGCTGTCCGGCGGCCTGGCGGGCGTCATCGGCGTGGGCGCCACCCTCGTCGTCGGCTCGGGCGTCTTCGTCGCCGTGCGCCGCCGCAACAGCGCCGGCACCCCCGCCGAAGCCGGCGCCTCCACCGCGTCCGGCCCGCCCGCGACCGAGCGCTAGGGGAGGGCCGACATGGGTGCCGGACACGCGCACAAGCTCTACAAGCACGGCCACTCGCCCGTGCACGCGCTGCCCGCGCACTGCAAACTGGCGGCGGTCTTCTGCTTCGTCCTGCTGGTCGTCGCCACTCCGCGCGAGGCCATGTGGGCGTTCGGCGCCTACGCGGTGCTGCTGGCCGCGGTCGCCGCCGTCTCCCGGGTGCCGCCGCGCCATCTGCTGACCCGGATGGCGATCGAGGTGCCGTTCGTGGCCTTCGCGGTGCTGCTGCCGTTCGTCGCGGAGGGCGAGCGGATCACCGTCTGGGGGCTCTCGCTGTCCGAACCCGGCCTGTGGGGCGCGTGGAACGTCCTGGCCAAGGGCACCCTCGGAGTGGCCGCTTCGGTCCTGCTCGCCTCCACGACCGGGCTGAACGACCTGCTGCTGGGCCTCGCCCGGCTGCGGATGCCCGCGCTGCTGTGCCAGATCGCCACGTTCATGGTGCGCTACGCCGACGTCATCAGCGAGGAGATGCGCCGGATGCGCACCGCGCGCCTCTCGCGCGGCTTCGAGGCCCGCGGGCCGCGCCACTGGGGAGTGCTGGCCAAGTCGGCCGGTTCGCTGTTCATCCGCTCCTACGAGCGGGGCGAGCGGGTGCATCTGGCGATGCTCAGCCGCGGCTACGCCGGCAGCATGCCGCCCGCTCTGGGCGCGGGCCCCGCCGCGCGCGCGGAGTGGGCCCTCTCGGCCGCGCTGCCGGTGACCGCCCTCGCGATCTGCCTCCTGGGATGGGTGCTGTGACTTCCTCCACCGAAACGAACGCCGGCCAGGACGCCGGGACGGCCGCCGACGGCGCGGCACCGGTGCCCTCGCTCCAGGTGAGCGGCCTGGCCTACGCCTACCCCGACGGCCACCAGGCGCTGTTCGGCGTCGATCTGACCGTCCCGCGCGGCCAGCGGGTCGCGCTGCTGGGCCCCAACGGCGCGGGCAAGACCACGCTGGTACTGCATCTGAACGGCATCCTGACGCCCGGCGCCGGTTCGGTCACCGTGGCCGGGCTGCGCGCCGAACGCGCCCATCTCGCGGAGATCCGGCGCCGGGTCGGCATCGTCTTCCAGGACCCGGACGACCAGCTCTTCATGCCCACGGTCCGCGAGGACGTCGCCTTCGGCCCGGCCGCCGCCGGACTGCGCGGCGCCGAACTGGAGGCCCGGGTGCAGGAGGCGCTGGAGCGCGTCGGGATGGCCGGACACGCCCACCGGGCGCCGCACCACCTCTCGTTCGGCCAGCGGCGCCGCGTCGCGGTCGCCACCGTGCTTGCCGGCCGTCCGGAGATCCTGGTGCTGGACGAGCCGTCCTCCAACCTCGACCCGGCGGCCCGCCGCGAGCTGGCCGACCTGATCCGCTCGCTGGACCTGACGGTGCTGATGGTCACCCACGACCTGCCCTACGCGCTGGAGCTGTGCCCCCGCTCGGTGGTGCTCAGCGACGGGGTGCTGGTGGCCGACGGCACCACTCAGGAGCTGCTCTCCGACGCCGAGCTGATGCGCGCCCACCGCCTCGAACTGCCCTTCGGCTTCGACCCGCGCTCGGTGACGGCGCCGGTCGCCTGAGCGGGTCCGGCACCGGTCGCCCGAGTCGGCCCGGCCCCGGTGTCCGGGGCCGCACCGGCGAGGCCGCCCCCGGCGCACGGCACCGTGCGGCGCGTAGGACCATGGGGGGCGCGGCGCCACAAAAGCGCCCCCAGGCGACAGGAGCGAAGGAAACGTGGCAGAGGTCGTTCACACAGCGGTGGCCGAGCACGGCGCGGAGGTGGCGGTGCACGGCACGGTGGCGGACGGGTACGAGCCCGTCCGGGACGCCTTCGTACGCAACTTCGCGCGGCGCGGCGAACGCGGCGCGGCGCTGGCCGTGCACCGGGACGGCCGCAAGGTCGTCGATCTGTGGGGCGGCAGCACCGATCCGGCCGATCCGGCCGCCGCACCCTGGGAACGGGACACCGCCGTCCTCGTCCGGTCGGCCACCAAGGGGCCGGCGGCGGCCGTCCCGCACCTGCTGCACCAGCGCGGCCAGCTCGACCTGGACGCGCCGGTGGGCGCGTACTGGCCGCAGTTCAAGACGGCAGGCAAGGAACGGCTCCTGGTCCGCCACCTGTTGACGCACCGCGCCGGACTGCCCGCGCTCGGCACTCCGCTCACCCCGCAGGAGGCGCTGGAGCCGGGGCGTGCGGCGCGCGCCCTCGCCGCGCAGACCCCCGAGTGGGAGCCGGGAGTCGCGCACGGCTACCACCCGCACACCTTCGGCTGGCTGCTGGGCGAACTGGTGGCGCGCGCCAGCGGCGGCCGCAGCCTGGGACGCTGGTTCGCCGACGAGGTGGCCGCACCCCTCGGGCTCGACCTGTGGATCGGACTGCCCGAGCAGGTGGCGGCCGACGGCCGGGTGGCCCGGGTCGCCGAACAGGAAGCACCCGCGCCGGAGCCGGGCGCGCTGCGCACCCGGCCCAAGCGCGCGGTCACCGCCGCCTACGCCGATCCGGACTCCCTCACCCGCCGCGCCTTCGGGGCCCTGGCTCCGAAGCCGGACGAGAACGACCCGGCCTACCGCGCCGCCGAACTCCCCGCCGCGAACGGCATCGCCACGGCCCGTTCCCTGTCCGCCTTCTACGCGGCGCTGCTGGGCCCGCTGGACGGGGACGCCGCCGAGCAGCGCTCCCGCGCGGCCCGGCGGGGGCTGTTCACGCCCGCGACGCTGGCCCAGGCCCGCGCCCTGGACGCGGACGGGCCCGACCGGGTGCTGGTGGTCAACACCCGGTTCGGGCTGGGATACATGCTGCACGGCTCGGCCTGCCCGCTGCTCGGGTCCGGCTCGTTCGGCCACCCGGGGCGCGGCGGCTCGCTCGGCTTCGCCGATCCGGAGACGGCCACCTCCTTCGGCTACACCACCGGTACCCTGCACCGCTCGGTCACCAGCGATCCCCGTCCGCAGGCCTTGATCCGCGCGCTGCGCACGGTCGTCGCACAGCCGTGACCGAGGGGCGGGACGTGGCGGTCAGAACCGTCGCTCCCGCCACGCGCCGCGGGACCGCCGGCTCACACGAGGCAGGCGCCCGGCGCCGGGCCGGTGGTGGCGCGCGCCCCGCGGCAGGTGCCGGAAGCGGTGAGGGCGTGTGCGACGCGGGTCGCCGAGTCGGGGTCGGCCACCAGGAACGCGCAGGTCGGGCCGGAGCCGGAGACCAGCGCCGCCAGCGCCCCCGCGGCCAGGCCGGTCTCCAGGGTCTCGGCCAGCGAGGGGCGCAGCGAGAGGGCGGCCGGCTGGAGATCGTTGCGCAGGGCCGCGGCCAGCGCCGCGGCGTCGCCGGTGCGCAGTGCCGCCAGCAGCTCTCGGGAGGCGGCCGGTTCGGGGATGTCGGCGGCCGAGGAACCCGTCCCGGCGGCCTCCCGCAGCCGGTCGCACTCCCGGTAGACGGCCGGGGTCGACAGCCCGCCGTCCGCGACCGCGAACACCCAGTGGAAGGCGCCGCCGACCTCCAGCGGGGTCAGCACCTCGCCCCGGCCCTCCCCGAGCGCGGCGCCGCCCGCGAAGCTGAACGGCACGTCCGAGCCCAGCTCGGCGCAGAGTTCCAGCAGTTCCTCGCGCGGGGTGTCCAGCCCCCACAGCCGGTCGCAGGCCAGCAGGGCGCCCGCCGCGTCCGCGCTGCCGCCCGCCATCCCGCCCGCGACGGGGATGTCCTTGGCGATGTGCAGGTGCACATCGGCGGCCAGCCCGTGCCGTGCGGCCAGCAGCGCCGCCGCGCGGGCCGCCAGGTTGGTGCGGTCCTGCGGCACCAGCGCTGCGTCCGGCCCGGAGACGGTGAGCAGCGGCGCGTCGGCGCGGGTGGCGCTGACCGAGTCGTACAGGCCGACGGCGAGGAACACGTTGGCCAGGCCGTGGAAGCCGTCGGGGCGCACTCCGCCGACCGAGAGCTGCACATTGACCTTGGCCGGGACGCGGACCGTGACCGTGTCGGGGGTGCTGGCTGCGGGCTGGGTCACGTGCTGCGCTCCTCGTGCGGGTTCTGGTCGCCGGGGGTTCGGCCGGGCCGTTGCGGCGGTCGGTCGCGGCGCGGGCCGTGCGCGGCGACGGCGGCGAACTCGGTGACGGTCAGCGACTCGCCGCGCGCCTGCGGGGACACCCCGGCCGCGCGGAGCGCCTCCTCGGCGGCGGCGCCGGAGCCCGCCCACCCGGAGAGCGCGGCCCGCAGCGTCTTGCGGCGCTGCGCGAACGCAGCGTCCACCACGGCGAACACCTCCGCGCGCGGTACGCCGGCCGCCGGCGGGTGCGGGCGCCGCACCAGCGAGACCAGCCCGGAGTCGACGTTGGGCGCGGGCCAGAAGACGTTCCGCCCGATCGCTCCGGCCCGCTTGACCTCGCAGTACCAGGCGGCCTTGACCGACGGTACGCCGTACACCTTCGAGCCGGGCGGCGCGGCGAGCCGGTCGGCGACTTCCGCCTGCACCATCACCAGGGTCCGCTCGATGCTCGGGAAGGCGGCCAGCAGGTGCAGCAGGACCGGGACGGCCACGTTGTAGGGGAGGTTGGCCACCAGTGCGGTCGGCGCCGGGCCGGGCAGCTCCTCGATCCGCAGCGCGTCCTCGTGCACCAGGCGGAAGTCCGCGGCCCGCTCGGGCAGCCGGGTCCGCACGGTCGCGGGCAGGGCCGCGGCCAGCGCGTCGTCGATCTCCACGGCGGTCACCGCCGCCGCGATCTCCAGCAGCGCCAGGGTGAGCGACCCGAGCCCGGGGCCGATCTCCAGCACCACGTCGTCCGCGCGGACCCCGGCGGTGCGCACGATGCGGCGCACCGTGTTCGGGTCGATGACGAAGTTCTGCCCCCGCTGCTTGGTGGGCCGCACTCCGAGGGTCTCCGCCAGCTCCCGCACTTCTGCGGGGCCGAGCAGCACCCCGCTGCCGGAGGCGTCGGGCGTGGCGGACGGGTCGGAAGGGGCAGCGCTCACCGCGCCAGTTTACGGCCGTGCGGGGTGCGCCGGACCGCCGGGCGGTCCAGCGGCCCCGGCGGACGGCTGCGGGCGGCTGTGGGCTTCGGCAGGCCGGGGCGGTGCCGGCGGCCGGTGGCGGTGCCGTCGCGACCGGGAGGCGGCTATTCCGGGAAGACGGCTTCCAGCAGCCGGTACAGCTCCGCGCGTTCCTCGCCCGAGAGCCTGTCCAGGGCCTGCTGGGTGCGGTGCATCGTCTCGCGGACGGTGTCGATGGTCCGCGCGCCCTCTTCCGTGAGGACGACGTTCTTGATCCGCCGGTCCTCGGGGTTGACCTCCCGCCGCACGAGGGCCCGCTTCTCCAGGCGGTCCACGATGCCGGTGATGTTGGACGCGTCACAGGCCAGGCTGGCGGCCAGGGAGCGCATCGAGGCGGGGGAGCGGCGCAGTACGCCCAGCGTCTTGGCCTGGCTGGCGGTGAGGTCGGACGCGGCGGACGCGGCCGTGAAGTCGGCGACGTGCGCGCTGAGTACATGCGCGAGCAGCTCGATGAGCTGGGTCTTGGTGGGGTGCGCTGGACCGGGTCCGGGGGCACCAGTGGCGTCCGGCATGCGGTCACAGTACTCCGCAAAGCTTGACTATCTCAATTGCCTGGGGCTACCTTCGGGCACTTACTTGAATTTCTCAAGCATGTAGATACTCAAGCATTGGCCTCCGGGCACACCGGTACGGCCTCACTCCCGGGAACACCTATGACCTCCACACACCCTCCGTCCTCCGCGCCCGGCCCCGCCGGATTCGGGCTCGTCCTGGTCCTGGGCCTCGCCGCCATGGTCGTCTCGATGATGCAGACGCTGGTGGTGCCCATCCTCGGCGTCATCCAGCGCGATCTGGGCACCAGCACCTCCGGCGTCAGCTGGGTCACCACCGCCACCCTCCTCTCCGCCGCCGTCTTCACCCCGCTGCTCGGCCGCTTCGGCGACCAGCACGGCAAGAAGCCGACCCTCGTGGGCGTCCTGGTGCTGCTGGCCGCAGGTTCCGTGCTGGCCGCGACGACCGACTCGCTGAGCCTGCTGATCGTGGCGCGCGTGCTGCAGGGCGCGGCCACCGCCATCTTCCCGCTCGCGCTGTCCGTGCTCCGCGAGGAGATCCCGCACGAGCGGCTGCACACCGCGATGGCCCTGGTCAGCGGCACGCTCGCGTTCGGCAGCGGCCTGGCGCTGGTCGGCGCCGGACTGCTGACGCAGGGCGCGCACCCCGACTACCACCGGGTCTTCTGGCTGGCCTGCGGCCTCGCCGTCCTCGCACTGATCGGGGTGCTGCTCGTCGTGCCCGCCTCGCGGCACCGCACCGGCGGACGTACCGACTGGCTCGGCGCCGCCGCCCTCGCCGCGATGCTGGTCCTCCTGCTGCTCCCCATCTCCCAGGGGCACGAGTGGGGCTGGACCTCCGGTCGTACGCTCGCGCTGTTCGCGGGCTCCGCCGTCACCGCCGGGCTGTGGGTCCTGATCGAACGCCGGGTCCGCGAGCCCATGGTCGACATGCGGATGTTCGTCCACCGCCCGGTGCTCTTCACCAACATCGCCGGGCTGCTGGTCGGCTTCGCGATGTTCGCGCAGTTCATCGGAGTGTCCTATCTGGTGCAGATGCCCGAAGAGCTCACCGGGTACGGCTTCGGTGCCTCCGTGCTGCGCGCCTCCGTCGAGTACCTGCTGCCCACCACACTCGTCTCGCTCGTCGCCGCACAATTCGGCGGCATGCTGGTGAGCCGGATCGGGGCGCGGCTCACCCTCGTCGCGGGCGCCGCGTTCGGCGTCACCGGCTTCGCCTGGCTGACCCTCCAGCACGACAGCACCCCGGACGTCATCCTCGCGGGAATGGTCGTCGGCGTCGCCATCAGCTTCGGCTACGCGGCGATGCCCGCCCTCATCGCGGCGGGCGTCCCGCACCACCAGAGCGGCATCGCGAACGGCATCAACTCCATCTCCCGGTCCGTCGGCAGCGCCGTCGCCAGCGCGGTGATCACCTCCCTGCTCGCCTCGAAGACCATCCAGCACCTCCCGGCCGGGACACCCCAACTGCCCGAGGAGAGCCAGTTCACGCTCAGCTTCGCGCTCGCCGGGGGAGCGTTCCTCCTGGTGGCCCTCGCCGCCCTGGTCGGGCTGGCGACCCGCCGTGCGGGCGCGCAGGAAGCACCCGTCCTCTCCGGCCCGGGCACCGGGAGCGTGCCGGAGCCGGCCGCCGCCCGGGCGCCGGCCCGCTGACGAGGCCCGACGCGGCCCCGGGAACCCCGCCCAGCACACCCAGCAGAGGAGACGACATGTCCCACCAGGAAGCCGACCGCGCCGCCCGCAGCCTTTCGCGGCCGTTCGGGGTCCGCGGACTCCACGTGCCCAACCGGATCGTCATGGCGCCCATGACCCGGCAGTTCTCCCCGGGCGGCGTCCCGGGGCCCGACGTGGCGCAGTACTACGCGCGACGGGCCGCCGCCGGAGTCGGGCTGATCGTCACGGAGGGCACCTACGTGGACCACGCCTCCGCCGGCACCAGCGACCGGGTGCCGCGGTTCCACGGGGACGACGCGCTCGCCGGCTGGTCGGAGGTGGTGGAAGCCGTGCACGGAGCGGGCGGGAAGATCATCCCGCAGCTGTGGCACGTGGGCGTCACCCGGACCCCGGGCGCCCCGCCCGTGCCGGACGCCGAGCCGGTGAGCCCCTCGGGGCTGTCCTTGCGGGGCGAGCCCAAGGGCCGCGCCATGACGCAGCAGGACCTCGACGACGTCGTCGCCGCGTTCGCCACCGCCGCGGCGGACGCCGAACGCCTCGGATTCGACGGCGTGGAACTGCACGGCGCCCACGGCTACCTCATCGACCAGTTCCTCTGGTCCTCCACCAACCGCCGCACCGACGCCTACGGGGGCGGCATCGCCTCCCGGACCCGCTTCGCCGCCGAGATCGTGGCCGCGTGCCGCAGCGCGGTGTCCGACTCCTTCCCTCTCTTCTTCCGGCTGTCCCAGTGGAAGACGGACAACTACGAGGCCAAGCTGGCCGAGACGCCGGTGGAGCTGGACACGCTGCTCACTCCGCTGGTCGAGGCCGGAGCCGACGCCTTCCACGCCTCCACCCGCCGCTACTGGCTGCCGGAGTTCGACGGCTCCGACCTCAACTTCGCCGGATGGGTGAAGAAGGTCAGCGGCAGGCCGGCCGTCACGGTCGGCTCGGTCGGCCTGGACGGCGAGTTCTTCGACCTCTTCCGGGGCAAGGGCTCGGGCGCCACCGGCATCGGGCAGCTGCTGGACCGCCTGGAGCGGGACGAGTTCGACCTCGTGGCGGTCGGCCGCGCGCTCCTCGCCGATCCCGAGTGGGCCGTCAAGACCCTGACCGGAAGGACCGCCGACATCGCCTCTCCCAGCGGGGAGGCGCTCAAGACGCTGCGCTGAGGGCCGGCCCGGCTGTGGTGGCCGGCCGCCCGCCCACGGCCCGCGGCCGGACGGCCGCGCCTCAGTAGCCGAAGGCGCGGGCCGTGTTGGCGGCCACGTGGCGGGCCAGCCGCTCCTCGTCCAGCTCCTTGGTCCGCGCCATGGCGCGGAGCGTCACCGGGATCAGGTAGGGCGCGTTGGGGCGGCCGCGGTAGGGCGCGGGAGTCAGGAACGGCGCGTCCGTCTCGACCAGCAGCAGTTCGGGCGGGACCACCGCGAGGGCGTCGCGCAGCGGCTGGGCGTTCTTGAACGTGATGTTCCCGGCGAAGGACATGAACCAGCCCTTGGCGGCGCACAGCCTCGCCATCTCCGCGTCCCCGGAGAAGCAGTGGAAGACGGTCCGCTCGGGGGCGCCCTCCTCCTCCAGGATGCGCAGCACGTCCGCGTGCGCCTCGCGGTCGTGGATGACCAGCGCCTTGTCCAGCCGCTTGGCGAGTTCGATGTGGGCGCGGAACGAGCGCTGCTGGGCGCCGACCCCCTCCGGGCCGGTGCGGAAGTAGTCCAGGCCGGTCTCGCCGACCGCCAGCACCTGGGGGAGGGCGGCGAGCTTCTCGATACCGGCGAGCGCCTCGTCCAGCGCTTCGTCGCCGCCCTCGTCGCTCAGCCGGGGAGCCTCGTTCGGGTGGAGCGCGACGGCGGCCCACACGTTCTGCCACGCTGCGGCCGTCTCGGCGGCCCAGCGGGAGCGCTCCAGGTCGCAGCCGACCTGGACGACCGTCGTCACGCCCACGGCGGCGGCCGCGGCGAGCGCGTCGGCGACGTCCGGCTCCTGCATGTCCAGGTGGGTGTGGGAGTCCGCGACCGGGAACGCGAGCGGCTCGGGCGGTGGCGGAGGTGCCTGTGCCGCCCGAGCCTTCGCGGTGTTCGTGGCCGCGGCCCCGGCCGCGGAGTGCGCTGCGTCGTCAGGGGTCGCGGAGGGGGACATACCGGCGATCATAGAACCCGCCGTCCCTCCGGTCCGCACCGAGGCGGAGCCCGGCGGGGGCCCCGGCTCGCGACCCGCGGCGCACGCCCTCAGTGGTGCGGGCGCGCCGCCTCGGCCTTGGAGACCCGCCCCGAGCGCATGATGCGGACGACATGTCCGTCACAAAAGCGGCACGTGGGCTTGGTGAGCGGCGAGGGGACGCGCTTGCCGTCCGCGTAATACACGACCAGGGGCCTGCCGTCGGTGTATTCGAGGTGCTGTATCTCGTAGTCCTGCTCCCACCCGTGCCCGCACTTCATGCAGGCGAACGAGTACGCCTCGTGCACCGTCTCCCGAGTCTGGTCGGCCAGGTCCGTGCTGTTGCCGCTCTCGTGCTTCATGGCAGCTCCTTCCTTCGGGCGGATACGCCCACTGCCAGTGCACTCCTCGCGGCCGCCGTCCGAAAGGCGGGACCCGGGGTTCTTTCTCTTCGTTTGTGGAGATTTTGGCCGAGCGTCAAGATGGCGGGCTTCCATGGGCATTCCCTTTGCGTATCCGCAAAAGTCCTTTACTCATATTTACCGCTCAATCGCGGATTCCCGTGCTCACCCGCGCGCCCGCCACCGCTCCCGCCGCGCACATCCGCAATTCGGCGCCCTTTTCCACGCCCGGCGCGCGTGCACCCGCGCCCCCGCGCTCCCCGACGCCGCCCCACCGAACGGTGGCCGCACCCGGTGCGGCCACCGCGGGCTATCCGCGCGGTCCGGCGTTCTTCGCGGCGACCACCGCGTCGAAGACCTCCCGCTTGGGCACCCCGGCGCCGCGGGCCACCTCCGCGATGGCCTCCTTGCGCTGCTGGCCCGCCGTCTCGCGCTCCGCGACCCGGCGCGCCAGTTCCGCCGCGTCCGCCTCGCCCGCCGCGGGCGGCTCGGCCCCCCGGACCACGACCGTGATCTCCCCGCGCACGCCCTCCGCGGCCCACTCGGCCAGCTCCGCCAGCGGGCCGCGCCGCACCTGCTCGTAGGTCTTGGTCAGCTCCCGGCACACCGCGGCCTCCCGCTCCGCGCCGAACACCTCGGCCATGGCGGTGAGCGTGGCCCGCAGCCGGTGCGGCGCCTCGAAGTACACCAGGGTGCGGCGCTCCTCGGCCGCCTCGCGCAGCCTGCCCCGCCGCTCGCCGGGCTTGCGCGGCAGGAACCCCTCGAAGCAGAACCGGTCCACCGGCAGCCCCGAGACCGCCAGCGCCGTCAGCACCGCGGAAGGGCCGGGGACCGCGGTCACCCGCACCCCGTGCCGCACGGCAGCGGCCACCAGCCGGTAGCCGGGGTCGGACACCGAGGGCATCCCCGCGTCGGTCACCAGCACCACCCGGGCACCGCCCGCCAGCGCCTCGGCCAGCTCCGGGGTGCGGGCGGCCTCGTTGCCCTCGAAGTAGGAGACGATCCGCCCGCCCGGCGCCACCCCCAGCGCCTGGGTCAGCCTGCGCAGCCGCCGGGTGTCCTCGGCGGCGACGATGTCGGCGGCGGTCAGCTCGGCCGCGAGGCGCGGCGGGGCGTCGGAAGGGTCGCCGATGGGAGTCCCGGCGAGGACGAGCGTTCCAGTCACCCGTCCATCCTCGCAGCGTCACCCGTCCGATCCCGCAGCGGTGACGCGGCGGCACACGCCGCCCCGGCGGTCCCTACGATGGCCCGCGTGACGACCAGTGACACCGTGGGCGACGCCGACCGCAGGCAGGACGGGCCCGGCAGCCCGGGCTGCGAGGGCAGCGCCGGGGACGAGGGCGGCCCGCCGCCGCTCCCCCGGTGGCAGGTGCGGCTGCGCCGCTTCGGCTACGCGGCCCGGCCGCGCGCCGGTGTCCGCGAACGCCTCACGCCGCCGTTCCCGGCGCCGGATCCGCGGCTGGGCGCGGTCTTCGGACTGGGCCCCGAGGTGTCGCTGCGGCTGGCGCGCTGGGCATCCTGGGGCGGCCCGCTGCTGGTCGCGCTCCTCGCCGGAGCCCTGCGGTTCTGGCAGCTCGGCTCGCCGCACGCCGTCATATTCGACGAGACGTACTACGCCAAGGACGCCTGGTCGCTGATCCACTTCGGGTACGAGGGGACCTGGCCGGACAACGCCAACGAGCGCATCCTGGGCGATCCGCAGCGCATCCCGCTCTCGCCGGAGGGCTCCTACGTCGTCCACCCGACCGTCGGGAAGTGGGTGATCGGGCTCGGCGAGGCCGTCTTCGGGCTCGACCCGTTCGGCTGGCGGTTCATGACGGCGCTGCTGGGCACCCTCTCGGTGCTGATGCTGTGCCGCATCGGGCGCCGGCTGTTCCGCTCCACGGCGCTGGGCTGCCTGGCGGGTGCCCTGATGGCCGTGGACGGGCTGCACTTCGTGATGAGCCGGGTCGCGCTGCTGGACCTGGTGGTGATGTTCTGGGTGCTGGCCGCGTTCGGCTGCCTGCTCGTCGACCGCGACAGATCCAGGGAACGGCTCGCGGCCCGGTTGCCGCGGGCCGGTACCGACGCGGGCGACGGCAGCGGCGCTCCGCTGCCCGACGCGACCGTGGCGGACCGGGCGCGACTGGGCTGGCGGCCGTGGCGGCTGGCGGCCGGGGTGTGCCTGGGGCTGGCCTGCGCCACCAAGTGGAACGGCCTGTACGTGCTGGCCGCGTTCGGGCTGCTGACCGTCCTGTGGGACATGGGGGCACGCCGCACCGCGGGCGCCTCCCGCCCGGTGCCGGCCATGCTCACCAGGGACGCGGTGCCCGCGTTCCTCTCCCTGCCCTGCGTCGCGGTGGCCACCTACATCGCCTCCTGGACGGGCTGGTTCGCCACCTCCGGCGGCTACTTCCGGAACTGGGCGGACGAGCAGGGCGCCGCCGGCCCGTGGGGCTGGCTGCCGGGACCGCTGCGCAGCCTGTGGCACTACGAGAGCGAGGTCTACGACTTCCACGTCAACCTCACCTCCGGGCACACCTACCAGTCGAACCCGTGGAGCTGGCTGGTCCTGGGCCGTCCCGTCTCCTACTTCTACGAGTCGCCCGAGGCGGGCTCCGACGGCTGCACCGACAAAGCCGAGGGCTGCGCCCGCGAAGTCCTGGCGCTGGGCACCCCGGTGCTGTGGTGGGCCGCCTGCGCGGCGCTCCTGTACGTCGGGTACCGCTGGCTGCTGCGCCGCGACTGGCGGGCGGGCGCGATCCTGTGCGGTGTCGCCGCCGGCTACCTGCCCTGGTTCCTCTACCAGGAGCGCACCATCTTCCTGTTCTACGCCGTGGTGTTCCTCCCTTTCCTGTGCCTCGGGCTGGCGATGGCGGCCGGGGCGCTGACCGGGCCGCCGGGTGCGGACGACAGACGGCGCACCCTGGGTGTGGTCGGGGTCGGCGTGGTGGGGCTGCTGATCGTGTGGAACTTCGTCTACTTCTGGCCCATCTACACCGGGCAGACGATTCCGCTGGGCGAGTGGCGGCACCGGATGTGGCTGGACTCCTGGATCTGACCTGAAGTGGGCGTTTTCCGACCGGAAACGACTGTCGAGTGAACTGGCAGATCACGAAAACGCTCAGCGAAGATCGCGATTCGGACACAAGCCCGTGATACGGAACCGATCGCCCCGCGCTGCTCGTCTGCCCCAGGGGCCGCGGCTGCGCGGCCCCGAGGGGCGGCGGTTCCGTTCCTCGGTCCGGACCGCCGGGAACCGGCGGAATCCGGGCCACACGGGGAAGCAGAACACCGGCAGAAGGGGCTGAACGGGCACACGGGGGCACGTTCTGTCATGGACGTGCTCTAGGGTGCCTCGCGTCAGGACTTCGGCCGGCAGACCGGGCCAAGGCGGGTGGAGGGGCAGAACGCGGATGCGCGACACACAGAAGATGGCCGTGATCGGCGGGGTCGCCGCCGCCGTCGTCGGGCTCGCCGGCGTCGGCGTCTACGCCCTCGTCGGCAGCGACGGCGAGGAGGCCCAGAGCACCGTCGCCGCGGACAGCAAGGCGGCCGAGGCCAAGAAGGGTCCGCTCAGCGCGGCCGAAGTGCGCACCGCCGCCAAGGAATTCCTGAGCGCCTGGGCCGAGGGCGACACCAAGAAGGCCGCCGCGCTGACCGACGACTCCGCAGCGGCCGCCAAGGCGCTCGGCGCCTTCCGCAGCAAGGCCCACGTCTCCAAGGTCACGGCCACCCCCGAGGCGGCCGACGGCGAGAAGGTGCCCTTCGACGTCACCGCGCGGGTCGCCTACGGCAAGAAGGACGCCGCCTGGAAGTACGACTCGGCACTGAAGATCGTCCGGGCCGCGAAGACCGGCGAGCCGGTGGTCGAGTGGCAGCCGGCCGTGCTGCACCCCAAGCTCAAGGACGGCCGGACCATCGTCACCGACGAGTCGGGCACCCCGCCCGTCACCGCCGTGGACCGGGACGGCTCGCCGCTCAGCGCCGAGGACCACCCCGCCCTCGCCGGGGTGATCCGCGACATCGGCAAGCGCTACGGCGACAAGACCGAGGGCTCCCCGGGCGTGCAGACGCGCCTCGTCGACGCCAAGGGCAAGACCGACACCGTGCTGCGCCAGCTCTCCGAGCCCACGCCCGGAAAGCTGAAGACGACCATCGACGCCGGGGCGCAGCGCGCGGCCGAGGCCGCCGTCAAGGGCAAGAAGAAGGCCTCCGTGGTCGCCGTCAAGCCCAGCACCGGCGAGATCCTGGCCATCGCCAACTCCCCCGCCAAGGGCTTCAACAGCGCCCTGCAGGGCTCGCTGGCCCCCGGCTCCACCATGAAGGTCGTCTCCAGCGCCATGCTGCTCGACAAGGGCCTCGCCTCGCCCGGCAAGACCCATCCGTGCCCCAAGTACTTCACGTACGGCGGCTGGAAGTTCCACAACGACGACAACTTCGAGATCAAGCACGGCACCTTCGCGCAGAGCTTCGCCCGGTCCTGCAACACCGCCTTCATCAGCCAGGCGCCCGAACTGAAGGACGACGACCTCACCAAGGAGGCCCGGGACGTCTTCGGCATCGGGCTCAACTGGAAGACCGGCACCACCACCTTCGACGGCCGGGTCCCGGTCCAGTCGGATGCCCAGATGGCGGCCTCGCTCATGGGCCAGGGCGGGGTGCGGATGAACCCGCTCAACATGGCGTCCGTCTCCGCCACCGTGCAGAACGGCACCTTCCGGCAGCCGTACGTGGTGCCCCCGTCGGTCGACGACCGCACCCTCGCCAAGGCGCCGCGCACCATGAAGCCCGGCGTGCACAAGGACCTCAAGTCCCTGATGAAGGTCACCGCCACCGGTGGCACCGCGGCCCAGCCGATGGCCGGGATGAGCGGGGACTTCGGAGCGAAGACCGGCTCAGCGGAGGTCGACGGACAGAAGAAGCCGAACGCCTGGTTCACCGCGTACTCGGGTGACGCCGCCGCGGCGGCCGTCGTACCCGCCTCCGGGCACGGCAACGAGAACGCCGGCCCGATCGTGCGCAAGGTGCTGGACGCCGCCCGCGGCTGAGGCCGCGCCGCCCGCCCCGGCCGGTACGGCACCGCCGTACCGGCCGGCGGGCACTCCGCCGCCCGGGCCGCTCCGGCACCGCCGCCGCCGGGCCCGTGCCGCACCGCCGCCGCCGAACCCGGGCACCCCGGTAAAGGCGCTGATCAACGCGGCGGTAGCGTCCTGTGCATGACGCATCGACTCCGTGACCGCGCCGCCTGCGGCAGCGCAGGGTGACCCCGATAGTCGTCGCCGCGGTGCTGGCCGCGGCGCTCACCCACGCCACCTGGAACGCGCTGGCGCACGGCATCCGCGACCAGTTGCTCGCCTTCACCCTGGTCGGCAGTGGCGGTGCGCTGTGCGGCGCCGCGCTGGCCTGCTTCGCCCCGCTCCCGGCCGCCGAGGCCTGGCCGCCGCTGCTGTTCTCGGCGGCGCTGCACGTCGTCTACCAGGCGCTGCTGATGCGCTCCTTCCGGATGGGCGAGTTCGGGCAGATGTACCCCATCGCCCGGGGGACGGCGCCGCTCGTGGTGACGGTGCTCGCGGCCGTCTTCGTGCACGAGATGCCGGACGGATGGCAGCTGGCCGGGGTGCTGCTGGCCTCCGCCGGGCTGGTCGGCGTGGCGCTGTGGGGACTGCGCGGTGCGGGGCGCTCCCCGGAATCGGGCTCCGGTGATGCGGCCTCCGGCCCCGGGGAAGCGGGCACCGGCTCCGGTGATGCGGCCTCCGGGCCCGGTGAGGCGGCTTCCGGTTCCGGCACGGGTGCCGGCCCGCAGTGGCCCGCGCTGACCGCCGCCGTGTGCACGGGCCTGGCCATCGCGTCGTACACCGTCGTGGACGGGGTGGGCGTGCGGGCCGCGGGCAGCCCGCTGGGCTACATCGCCTGGCTGATGCTGCTGGAGGGGCTGGCCATCCCGGTCTGGGCCCTGCTCACCCGCCGTCGCGCCCTGGTCGCTGGGCTGCGCCCGGTTGCCCTGCGCGGGCTGCTGGGCGGGGCGCTGTCGGTGCTGGCCTACGGGCTGGTGCTGTGGGCGCAGACCCGGGCACCGCTGGCACCGGTGGCGGCGCTGCGGGAGTCGTCGATCATCGCCGGGGCCGCGATCGGCGCCCTCTTCTTCAAGGAGCGTTTCGGCTGGCCCAGGACCGCCGCGAGCGTGCTGATGGTGGGCGGCATAGCGCTGATGCTGCACGGCACCTGAGCCCCGGGGTACGGCGCCCGTGCGGGCCCGTCCCCGGCGGTCCCGCCCGCGGGGACCCGGCCGCTGCTCGGCGGCGGCCGGGACGGAGCTACCCTGGTGGCTGGCCCCCAACAGGAGAGTGATGGCTGGTAACCGCGTCAACCTCGTCAACATGGAAACCGTCGACAAGGTGCACGGCACCCGCGCCCTCCTCGACACCGTCTCGCTGGGCGTCAACGAGGCGGACAAGATCGGAGTCGTGGGCCGCAACGGCGACGGCAAGACCACCCTGATCAAGGTGCTGGCCCGCGAGGAGGAACCGGACGCGGGCCGGGTCACCCACGCGGGAGGGCTGCGGGTCGGCGTGCTGACGCAGCACGACTCCCTCGACCCGCGGGCCACCGTCCGGCACGAGGTGGTCGGCGACCTGGCCGACCACGAGTGGGCGGGCGTCCCGCGGATCCGCGACGTGCTCACCGGGCTGTTCGGCGGCCTGGACCTGCCCGGCTTCCCGCAGGGCCTGGACACCGTGATCGGCCCGCTCTCCGGCGGTGAGCGCCGCCGGATCGCGCTCGCCAAGCTGCTCATCGCCGAGCAGGACCTGATCGTGCTGGACGAGCCGACCAACCACCTCGACGTGGAGGGCATCTCCTGGCTCGCCGGGCACCTGCGTGCCCGCCGCTCCGCGCTGGTGTGCGTCACCCACGACCGCTGGTTCCTCGACCAGGTCGCCACCCGCATGTGGGACGTGCAGCGCGGTGCGGTGCACGAGTACGAGGGCGGCTACTCCGACTATGTCTTCGCCCGCGCCGAGCGGGAGCGCATCGCCGCGCAGGAGGAGTCCAAGCGGCAGAACCTGATGCGCAAGGAGCTGGCCTGGCTGCGGCGCGGCGCCCCGGCCCGCACCAGCAAGCCGCGCTTCCGGATCGAGGCGGCGAACGCGCTGATCGAGGGCGAGCCGCCGCCCCGGGACAGCCAGGAACTGATGCGCTTCGCCAACTCCCGGCTGGGCAAGACGGTCTTCGACCTGGAGGGCGTCACCGTGCAGGCCGGGCCGAAGCTGTTGCTCAAACAGCTCACCTGGCAGCTGGGCCCCGGTGACCGGATCGGCCTGGTGGGCGTCAACGGCGCGGGCAAGACCTCGCTGCTGCGTGCCCTGGCCGACACCGCCGCCACCGGAGGTGAACAGCCCTCGCCGCTGGTCACCGAGGGGCGGATCAAAGTCGGCAGGACGGTGAAGCTGGCCTACCTCTCCCAGGAGGTCGCCGAACCGGACCCGGCGCTGCGGGTTCTGGAGGCGGTGGAAGCCGTCCGCTCCCGCATCGATCTGGGCAAGGGGCGGGAGATGACGGCCTCGCAGCTGTGCGAGCGGTTCGGCTTCGCCAAGGAGAAGCAGTGGACGCCGGTGGGCGACCTCTCCGGCGGCGAGCGGCGGCGGCTGCAGATCCTGCGGCTGCTGATGGACGAGCCCAACGTCCTCTTCCTGGACGAGCCGACCAACGACCTGGACATCGAGACCCTCACCCAGCTCGAGGACCTGCTGGACGGCTGGCCCGGCTCGCTGGTGGTCATCTCGCACGACCGGTACTTCGTCGAGCGCACCACCGATCGCGTCTACGCGCTGCTGGGCGACGCCACCCTGCGGATGCTGCCGCGGGGCATCGACGAGTATCTGGAGCGCCGGGCCCGGATGGAGACCGCGGCCGCCGCGTCGGCGCCCGCCGCCGCCGCGGACCGGACCGGGGGCGGGGCGGACCGGTCGACCAAGGAGCCGGCCAAGCCCGCGGCGCTCTCCCGCGCTGCGCACAAGGAGATGCAGCGGATCGAGCGCCAGTTGGAGAAGGCGGAGCAGCGCGAGGCGGCCCTGCACGCCGAGATGGCCGAGCACGCGACCGACTTCGAGCGAGTGGCGGGGCTGGACGGCGAACTGCGCGAGGTGCGCGAGAAGCGCGAGGAGTTGGAGATGCGCTGGCTGGAATTGGCCGATAGCGAAGGTGCATGACAACTCCGCCGGGGGCGGTGGTAGAAAGGGGCGCCCTGCTCCTTCCTGAGGAACCGCGATGACACAGCCGCCGCCCCCACCGCCCGGTCAGCCTCCCCAGGGTGGCTGGAATCCACCCGCGCAGCCGCCACCGCCGCAGGCACCGCCACTGCAGCACACGTCACCGCAGCAGCAACCGTCGGCACCGCAGCAGCCGCCGGTACCTCCCGCCGCACCGCCGACCGGACCGGGCTTCGGCCAGGCGCCGTACGGCGGTTACCCGTCCGCTCCGCAGATGCCACCTCCGCCGCCGGGGGCCGGCGGATCGTTCACGCCGCGCGGCCGCAGCCCCAAGGCGGTCCGTATCCTCGCGGCGGTGGTCGCCGTGGTGCTGGTCGCGGGTGGCATATGGCTGTTCTCCTCCGGCGGCGAGGACGACAAGGGCGGCGGGGGCTCCCAGGCGGGCGTCCCGGGCGGCAGCCACGCGAAGCAGCTCTTCTCGCTCGAACAGCCGAACACGCACGTCAAGGACACCCAGGGCGCCGGCGGGAGCTGGGCCACCGAGAAGATCTACGCCAAGTCCTCGATCAACGCGATCGAGGGATACCGGATGAACGGCGAACGCGCCTGGCGCATCCCGCTGGGCGGCCCGGTCTGCGCGGCGTCGCCGCACATGACCGACGACCACCGCACTGCTGTCGCCTTCGAGAAGGGGAGCGGCGGTTGCAACTCCGTCGCCGTCTTCGACGTCGACACCGGCAAGAAGCTGTGGGACCAGCCCATCCCCATCGGCAGGACCATCTTCGGCGGCGGCGACGTGAACCTGACCGTCGCCCAGGACACTGTCGCGCTCTCCTGGATCGGCGGCTTCGCCGCCTTCCCGATCGAGGGCGGTGACCCGCTGTGGAAGAGCAAGGAGACCGGGGAGACCTGCGAGCACAGCCGGTACGGCGGCGGCGCCCGGCTGCTGGTGGTCCTGGAGTGCGACGAGTCGCTGACGGTCAACCAGCTCGACCCCAAGACCGGCCACTCCACCTGGGACATGCGGCTGCCCCACAATCTGAAGGACGGGCGCGCCATTCGCATCGTGGACACCGATCCGATCGTGCTGCTGCTGGGCATCGGCGACGCATCGGAGTCGGAGGTCATGACGATCGATGACAACGGCTCGATCGCCGCCACCTTCAGTCTCGGCGACCGCTACGAACCGGGCTGCGGCATCGGCGACCTGGGCAGCGAGGCGTGCTTCAACGTCGTGGCGACCGAGGACATGGTCTACATCGCCACCAAGGAGCACTCGGGCAAGAGCGACGACTCCCTGTCCCGCACCAACGAGGTCATGGGTTTCGGCTTCCACAGCGGCGAGCCGAAGTGGAAGTCCAGCGCGGGCGAGGGCCGCACGGTGTTTCCCATCGGGACCCGGGGCGACAAGGCGATCGCATACGTGACCCCCACCTACGACAAGGGCGGCCAGGTCGTCAGCGTGTCCCCGGGGGACGGTGAGCAGCACGGGCTGCTGCGGCTGCCGGACGAAACCGCCGAGCAGCAGAGCGGCTTCCGGGTGCCGACGATGAGCCGGAGCGCCCCCGCGCTCTACGTGGGCGGCCGGCTCTTCCTGCAACGGAGCCTGCTGTACGGGAAGAACGACACCGACGCCAAGGAGGAGGCGCCACTGGCCATGGGGTTCGGTACCGGACGGTGACGGAACCGGGATCCGGGTCCCGGGAGTCCGGTGGTAGAAAGAATGTCCGCTCAGCAGTCTGCCGATGGTGGGCCATGATGTCCGATTCGCTCGGCCCTACGGGGGTTTGAGGCGCCGGGCGCGCGGTCTGCCCGTACCAAGGGAATGTCATGTCGCAGCCGCCTCCGCCACCGAGCCAGCCGCCGTCCGGGGGCTTCGGCGCACCGCAGGAGCCCCCGCGTGATCCGCAGGGGCAGCCGGCCTACGGCTATCCGCAGCAGCCCGGACAGCCGCCTCAGCAGCCGCCGCAGCCCCCGCAGTCGCCACCGCCGGGCGGCTACGGCTATCCGCAGCAGCCGGGCCCGCCCGGTCCGCCGGGACCGCCGCCGGCGCCGCCCGGCCCGCCGCCCGGCCCGCCCGGGCCCGCCGGTCCGCCGGCCGACGGCCAGCACGGCGCGCCCACCATGGCCTACGGCCAGCCGGCGGCGCCCTACGGCCAGCCCGGCCCCTACGGCCAGCAGCCGCCGCCCGGGTACCAGGGGCCAGGAGGCCCCGGCGGTCCCGGCGGTCCCGGCGGGCCCGGCGGGCCCGGGGGCGGCAAGAAGAACACCAAGCTCATCGCCCTGATCGCGGCTGCCGTCGCGGTGGTGCTGATCGCCGGTGCGGGCGTGTTCCTGTTCACTCGCGGTGACGACGAGGGCGGGAAGAAGGACGAGTCCAAGGGCAGTTCGCAGAAGTCCAAGGGCGACGGTCTGGAGACCAAGCCCAAGAGCACCAAGGGCGGCGAGCTGTTCAACATCCAGGACCCCAAGGTCAAGGACTACACCAAGGTTCCCGGAGTCTGGGCCACGGACAAGGTGTTCGCCAAGGTCTCCGTCAAGGAACTCCTGATCGTGGACCTCAAGACGGACGAGCAGAAGTCGCCGGTGTCGCTGAAGGGCGAGGTGTGCAGCGCCTCGAACGGCATGACGAAGCGCCACGAGGTGGCCATGGTCGTGCGCGAGACGATCTCCAGCAACGCCTCCTGCAACCGGATGGTCGCGGTCGACCTGGACACCGGGAAGATCGTCATGGACGAGAAGATGTCCGGCGCCAAGGACGAGTCGTCCAACGACAACGTGGCCATCAGCGGCGACACCGTGGCCACCGCGTGGATCGGCGGCTCCGCCGCCTACGACATCCCCTCGGGCAAGCAGCTGTGGAAGAGCAAGTCGAGCAACTGCCGCGACGAGGGGTACTCGGGCGGCAAGGAGCTGTACGCGGTCACCGAGTGCGGCAGCTTCTCCAAGCCGCAGATCAGCGTGCAGCGGCTCGACCCGAAGAACAAGGGGAAGGCCACCTGGAAGTTCGACGTGCCCAAGGGCGCGAAGAACGTACGGATCGCCTCCACCGATCCGCTCGTCCTGGTGGTCGGCGCCGGGAGCGAACTCACCAGCGACGTCATGACGGTCGGTGAGGACAAGAAGCTCAAGGCCCGGATCTCGATCGACGACAACTACGTCCGGCCCTGCGGCGTCGAGGTCGACAGCTGCTACAACATCGCGGTGGGCAAGGACACCGTCTACCTCGCGACGGAGGAGCACAGCGGCAAGGCCGAGTACGGCCGGACCAACGAGATCATGGCGTTCGACTTCGACAGCGGGCACACCAAGTGGAAGGCCGAGGCCGGGGAGAAGCGCAGCTTCGTGCCGATCCGGATGGACGGCCCCAACCTCCTCGCCTACAAGCTGCCGGACTACGACGCGGGCGGCGAGGTCGTCAGCATCGAGCCCGGCAAGGGGAAGCAGACGCTGCTGCTGAAGATGCCGCGGGTCGAGCAGGGCGAGGGCGAGCAGGCGTTCAACATCAGTGCGAGCAGCCTGCGGGAGCCGCTGCGCTTCCAGAACGGCAAGCTCTTCCTGAGCTCCTCGACCGTCTCCAAGCCCGACAGCAACTACGACGACCCCTTCGACAAGCTGGCGGCCGGTTTCGGTCCGCAGTGAGTCCGCCGGACCCCCGCGCGGCGGCGCAGCCGCGGTGCGGGGCCGGGGAACCGTCCCCGTCCTGACCGGCCCCCGACGGCCCGCCACGGCACACGTGGCGGGCCGTCGGCCGTTCCGGGGGCCGTGTTCAAGCCCTCCCTTGGGGATTTCAGCCCGTAAGGGGCGCGGAACGCCGAGTGAGCGTGTAGCTTCCCGGGGAACAGGAGACGGGCTGCGCTGGGGGGTGCGGGGCCATCCGTAGCGTGTGTGGGGGGAGCGAGCTTGATGAGCGTGCGGCTCATGGTGGTCGATGACCACCGCCTGCTCGCCGAGGCCCTTGCCTCGGCACTGAAGCTGCGCGGGCACCGCGTGCTCGCGGCGGCCGCGCCCAGCGGCGGCGCGGCCGAACTGGTCATCAGCAGGGCGCCGGAGGTGTGCCTGCTGGGAACGGCGACGCCCGCCGAGCCGGGCGTCTTCGATCCGGTGGTGCGGATCAAGAGAGAGAAGCCGCAGATCGCGGTGGTGGTGCTCGGCCCGGTGCCGAGCCCGCGCGGGATCGCCTCCGCCTTCGCGGCGGGGGCGTCCGGCTATGTGCGGCACGACGAGCGGATCGAGGGCGTCGAGCGGGCCATGGTCAAGGCGCGGGCCGGTGAGGCGGCCGTGGCGCCGCAGTTGCTGAGCCAGTCGTTCGCCGAGCTGCTCAACCCGGCCGCCGAGCCCGACGACGAGGGGGCCCGGCTGCTGCAGATGCTCACCCCGCGGGAGGTGGAGGTGCTGGTGCGGGTCGCCGAGGGCGAGGACACCCGGCTGATCGCGGCCGGCATGCGGATCGCCCCCAGCACGGCCCGCACTCATGTGCAGCGGGTGCTGATGAAGCTGGGGGTCGGTTCGCGTCTGGAGGCGGCCGCGCTCGCCGCCCGCACCGGACTGCTGGAGCGGGTCGGCGGTACGGGCGGCTGACCCGGCGCACGCGCCGCGCACGCCGGGTCCAGGTTCCGTCCGCGCTCCGTCGGCCGACGGCTCCGGCCCCGTCAGCGGCTCCGGTGTGCCGCTGACGGGACCGGGCGCCGCCTACTCCTCGTCCTCCGGTGCCGGTGGCGGGATCGTGGGGCTGAGGCGGAGCCACAGCAGGAAGCCCAGGCCCAGGATCAGCATGGCGAGTCCGGTCCACAGGTTGATGTTGATGTCCTGGGCCTTCTTCAGGTCCTCGTCCGAGGCGAAGACCCCCGCGAGGGTGACGAGCACGCCGTAGACCACGAACAGGCCGCCGATGATGCGCCGTACGTCGAAGAGGCGGGCCGCGGTGCTGGAGCGCCGCTCCAGCTCCTCGACGTCGGTGGCCACCTGCCGGGCGGCGGGCTTTTCGGTGCTGTTGTCGTTCATTGCGCTTCAGTGTCCTTCGCGTCGGGGCTCAGAAGGAGAAGGGGATGTAGCAGAGGGCCGCGAGGATCACCGCGCCCCAGCCCAGCAGCGCGGGCCGGCGGTACCAGGCGTCGTCGCCCTCGCCGGGCGGCTCCTCCGCGCCGGGCGACCGGGTGCCGTACACCAGCCCCGCGAGCTCCTCGACGGGCTTGGACCGGGTGAACAGCGTGACGACCACCATCACCGCGGCGCCCAGCACGAAGGCGACGATCGAGGAGACGAAGTTCGCGCCCTGGTCGCTGGGGATGTCGATGACGCCGTGCTTGTAGAACCAGAAGTAGTTCACCATCGCGCCGGCGGTGCCGCTCAGCAGGCCCCAGAATCCGGCGGCCGGCGTGGTCTTCTTCCAGAACATGCCGATGATGAACACGACGAACAGCGGCACGTTGAAGAAGGAGAACAGCGTCTGCAGGTAGTTCATGATGTTGCTGAACGAGGAGGCGATGAACGCGGTCCCCATGCCGATCAGCACGCCGACGACGGTGACCCGGCGGGCGGTCCTGACGTAGTACTCGTCCGGCTGGTCCTTCTTCAGGTACGCGGCCCAGATGTCGTTGGTGAAGACGGTGTTGAAGGAGGAGATGTTGGCCGCCATGCCGGCCATGAACGCCGCCAGCAGACCGGTGACCGCGATGCCCAGCACACCGTTGGGCAGCAGGTCGCGCATCAGCACCGGGATGGCGTCGTTGTACTGCAGCCCGTCCTCGTGCTTGCCCAGGGTCGGCTCCATCACGAGCGCGATCAGGCCGGGTATGACCACGACCGCCGGGATGAAGATCTTGGGGAAGGCGGCGATCAGCGGGGTGCGCTTGGCGGCCGAGAGGTTCTTGGCGGACAGTGCGCGCTGCACCTCGGCGAAGTTGGTCGTCCAGTAGCCGAAGCTCATCACGAAGCCCAGGCCCAGCACGATGGTCAGCCAGTTGGCGCCCAGCGGGTTGGCGGAGCCGATCCCGGTGCCGTCCCAGGCGGTCATGAAGGCGCCGCCCTTCTCGCCGGAGAGGGTGTCGCTGATGCCGCCCCAGCCGCCGACCCGCTTGAGACCCACGACGGTGAGCGGGATCAGCGCGGCGAGGATGACGAAGAACTGCAGCACCTCGGTGTAGATCGCCGAGGAGAGGCCGCCGAGCGTGATGTAGGCGAGCACGAAGAAGCCCGCCACCACGATGGAGATCCACAGCTCCCAGCCCAGCAGCGCCTTGAGCACGAGGGCGAGCGCGTAGAGGTTCACGCCCGCGATCAGCACCGAGGAGACGGCGAAGATGATCGAGCTGAGCAGGTGCGAGGAGGGGCCGAACCGGTGCAGCAGGAACTCGGGCACCGAGCGGACCTTGGAGCCGTAGTAGAACGGCATCATCACCAGGCCGAGGAAGACCATGGCCGGGATGGCGCCGATCCAGTACCAGTGCACGGTGTAGACGCCGTACTGGGCGCCGTTGGCGGCCATGCCGAGGATCTCGGTGGCGCCGAGGTTGGCCGCCACGAAGGCGAGGCCGGTGATCCACGCGGGGAGCGACCGGCCGGAGAGGAAGAAGTCGAGACTGGTCTTCACACTGCGCCGGGCGGCGAAGCCGATCCCGAGCACGACGGCGAAGTAGATGCCGAGGAGTGTGTAGTCGAGTCCGTTGGTGGGGAGCCGTAGCCCTTCGGCCAAGTGCAACATGGGTCACTCGCTTCATTGCGCGATCGGAACGCACGTGAACGTACCGCCGAGGTTTCAGTTTTTGAAAGGTCTTGTTGCGGGAGTTTGTTTGATTGTGATGAATGTCGACGGTTGACGTTGATGCTTTGTCCTGTTTCGTCCGCCCTGTTCCCGGCCATTGAGGGGCGGGGAACCGGTATCGGCCGCTGTTGAAGACTCTGTTGGCTCGTGGTTCCTTGTGTGTGATTATGTTTGAGGTCCAGGAACGAGGAGCCACCCGGTGAAGAAGACCTCAGGCCGTCTGGCCGACGGCCGCGAGATCGTTTACTACGACCTCCACGACGACGCCGTCCGCACCGCCGCCGACCGGCGCCCGATGCCCGCCATGGAAGCGCACGCGCAGGCCCGGCACGATCCGCTGCTGGACGAATGGGTGGGCGTCACCGCGCACCGCAACGCCCGCACCTACCACCCCCCGGCCGACGAGTGCCCGCTGTGCCCCTCCCGCGACGGGCGGATGAGCGAGATCCCGGAGTCCGACTACGACGTCGCCGTCTTCGAGAACCGCTTCCCCTCCTTCCACGGGGCGCCCGGCCCGCAGCGGACCGACGGCCCCGCCGGGATCTTCCGGCGGATGCCCGGCGCCGGCCGCTGCGAGGTCGTCAGCTTCACCTCCGACCACCACGCCTCCTTCGCCGACCTGGACGAGGAGCAGGCCCGCCTCGTCCTGGACGTGTGGACCGACCGCACCGCCGAGCTGTCCCACGTGCCCGGCGTCGAGCAGGTGTACTGCTTCGAGAACCGCGGAGAGGAGATCGGGGTGACCCTCTCCCACCCGCACGGCCAGATCTACGGCTACCCGTTCACCACCCCGCGGACCGCCCGGATGCTGCGCTCCCTGGCCGAACACGCCGCGGTCCCCGGCGGCAACCTCTTCGAGAGGCTGGTCGCCGCCGAACGCGCCGCCGGGGAGCGGATCGTCCTGGAGGGCGAGCACTGGATCGCCTTCGTCCCGCACGCCGCCCGCTGGCCCTACGAGGTGCACCTGCACCCCACCTCCCGGGTGCCCGACCTGCTCGGACTGAGCGAGCCGGCCCGCGCCGAGTTCCCCGGGATCTACCTGGAACTGCTGCGCCGTTTCGACCGCCTCTTCGGCGAAACCGCGGCCCGCACCCCCTACATCGCCGCCTGGCACCAGGCGCCGTTCGGCACCGACCCGGACGCGGGCCTCGCGGGTCGCGAGGAGTTCGCCCTCCACCTGGAGCTGTTCACCATCCGCCGGGCCCCGGGGAAGCTCAAGTTCCTCGCCGGCTCCGAGTCCGGGATGGACGTGTTCATCAACGACGTGCCGCCGGAGGCAGCGGCCGAACGGCTCCGCGAGGTGGCGTCGTGAAGCGCACAGCAACAGGTGGTTTCGTGTGCGGTGCACCCGGCGCACCCGGCGCCCGCGTGCGCACGGAAGCGACCCGAGCAAAGGACAGGCGCAATGGCTAAATACCTGGTGACCGGCGGGGCCGGATATGTGGGCAGCGTCGTGGCGGCCCACCTGCTGGAGGCGGGGCACACCGTCACCGTCCTGGACGACCTCGACACCGGCTTCGCGCGGGCCGTCCCCGGCGGCGCCGAGTTCGCCCGGGGCGGCCTGGGCGACGCGGCCCGGGTGCTGGACCCCTCCTACGACGGCGTCCTGCACTTCGCCGCGCACTCCCGGGTGGGCGAGTCGGTCGAGCAGCCCGAGAAGTACTGGCGCAACAACGTCGGCGGCACCGTCGAACTGCTGGCCGCCATGCGCACGGCGGGCGTGCGCACCCTCGTCTTCTCCTCCACCGCCGCCGTCTACGGCGAACCCCAGCGCACCCCGATCACCGAGACCGACCCCGCGGCACCCACCAGCCCCTACGGCGCCTCCAAGCTGGCCGTCGACCACATGATCGCCGGCGAGTGCCGGGCACACGGACTGGCCGCGGTCTCGCTGCGCTACTTCAACGTCGCCGGCGCCTACTTCGCCGCCGACGGCACCGCCTACGGCGAACGCCACGACCCCGAGTCGCATCTGATCCCGCTGGTGCTCCAGGTCGCGCAGGGGCGCCGCCCGGCGATCTCGGTGTACGGCGACGACTACCCCACCCCCGACGGCACCTGCGTGCGCGACTACATCCACGTCGCCGACCTCGCCGACGCGCATCTGCTGGCCCTCGACCGGGCCGCCCCGGGCGAGCACCTGGTCTGCAACCTCGGCAACGGCAGCGGCTTCTCCGTCCGCGAGGTCGTCCAGACCGTCCGCAAGGTCACCGGGCACGAGGTGACCGAGCAGGTCGCGCCGCGTCGCGGCGGCGACCCCGCCGTGCTGGTCGCCTCCGCCGAGCGGGCCCACCGGGAACTGGGCTGGCAGCCCCGGCGCGCCGGACTGGCGGAGATCGTGTCCGACGCCTGGCGGTTCGCACGGCACACCGAGCGGGAGCGCGCCCCGGAGGCCACGGCGTGAGCGGTGACACCGGGCAGCACACCCGGGACGTGCGGGACGGGTTCCGGGAGATCTACGGCACCGCACCCGAGGGCGCCTGGGCGGCGCCGGGCCGGGTCAATCTCATCGGCGAACACACGGACTACAACGACGGCTTCGTGCTGCCGCTCGCCCTCCCGCACACCGTGCACGCGGCCGCCGCCCGGCGCGACGACGGCGTACTGCGGCTGCACTCGGCCGATGTGCCCGGCGCCGCCCACCGGCTCCGGCTGGACGAGTTGAAGCCCGGCGCCGACGGCGGCTGGGCCGCCTACCCGGCCGGCGTGGCCTGGGCACTGCGGGAGGCGGGGCTGCCGGCCGGCGGCGCCGACGTGCACCTGACCAGCACCGTGCCGACCGGCGCCGGGCTCTCCTCGTCGGCGGCCCTGGAGGTGGTCACCGGGCTCGCGCTGAGCGAGCTGTACGGGCTGGAGCTGTCCCGGCCGCAACTGGCGCGGCTGTGCCAGCGAGCCGAGAACGACTTCGTGGGCATGCCCTGCGGGATCATGGACCAGACGGCCTCCGCCTGCTGCACCGAGGGCCATGTGCTGCACCTGGACACCCGCGGACAGCACTGGCGGCAGATACCCTTCGGCCTCGCCGCCGAGGGGCTGCGGCTGCTCGTCGTCGACACCCGGGTCAAGCACACCCTGGCCGACGGCGCCTACGCGGAACGCCGCCGGGCCTGCGAGGCGGGCGCGGCGGCCCTCGGCGTACGGGCACTGCGCGACATCCCGCACGGGGAGCTCGGCGCCGCGCTCGCCCGGCTGCCCGACCCCGGGGTGCGCTCCTGCGTCCGGCACGTCGTCACCGAGAACCGGCGGGTCGAGGAGGTGGTCGCGCTGCTGGAGCAGGGCGACCCGCGTGCGGCGGGCCCGGTGCTGACCGCCGGACACGCCTCCCTGCGGGACGACTTCCGGGTCTCCTGCGAGGAACTGGACCTGGTGGTGGACAGCGCGCTCGCGGCCGGGGCGCTCGGCGCCCGGATGACCGGCGGCGGCTTCGGCGGCTCGGCGATCGTCCTGGTCGAGGACTCCCGAGCCGGCGCCGTCGAGGAGGCCGTGACCGCCGCGTTCGAGGCGGCCGGCCATGCGGTGCCGCACTTGTTCGAGGCGGTGCCGAGCGCGGGCGCGCGCCGGCTGTGAGACGGCCGTCCTCCCCGGCCGGAAGCCGCCGCGCCCGGCGGACCTGCGGGCCGGATCCGTGTGTGCGGCACGGCCGCACGGATGCGCTCCCCACGCGCCCTGGCGCGCCCCCAGGGGGACGCGAGTACAACGACTTTTGTCAATTGCCTTCCGTTGTCACAGCTCGCCCGTACTCTGAACGTTGTGCACAGCACCGGTGGGGGCCGGTGCTGATCAGGGGGCGAGTCAGCCGGGTACGACGTCCGGGGGCGGGGTAGACAGCGAACACGGCGGCGGCCGTGTCGATGGCGCGTTTTCCCGCGCATGGGCGCCGTGCCCGCACTGCCAGGGGGTTCCATGCAACGTATTCGCGTGCTGGTGGTCGACGACCACCGCATTTTCGCCGAGTCCTTGGCCGCCGCGCTCGCGGCCGAACAGGACGTCGAAGTCGGCGCGGCGGGCAGCGGACCGGCCGCGCTGCGCCATCTGGAGCGCGGCGCCGCCGAGGGCCGCCGGTTCGACATCCTGCTCGTGGACGCCGATCTCGGCGCACCGCTGAACGGATCGGCGCAGCCCGGGAACGGCGCGCTGCCCGCTCCGGTCCCGATCCCGGCCCAGGCCGGTCCGCTCGGGCCGGGTACGGCGCGGACCAACGGCGAGAAGCCCGCCTCCGGCACCCCGCTCGGTGCCCAGGACGAAGCTCCGCCGGCCCCGGGTGGCGCCCCCGGCGGTTCCGGTGGCGCCGCGGACCCGCCGTCCCCGGCGGCCACCGTGGGCGGGTTACCCCTGGTGGCGCGCGTCCGGACCGACTACCCGGCGGTGCGCACCGTCGTCCTGGCCGAGCGCGACGACCCCCGGCACGCCGCCGCGGCGCTCCAGGCGGGCGCGGGCGGCTGGGTGGCCAAGGACTGCTCTCTCTCCCGGCTCCTGCAGGTGATCCGGGGCGTCCTCAAGGACGAGACCCACCTGCCGCCGGCCCTCCTCACCGGTGTCCTCCGGGAGTTGACGGCCAGCCGCAAGCACCGCACCGAGAGCGAACGCCTCGTGGAGTCGTTGACCCCGCGCGAGCGGGAGGTGCTGCGGTGCATGGTGGCCGGCCTGGGCCGGAAGGCCGTCGCCGAGCGGCTGTATCTCTCGCCGCACACGGTCCGCACCCATATGCAGAATGTCCTGGGCAAGCTGGGCGTCCACTCCACGCTGCAGGCGGTGGCCCTGGCCCGGCGCGCCGGGGTGGGCCCGGCCGAACTGGAGCCGGCGGGGGCGCGCTGACCCGGCCATGCGCCGCCTCGCCCCGCCGGATGTGCGAGCGGCGGGCCGCTGTCGGTGCCCCGTCCTAGGCTGACGTCCGCTCACCCGAGACCGACGGACGGCTGTGGAGGACGGAAGAATGCAGCGGATGACCGAGGCCCAGTGGCGGGACTTCGTCCTGACCGGCACCCGCACCGGCAAGCTGGCGACCACCCGCAAGGACGGCCGCCCGCATGTCACCCCGGTGTGGTTTCTGCTGGACGACGCGGGCCGGCTGCTGTTCACGGTGGACAGCGCCTCGCTCAAGTACCGCTCCCTGCGCCGGGACCCCCGCTTCTCGCTCTGCGTGGACGACCAGGAGCCGCCGTACAGCTTCGTGATGCTGGAGTGTGTGGCGGCCGAGTTCCTCGACGACCTCGAACTGATGCGCTCCTGGGCCACCCGGCTCGGCAGCCGCTACATGGGCGCCGACCGCGCGGACGAGTACGGCAGGCGCAACGCCGTCCCGGGCGAGTATCTGGTGCGGGCCCGCGTCGAGCGGGCCGTCGCCTTCGCGGGCGTCGCCGACTGAGGGGCCGCGGACGGCGCGCAAGGGCGACTACGGGGGCGCGTGCTCCGGCCCCGGTGCCGGGGTCGCCGAGCGGTGGCGCGGCGGCCGCCGCGCCGCTCATTCCGCGTTCCTGGCGGCGCTCCAGCCGCCGTCCACCACCAGTTCGGCGCCGGTCACGAAGGACGCGTCCGCCGAGAGCAGGAAGGCGATGGCGGCGGCCACCTCGTCGGGGCGTCCGTGCCGGCCGAGCACCGTCTCCCCGGCGGCCTGCCGCCGGTCCTGCTCCTCGACCCCGTCCCAGGCGGGCGTCATGACCGGGCCGGGCAGCACGGAGTTGACCCGTACCCGGGGGCCGAACTCCGCGGCGAGCTGGCGGCCGAGTCCGGTCAGCCCCGCCTTGGCAGCGGCGTACGCGGGGCGTCCGGGCAGTCCGGCGAGGGCCTGCACGGAGGAGGTCAGCACCACCGCGCCGGCCTGGCCGCGCAGGTCCGGGAGGCAGGCGCGCACCCCGAGGAAGGCTCCGGTCAGGTTCACCCCGAGCTGGGCCTCCCACACCGGGACGGAGATCCGGTCGGCGGCGCCCTCGTGCAGCAGCGACGCGTTGCACACGAGCCCGTCCACCGGGCCGAAGCCCGCGTGCGCCGTCTCCACGGCGCGCTGCCAGGCCGGTTCGTCCGTGACGTCTCCGAGGACGAACGCGGCCCGCCCGCCGGAGGCTGTGATCTCCCGTGCGGTGCGGTGCGCCCCGGCCTCCTCCTTGTCGAGGAGGACCACCGCCGCTCCCTCGTCGGACAGCCGGTGTGCCGTCGCGGCACCGATGCCGCGGCCGCCTCCGGAGATGACGACCGTACGTCCCTCGAACCGCGCGCCCATGGCCATGCGCGTGATCGTACGGGCCGGGTACCCGCCGGGGTAGGGCGCTCGGGGGAGTGCGCTCAGCCGGGGATGTTGTCGAACGGGGCCGTCAGCTGCCGCAGCAGCGCCGCGAGTTCGCCGCGCTGCAGGGGGGAGAGCTCGACGAGGATGGCGCGCTCCTGGTCGAGCAGTCCGGCCAGGGCGCTGTCGGCCCGCTCCTGCCCTTCGGCGGTGAGCCGGACCAGGACGCCGCGCCGGTCACTGGGGTCGGGCAGCCGTTCGACGAGCCCCTTCTTGGCGAGGCGGTCGATGCGGTTGGTCATCGTGCCCGAAGTGACCAGGGTCTGGGTGAGCAGTTGACCGGGGGAGAGCTGGTAGGGGGTGCCCGCACGGCGCAGCGCGGTCAGCACGTCGAACTCCCACGGCTCCAGGCCGTGCTCGGAGAAGGCGATGCGCCGGGCGCGATCCAGGTGCCGGGCCAGTCTGCTGACCCGGCTGAGCACCTCGAGCGGCTCAACGTCGAGGTCAGGGCGCTCCCGGCGCCAAGCTGCCACCAAACGGTCGACCTCGTCCTCCATGGGATCAGTGTAGAGGTTGTGTCGACGTGAAGTCTCTTGACGTCAAGAGATAGCCGGGGCACCCTGCTGCCATGTGGGACCCCGAGCAGTATCTCCGGCACGCCGGGCCGCGGCTGCGCCCCGTCCGCGATCTCCTGGCACAGGTACCCGAGCGGTTGCCGGGGCAGCCACACGTCAGAATCGCCGATCTCGGCTGCGGCCCCGGCGGCCCCAGCCTCCCGCTGGCCGAACGCTGGCCCGAGGCGCACATCACCGGGTACGACAACGCCCCCGAGATGCTACGGGAGGCCGACCGGCACACCCGCCCCGGCCACCTCGACTTCGCCTCCGCCGACCTCGCCCACTGGCGCCCCGACCCCGCCGAACACTTCGGGCTGCTCTTCTCTAACGCGGCGCTCCAGTGGGTGCCGGGACACCGGCACGCGTTCCCCGACTGGCTCGCGGCCCTGCCCCCCGGCGGCACCCTGGCCTTCCAGGTGCCCGGCAACTTCGACGCGCCCAGCCACACCCTGCTGAGCGCGCTGCGCGACTCCGCACGCTGGCGCGACCGGATCGGTGCACGGACCCGCTCCGGCTCGGTGCTCACCCCGGCCCGGTACGCGGACCTCCTCGCCCCGCTCGGCCCCCGCGGCTGCGCCGTCGACGCCTGGGAGACCACCTACCTGCACCGGCTGACCGGCACCGACCCGGTGCTCGAATGGACCAAGGGCACCGCCCTCCGCCCCGTGCTGGCCGCGCTGGCCGACGACCCCGCCGCACGGGACGACTTCCTCGCCGAGTACGCGGCGGCGCTCCGCCAGGCGTATCCGCGCGCCGCCGACGGGACCACGGCGTTCCCCTTCCGCCGCGTCTTCGTGGTCGCCGTCAAGCGCTGACGGGGACGCGGCTCCGTCAAGCGCCGACGGGGGCCGTGACCACCGGTTCCGGGCCGGTGCCGCGGTGGTCGGACCCGGCCGGCCGCCCGGCGGCCCGGGCGGCCCGCCACTCCGGGGCCAGGACCGACCAGACCTCGATGTCGGTCCGCTCGCCGCGGTACCGGAACATCTCCCGCAGCACGCCCTCCTTCGTCATGCCCAGGCGCCGGGCCACCGCGATGCTGGGCTCGTTCGCCGAGGGCACCTGCCACTCCACGCGGTGGATGCCGCGCTCCTCGACCGCCCAGTCGATCAGGACCCGCACGGCGCGGGTCACCAGTCCGCGGCCCACCGCGGCCGGCTCCAGCCAGCAGCCCGCCTCAGCGGTGCCCTGCGCCACGTCCATCGTGCGGAAGAGCACCCCGCCGACCAGCGTGCCCCCGGCCGTTCGGATGCCGAGGATCCGCCCGGTGTCGGTGGCGGCCTTCTGCGCGTACGCCGTGAGGAAGGCGCGAGCCGACTCCAGGTCCCGGTTGGCGTCCGCCAGCCCGACGTGCCGGCCGATGAACTCCCGCCCGCGCTCGATGTGGGCCAGGAACTCCTCGGTCTGCCACGGTTCGAGCGGGCCCAGCACGGTGCCGTCGTCATCCAGCGGTATTCCGAACATCGCCGTCCTCCACGTTCCCGTGTGCGCCCCTCTGGGCACACCGCGGAGGGAGCTTTGCACATTTTCCGCCGCGGCCGAACGGATTTCCGAGCGGCTCTCCGTGCCGGAGCGGCTTCCCCGCGGGGCGGCTCGGTGCACGCCCGGTGCGGCCCCCTCGGCACGGCCGCTGCCGGGCCCGGCACCGGCCGCCCGCGCCTGCCGGAGGTCAGGACCGGCGGTGGCCTATCAGGCGGGGCTTCTGCTCCAGGCCGTCGAGGCCGTGCCAGGCGAGATTGACCAGGTGCGCCGCCACCTCGGCCTTCTTCGGTTTGCGGACGTTGAGCCACCACTGCCCCGTCAGGGCCACCATGCCGACGAGGGCCTGGGCGTAGAGCGGGGAGAGCTTGGCGTCGAAGCCGCGGTTCTTGAACTCGCGGCCGAGGATGTCCTCGACCTGGGTGGCGATGTCGGAGATCAGGGAGGCGAAGGTGCCGGTGGACTGGGGGAGCGGCGAGTCCCGCACCAGGATGCGGAAGCCGTCGGTGTACTGCTCGATGTAGTCCAGCAGTGCGAACGCGGCCTGCTCGAGCAGTTCGCGGGGATGGCCCCCGGTGAGCGCCCCGGTCACCATGTCCAGCAGGCGCCGCATCTCCCGGTCGACGACGACCGCGTACAGCCCCTCCTTGCCGCCGAAGTGCTCGTAGACCACCGGCTTGGACACCCCGGCCTTGTGCGCGATCTCCTCGACGGACGTGCCCTCGAAGCCGCGATCGGCGAAGAGGGTGCGGCCGATGTCCAGCAACTGCTCGCGGCGCTCCTTGCCGGTCATCCGGCGGCGGGCGCGCTTCTTGGGGCTGCCGCTGGACGGCGGCGTCGTCTCGTCGGTCGGCACGGGAGGGGCCTTCCCTGTCGGCTGGCTGGCTGGGGCCCCATGGGCCTGACGTGGCCCCTGGGTCAGCACAGCATCATGCCGCCCTGGCCGGCTGCTCCGGACGGCGGGAGTCCGCGCCGGGGGTGCCCTCCGGCGCCGGGTCCTGCTCCGGGCCCTGCGGGGCGCTCTGCTCCGGCTTCCGGCGGCGCGGGCCGTCGTCGCCGCGCTTGGCGTCCAGCCGGTCGCGCTTCGGCCAGCGCACGTCGTACGCCCAGCCGGCCTTCTCGAACCAGCCGATGATGCGGGCGCTGGAGTCGATCTGTCCGCGCTCGACGCCGTGCCGGGCGCAGGTGGGATCGGCGTGGTGCAGATTGTGCCAGGACTCGCCGCAGGAGAGCACGGCGAGCCACCACACGTTGCCGGACCGGTCCCGGGACTTGAAGGGGCGCTTGCCCACCGCGTGGCAGATGGAGTTGATCGACCACGTGACGTGGTGCAGCAGCGCGACGCGCACCAGCGAGCCCCAGAAGAACGCGGTCACCGCGCCCTGCCACGACCAGGTGGCCAGTCCGCCGATCACCGGCGGGATCAGCAGCGAGACGGCCGTCCACAGCACGAACTGCCGGGAGACGGCGCGCAGCGCGGGGTCCTTGACCAGGTCGGGCGCGTACTTCTGCTGAGACGTCTGCTCTTCGTCGAACATCCATGCGACGTGCGCCCACCACAGGCCCTTCATCAGCGCGGGGATCGTCTCCCCGTACCGCCACGGCGAATGCGGGTCACCCTCGGCGTCGGAGAACTTGTGGTGCTTGCGGTGGTCGGCGACCCAGCGCACCAGCGGGCCCTCGACGGCGAGCGAACCCATCACGGCGAGCGCGATCCGCAGCGGCCGCTTCGCCTTGAACGAACCGTGCGTGAAGTAGCGGTGGAAGCCGATGGTGATGCCGTGGCAGCCGATGAAGTACATCGCGACCAGCAGCCCCAGATCCAGCCAGCTCACCCCCCATCCCCAGGCCAGCGGCACCGCGGCCACCAGCCCGATGAACGGAACGGTGATGAACAGCAGCAGTGCGATCTGTTCGGCCGAGCGCCGCTTCTCGCCGCCCAGCGTCGCGGACAGCGGCGCGGAAGCGGCGCCGCCTGCCTGCGGTCCGGTGGCGGGGGAGGCCGCTGCGGCCTCCGGCGAGTCGGCGGGGGCGGGCTGTGGCGAACTGTCGAGCACGTCCGGGCTTGTCGTCATAGATGTCCCTCATTGGACCTCGGCTTGGCTACGGTTCCGTAACCTACGGCGTCGTAAGTATGGCAGCCGTAAGTCACGGGACAAGGGGGTGCACGCCGGGGCGCGACGCGCCGCTGCGCCCATCCCTCGGACGGCAGTGCTGTGCCGCTCGGCGGCCGACCTATCCTGGTCCCGTCGGACAGCGCGGTCCGCCACCTGCCCGAAGCAACCCCGCAAGGGAAGCAACCCTGCAAGGGAGCCGCACCTGTGAGCAGCGCCGACAGCAACCAGCGAACCCCCGAGCCGTCCCGGAACGCGCCCGGATCGGGTGACCCCGGGACGGCGGGGAACGGCTCCGCGAGGGAGCCCTCCGGCGCGGAGACCCCGGACGGCCACAGCGCCGACACCGCCGACGGCCCGGCCGGCGCGGTGAGCCTGGACAGCACCGAGAGCGTCGAGGCAGCCGAGTCCACCTCCGCACTGCGGGCCGATATCCGCAGGCTGGGCGACCTGCTGGGCGAGACCCTCGTCCGCCAGGAGGGCGCGGAACTCCTCGACCTCGTCGAGCGGGTACGCGCCCTCACCCGGAGCAACGGCGAGGAAGCCGCCGAGCTGCTGGGCGAGACCGACCTGGAGACCGCCACCAAGCTGGTGCGCGCCTTCTCCACCTACTTCCACCTCGCCAACGTCACCGAGCAGGTGCACCGCGGCCGCGAGCTGCGCCAGCGCCGGGCCGGGGACGGCGGGATGCTCGCCCGCACCGCCGACATGCTCAAGGACGCCGACCCCGCACACCTGGCGAACACCGCGCGTCACCTCTCCGTGCGCCCCGTCTTCACCGCGCACCCCACCGAGGCGGCCCGCCGCTCGGTGCTGACCAAGCTGCGCAAGATCGCCGAGCTGCTGGAGGAGTCGGACGGGGAGCTGGGCGGGGCCGAGCGCCGCCGCACCGATCTGCGGCTGGCCGAGAACGTCGACCTGGTCTGGCAGACCGACGAGCTGCGCGTCGCCCGCCCCGAGCCCGCGGACGAGGCGCGCAACGCCATCTACTACCTGGACGAGCTGCACCGCGGCGCCGTCGGCGATGTGCTGGAGGACCTGGCGGCCGAGCTGGAGCGCGCCGGCGCACCGCTGCCGCCCGGCACCCGCCCGCTGACCTTCGGCACCTGGATCGGCGGCGACCGCGACGGCAACCCCAACGTGACGCCGCAGGTCACCTGGGACGTGCTGCTGCTCCAGCACGAGCACGGCATCAGCGACGCGCTCGCACACGTGGACGAGCTGCGCGGCGCCCTCTCCAACTCCATCCGCAACTGCGGTGCCACCCAGCCGCTGCTGGACTCGCTCGAAGGAGACCTCGCGCGGCTGCCGGAGATCAGCCCCCGCTACAAGCGGCTCAACGCGGAGGAGCCCTACCGGCTCAAGGCCACCTGCATCCGGCAGAAGCTGCTCAACACCCGCACCCGGCTGGCCGAGAAGCTCCCGCACACCGAGGGCTGGGACTACCTGGGTACCGGAGAGCTGCTGGACGACCTCGTCCTCCTCCAGGACTCGCTGCGCGAGCACCGCGGCGGCCTGGTCGCCGACGGCCGGCTGGAGCGCGCCATGCGCACCATGGCCGCCTTCGGCCTCCAACTGGCCACGATGGACGTGCGCGAGCACGCCGAGGCGCACCACCACGCACTCGGACAGCTCTTCGACCGGCTCGGCGAGGAGTCCTGGCGCTACGCGGACATGCCGCGCGACTACCGGCAGCGGCTGCTGGCCAAGGAGCTGCGCTCGCGCCGCCCGCTCTCCCCCAGCCCCGCACCGCTGGACGCGGCCGGCGCCAAGACCCTCGGCGTCTTCGAGACCGTGCGCAAGGCGCTGGAGACCTTCGGCCCCGAGGTCGTCGAGTCGTACATCATCTCCATGTGCCAGGGCGCCGACGACGTGTTCGCCGCCGCCGTCCTCGCCCGCGAGGCCGGACTGATCGACCTGCACGCCGGCTGGGCCGAGATCGGCATCGTGCCGCTGCTGGAGACCACCGACGAGCTGAAGATCGCCGACGAACTGCTCGACGCGATGCTCTCGGACCCCTCCTACCGCAAGCTGGTCTCGCTGCGCGGCGACCTCCAGGAGGTCATGCTGGGCTACAGCGACTCCTCCAAGTTCGGCGGCATCACCACCAGCCAGTGGGAGATCCACCGCGCCCAGCGCCGGCTGCGCGACGTGGCGCACCGGCACGGCGTACGGCTGCGGCTCTTCCACGGCCGCGGCGGCACCGTCGGCCGAGGCGGCGGCCCCACCCACGACGCGATCCTCGCCCAGCCCTGGGGCACCCTGGAGGGCGAGATCAAGGTCACCGAGCAGGGCGAGGTCATCTCCGACAAGTACCTGGTGCCCTCCCTCGCACGGGAGAACCTGGAGCTGACCGTCTCCGCCACCCTCCAGGCCTCGGCCCTGCACACCGCGCCCCGCCAGTCCGACGAGGCCCTCGCCCGCTGGGACGCGGCGATGGACACCGTCTCCGACGCGGCGCACCGGGCCTACCGCGACCTGGTGGAGGACCCGGACCTGCCCGCGTACTTCTTCGCCTCCACCCCCGTCGACCAGCTCGCCGAACTCCACCTGGGCTCCCGCCCCTCCCGTCGCCCCGACACCGGCGCGGGTCTGGACGGACTGCGCGCCATCCCGTGGGTGTTCGGCTGGACCCAGTCGCGGCAGATCGTGCCCGGCTGGTTCGGCGTCGGCACCGGCCTGAAGGCCGCCCGCGAGGCCGGACTCGACAGCGTGCTGGAGGAAGCCCACACGCACTGGCACTTCTTCCGCAACTTCCTGGCCAACGTCGAGATGACGCTGGCCAAGACCGATCTGCGGATCGCCCGCCACTACATCGAGACGCTCGTCCCGCAGGAGCTGCGACACGTGTTCGCGACCATCGAGGCCGAACACGCCCGCACGGTGGAGGAAGTGCTGCGCATAACAGGCGAGAGCGAGCTGCTGGAGGCCAACCCGGTCCTCCAGCAGACGCTGAAGATCCGCGACGCCTACCTCGACCCGATCTCCTACCTCCAGGTCGCCCTGCTGCACCGCCAGCGGCAGGCCACGGCCGAGGGCAAGGAGCCGGACGAGAACCTGAGCCGCGCACTGCTGCTCACCGTCAACGGCGTCGCCGCGGGCCTGCGCAACACGGGCTGACCGCCCGCGCACGACCCCGGGCCCGGAGCCCGGGTGGCCGGGCCGACTGGCCCGGCCCTACTGGCCGGGGCCCGGGTGCCGCTCCCTCAGAAGGTGAGCAGCGCCCAGGCCCCGCCCATGATCAGCGCCCCGCAGGCTCCGGCGGTCAGCGCGGTCCTGCGCATCCGCAGGCCGCCGGCGATCACCAGCGAGGCCAGCAGCAGCGCGCCGCCCAGCGGGACCCAGGCGTACAGCACTCCGGCGGGACCGGTCCGGATGACATGGTCCGTACCGGGCTGCACGGCCACCTCCAGCGTCTGACCCTTGCCTCCCGAGACGAACTCGGAGACGGTCACCTGCTCGGGCCGCGACTTCTTCTCGTTCCGGAACGTCCCGGAGCACTCGTCGTCCTCGCACGACCGGACGGTGACGGTGCCGCGTTCGTCCCCCGCCATGGCGGTGGACGCGGTGTCCCACGACGTCCACACCCCGGCGACCACCAGTATCAGTGCGACCAGCGCCAGCAACCCGGCGCGCACCAGCAGCAGCATGCCGAAGGCGCTCTCGCCGAGCCGCCGCATCCGGCCGCGCCTGCTCTTGGTCCGTGCGGAACTCCGGGCGGACGTCCGGGCAGAGGTCCGGGCAGGTGCCCGGGCGGGTCTGGAAGACATGGCCGAGATCCTTGGCCACGTGTCGGTGGCCGGTCAACCGGCGCCGGTCGGCTTGTCCGCCCTTGTGGGCCTTTCGGAACGTCATATTCCGCACCGGGGCGCGCTCCTCGTCCGGGCCTCCCCGTATCCCGGGCGCCCGCGCACCCGCGGCCCGGATCCGGGTGCATGCCGCCGCCGGACGTCACCCGGAGTGCCCGACTCCTCTCCCCATGGAGTGGCGGTTCCACTACCCTCGCCGCACACCCTGCTGCGTAACGGTAAAACCACTCGCAGTAGTAGCTGTTGCCCCGGAACCGGACGGAGTCATGGACGGGATGTCCTTCGAGCAGGAGTGGAGCGCCCTCAAGCGCGGTGCGGACGGCACCGACTCGACAGCGATGCGGCTCGACCAGGCCACTTCACCGGACACCGGCCCAGGAGGCGGTAGCCGGACGGACGGATCCGGATGGCTGCTCCTCGAAGGAGATGACCTCGGACGCGTGGGGCATGCCGCCTACACACTCTGGCGCAAGCTCCGTACGTCGGCCGACCTCTCCGGCGGTGCGGGCGGCAAGAGCGCCGGCGCGACCGAACGCGCCGCATCCCAGCTCCGGGCCCACTCGTTCCTGCTCGGGGCGGAACTCGCCCGCACGGCGAAGTTCTGGACCTCCCAGGTGAACACAGTGCTGCAAGGGTGCGCCCACATCTCCAACCACCTGGACTTCTCCAAGGAGTACCAGGGCGAGGAGGACCGGAAGATCGGCGCGCAGATCCTGGGCAAGGACGGGCAGGAACTGCCGCCCTCGCAGATCTCCCGACTGCTGCACTGAGCCGGCCGGGCCGAGACGAGAGGGCGGGGGATGAAGGAGTCTCAGCTCACCTACAGCGACCTGGTCGCGGTGAACTTCTCCAGCTTCGGAACGGCGGTCGCGGACTGGAAGCAGATCCAGCGCGAACTGAAGACACGCGCCACCGAGGCCGAGGACGACATGAACGCCAAGGCGCGGAACGCCCGATGGGCGGGGCTGAACGCGGACGCGGTACGCCCCTTCGTGCGGAAGATCGCGGAAGAAGTCGAGGACCTGCGGCGCGAAGCCGCGAGCATCTGGAACCTGATGGACGACGCGCACCGCGAACTGGCCGACATCCAGAAGGACGTGGAAGCCGAACGGGACAAGGCGCACAAACTGGATGTGCACATCGCGGACAACGGCGACGGCACGGTCAGTTGCCGCTTCCGCTACGGAACGGACGACGCCGTCACCGCCAGCGGCTACTACGTCGGCGGCACCGACGAGAAGCGCACCACGAAGGAACGCGAAGCCCGCGACGCCATCGAGTCGCGGCTCAACTACCTCATCGGCAAGGCACGCGAGATCGACACCTCAACCGCGCGATACATCGGCAAGAGCCACGGCAAGGACAAGCACGACGCCGGCCACGCCACGTACACCTCCCTGGACGACGCCCAGGCGAAAGAGGCCGCCCGGCTCGGTGAGAAGGAGCTGGAGCTGGCCGCGCACGGCAAGGAACTGAGCACCCCCGACCTGCAACGACTGCGGGACCTGACCAAGTACAACGCCAAGGACGCGGAGTTCGCCACCGGCTTCTACCGCGAACTGGGCCCCAAGAAGGCCCTCCAGCTGCACGGCCAGCTGGGCATCGACGCCTCCACGGACGGCGGCGACACCCGCCGCGCGCTCTCCCGCACCATCCAGAACTCGATGGACACCGGCCTCGCCCTGGCCACCCGCAAAGACGGCGACGGTCCCCGCCTCGACAGCACATGGGTGACGGAACTGAAGAAAGCCGGCAAGGAACCGATCCTCCTCCACGATCCGCAGAGCAACGAATGGGGCAAGAACTCCATGCCCCAGCAGAAGGTCCTCGGCTACCAGGTCCTGGGCAACATGCTCCGGCACGGCAAATACGGCAACGACTTCCTCACCTCGGTCGGCAACGACATGGTCGAGACCGAGCGCAAGAACGAGTTCGGCCCGAGAGGCTGGCCCAACCCCCACAACGCCCGCAGCGACGCCGTCCTGAACCTCGACCCCAACGGCGGCGCCGGATTCGACCCCATGGCAGGCCTGATGACCGGCCTGAGCCACGCCCCGGGAGCGGCCACCGAATTCTTCAACGCCTACACCGGCGACGAGGACGGCCATCCGAAGAGAATGGACAACTTCGACTACTTCTTCGGCGACAAGGCCGCCAAGGACCCCCAGGAACCCCGCCACTGGCCCCACGACGGCGACGACGACGATGGCACCTTCGGCAAGGACGCCCTCGGCGGCGCCCTCGAAGCGGCAACGACGGGCCGGCCCGCGGGGGACGAGGGCCCGCCGGAGAAGCACGGTGAAGAGGAGGCGGCCTTGTTCCGGCGAACCGTGGACCATTTGGGTGACAAAGACAACGCCTCCTTGGTGCAGCACGGAGGAGATCTTGAGCCGCTCCAGTCCCATATGGGAAACATGGCTGCTGATTACATGCGCGATGTTCAGCGGGGGATGGTGAAGGTCCCCGATGGCTTTATAGCGGAGCAGGGGAAAGTGGCGGAGGTAGGAGATTTGGAAGGCGATGCGCTCGCTCGCTTCATCCGCACGGCTTCCCAGGACCCGGACGGTTATGCGTCAATTACGCACGCTTCTCACGCAGTCTCGGCAGAAGTCCTTCGGAACTCAATGCGTAATTCACCGGAGGGCTACAGCGTTCAGGACGCGGCGATAAAGGGTGCGGAGCCGGGTGCGCTGGTCGCTGCTCAAGCAGCCGAAGGGCGAGTTGACGGTATCGAAGCGGCTGAGGACAAAGTGGGAGCAGCCGAACGCTACAACGAATCACTGGATAAAAAGCAGGAGTTGGTCGGGCAGGTCGTGGATATGGGGCTCGGACGTCTCACTTACGGGAGCGAAGCCGCTGGCCAGGTAGCGGGAGTGGTGCAAGAGGCAGTTTTCGATCACTACAGGAAGGACCCAGAGGAGGTGGCCCGACAAGTGGCGGAAGGGCGCAGGGATTTTCTTGCAGATGAGAGAAAGAGAGAGTCAAGCGTTATGGAGGAGATCGCAAAAACTGCAGGTGCGCGCGCAGGAGTAAAGGGTGACACTCTGAAATGGGCGGCTACTGACGTTGCCAATGCTGTGGCTGAAAACTTTCCAAAGAAATGAATGGAAGGTTCCATTGGAAGAGGCGTGTTTGGTGAACATGAAGCGAATTTCCGTGTCGTGTGGAGTGTTGCTATTATCCGTCGCGACCGCAGTTTTCTGGTGGCTTGGGCCCGAAGATGAAGAGACGCTTTCCGTCCCTGAAAGAGTGTGTGGTGGAATTTTTTCAGGAGAGAAGATTGCACCCCTTCTTCGAGGCTCTGAAGGGGAAATGGAGTCGGAGGTGATTCGCAATTTCCCTGGGAGTCGAAATAGGTCCAATACTCCTGTTTGCGAGCTGAGTGCTGAGGGGGGAAGTGCTGGGTTCCGAGTAATTTACACTGGATACCCGGACGACCCTAAGGAGTTGAAGAAGGAATACAGGTTTATTGTGGAGTTCGGCCCTTCCTATGGGGCATATAGCTACCTCAGTGGGACAATCACTCTCGACATTCCTTGTCCCACGTCCAGCGATCCCAAAGCCACGTTGTTCCTGAATATGGGTGCGAGTGCGGCGCGTGAGGGAGACGCGGAAGGCATGACCAGACTCGAAGAAGTTGGCGGGTACGCCGCCCGCACTCTCGCGCAGAAGGTCTACAAGTGCAAGGGTGCCGAGAAATTGCCGGAGGGGCCGGTCCATATCAAGAAAGGGGAAGGAACTCGGTGAGCTTATGTATGCGTGGGGCGATAGCGACGGTGGCGGTGTCCGGTCTCGTGTTGTTGAGCGCTTGCGGAGGTGGTGATGACGGGTCCGGGAAGGGGGATATCGAGGGGGCGAAGGACGGCGGGAAGTCCGCCTCGGCTTCGCCGAGTGCGAGCGCTAGTGTGTCAGTGGATCCGGACGCCCCGAAATTCGACTTTCCGAAGGGTTTCGACGTCGTCTTCGAGGGGGGCATGACAGGTGATCCGGAGAAAGATGAGGTCTTGCGGGACCATGAATACGCCACCAAAGCCATATCGCTTTCCTACGCGACCGGCGATCCGGATCTTCCTGTTGCGAACAAATATGTGCAGGACGTGGCGGGGGAGACCTTCCGTTACAACCTCAAGAAGTACCGAAAGTCGGGGAAAGTTTCCACGGGTATCACTCGCTACTATGACCGCAAGGTGGAGCTGGGCAAGAAGAAGGCGGCAGTTACTTTCTGCGAGAGTCAACGAGACGCGTTCGCCAAGATGGTGGACACGGGGAAGGTCATCAGAACAGAGCCCAGTCCGAGTGATTTTACGAGCGTGAAAGACATCTTGGAGAAGCGCGGTGGGGCATGGGTGGTCATATCCAGCAGCGCGAAGGGAAGCGATGAGAAGTGCGCTCGCTGAGGTTACGGCGGGAAGTTGCCATCGCGCTGCTCTCCGCAGTGGCACTGGGAGCTCCGATGCCTGCTGTGGCCGGCGGGGGCGGACAAAGAGCGGATTCCGCGAACAAGGCGCCGCCGCAAGGCGAAGGCAAGTCCGACGGTATTGCCTCCCGCGTGCAGTTCTCCGTCCATCGCGCGCCGTCCTCCGGTGGGGCTGCGATGCGCCCTGTTCAGGGGGCGGATTGGGAGCCGCCGGCCTGCTGGTACGAACCGCGGTACTCGCCGGAGGAGTTCTCCGCGTATGCCACCAAGGTGGATGTCCGGCACGGAGAAGGGGCGAACGGGCGGGGTGGCGTGCGGGCGCGGTACCCGGACATGCATATCGGGGACAAGGGCGAGTGGTATGTCATGCGGTACAACACCGACACCACCAGCGGCACCCCCGGGGAGTGTCTTGACCGGGACGGGTTCGTCTTCATCGGGCCCGGTCACCCGGCGCCCGTCGGCGCCCCCGTCCTCGACGCCGAAATCCTCGCCGGGCTGGCCTATCAGAAGGCCAGATTGCCCGCTCCGCCGCTGACGCTGTCCCCGAAGGCCGGGCGGCAGGTGGTGAATCTCGCCACCCATGCCCGTTTCGCCAGGACGTTGGGCCGGGTCTGGGTGACCGCCGCCCTCGATCAGGCGGGACGGGAGCTGGCGGCGACCACGGTCGCTGAGCCCGTGCGGCTACGGCTGGACGCGGGCACGCCGGACGCGGATCCGGGGTCCTGTACGTATGACCTGGTCAAGGGCGCCGGTGGGGGGTACTCGGTGAACACCGAGGATGCCGGGTGCAACATCGTCTACCGGCGGGCCACCGCCGAGGGAGCGCAGCACACCCTCAGGGCGGCTCTGACATGGCGTGTCTTCTGGACCGAGGGGTCCGGTCCGGAGGGGAGGCCGCGGCGTCCGATGCCCGCGGGGGAGTCCGTCGGGGATGTCGCCGTCACCGTCAGGGAGATCCAGGCCGTCAACCGCGACTGAGCCAGCCTCGTCCGGGGACGAGGGCGCGACAAGGCCGGGGCGCCGACAGGGCGGCCCGCGGAGTACCACGGGCCCGCGGCGTCAGGTGTTGTACGTGCTCTGGGCGCGTTCCAGGCCGTCGGTGATCAGGGTCTCGCAGGCGTCCGCGGCGCGGTCGACGAAGTAGTCGAGCTCTTTGCGCTCTGTGCTGGAGAAGTCTTTGAGGACGTAGTCGGCGACCTGCATCCGGCCCGGGGGGCGGCCGACGCCGAAGCGGACGCGGTAGTAGTCGCGGCCCAGCAGTTTGGTGAGGGACTTGAGGCCGTTGTGGCCGTTGTCGCCGCCGCCGAACTTGAGGCGGAGGGTTCCGTAGTCGATGTCGAGCTCGTCGTGGACGACGAGCAGCCGGTCGGTCCCGATGCCGTAGAAGTCCAGCAGCGCCTTGACGGGTCCGCCGGAGACGTTCATGTACGACATCGGTTTGGCGAGCACCACGCGGGTGCTGGTGGTGCCGGGGATGCCGATGCGGCCCTCGAGTACGTGGGCGCGGCCTGCCTTGTGCGACTTGAATCTGCCGCCGGTCCGTCCGGCGAGGAGGTCGGCGACCATGAAGCCCACGTTGTGGCGGTTGCCCGAGTAGTCGGGGCCCGGGTTGCCGAGTCCGGCGATGAGCCACGGGGTGGTGGCCGGCATACGTGGTCCTCCGGTCGTGGGATGTCCGCCGGGCACCGGTGGGGCCCGGGAGCCCGGTGGTGCGGGTGGGACGCGGCCCGGCAGCCGCGTCCCACCCGCACCGACCCGCTGGATGCGGGGCCCCGCGGCGTCGCGGGGCCGTGGGGAGCGGGAGCTTACTCGGCGCTCGCCGCGCCTTCCTCGCCCGCGCCTTCCTCGCCCTCGGCGGCGGGCTCCTCGGCCTGGGCGGCGAGGATCGAGATGACGGTCTCGTCGCCCTCGATGGCCAGCGTGGTGTTGCCCGGCAGCTTGATGTCCTTGGCCAGGATCTGGTCGCCGACGTCCATGCCCTCGACGGAGACGGTGACCGATTCCGGGATGTGGGTGGCCTCTGCCTCGACCGGCAGCGTGTTGTACACGTGCTCGATCAGGTTCTGGCCCGGGGCCAGCTCGCCCTCGATGTGGATCGGGACCTCGACCTGGACCTTCTCGCCCTTCTTGACGACCAGCAGGTCGACGTGGACGAGGAACTGGCGGATGGCCTCGCGCTGGACGGCCTTGGGGATGACGAGCTGCTTCTTGCCCTCGATGTCCAGGTTGATCAGGACGTTCGAGGTCTTGAGCGCCATCATCATGTCGTAGCTGGGCAGGGCCACGTGGATGGGCTCGGCGCCGTGGCCGTAGATCACGGCCGGGACCCTCTCCTCGCGGCGGAGCCGACGGGCGGCGCCCTTGCCGAACTCGCTGCGGACGGTCGCGTCGATGTTGACGTCAGCCATGCTGCGCTCCTCGTAAGCGGTGGTACGGATGTCTGCGGTGCCACTCGGTCCCGACGGACCTGCTACGAAGAGCGCGCGTCGATAACGGAGTATCCGATCCCCATGAAGCGGACCGGCCTCCCTCGCCGAGCGACTCGTGGAGTCTACGCGGTGCGGGAGGCCGGTCGGAAATCGATCAGCGGAGCGGGCCCGGGAGGGCCGGGCGGCTACGCCTGCTCGTCGAAGAGGCTGGTCACCGAGCCGTCCTCGAACACCTCGCGGACGGCGCGGGCGATCGTCGGCGCCATCGACAGCACCGTGATCTTGTCGAGTTCGAGCTCGCTCGGGGTGGGCAGGGTGTTGGTGAAGACGAACTCGCTGACCTTGGAGTTCTTGAGCCGGTCGGCGGCCGGCCCGGAGAGCACGCCGTGTGTGGCCGTGACGATGACGTCCTCGGCGCCGTTGGCGAACAGCGCGTCGGCGGCCGCGCAGATGGTGCCGCCGGTGTCGATCATGTCGTCGACCAGCACGCAGACCCGGTCCTTCACGTCGCCGACGACCTCGTGCACGGTCACCTGGTTCGCCACGTCCGGGTCGCGCCGCTTGTGGACGATGGCCAGCGGGGCGCCGAGCCGGTCGGCCCAGCGGTCGGCGACCCGGACGCGGCCCGCGTCGGGCGAGACGACCGTGAGCTTGTCGCGGTCGGTCCTGGCGGCCACGTAGTCCGCCAGCAGCGGCAGCGCGAACAGGTGGTCGACCGGCCCGTCGAAGAAGCCCTGGATCTGGTCGGTGTGCAGGTCGACGGTGAGGATGCGGTCGGCGCCCGCGGTGCGGAACATGTCCGCCATCAGCCGGGCCGAGATCGGCTCGCGTCCGCGGTGCTTCTTGTCCTGCCGGGCGTACCCGTAGAACGGGACGATCACGGTGATGCTCCGCGCCGACGCCCGCTTCAACGCGTCGATCATGATGAGCTGTTCCATGATCCACTTGTTGATCGGCGTGGTGTGGCTCTGGACCAGGAAGCAGTCGGCGCCGCGCGCCGACTCCTGGAAGCGAACGTAGATCTCGCCGTTCGCGAAGTCGAAAGCCTTGGTCGGGACCACGCCGATACCGAGCTGCTTGGCGACTTCCTCGGCGAGTTCGGGGTGGGCGCGGCCGGAGAAGAGCATGAGCTTCTTCTCGCCGGTCGTCTTGATCCCGGTCACTGCTGTTGTCTCCCTGTGTGTGCGCCGCACGGCGGCTCGGTGGGGGGCGGCGTCGGTTGGCGGGGGCGGCGTCGGTTTTCAGCCGCGTGGCCCATCAGGCCTCCATAACCGTACGCCCCCCGTCATACAACCGGATACCCGGTCTTAACCCTCTTCTGCGGGAACCTGCCCGCTCGCGCCGTTCGCGGAACGGGCGTTCCCGGCCGTCTCGGGGGCTCGCGAGGGCGGACCGGCGGGCTCCTGCGCCACCTCCTGCGCCGCTTGCGCCGAGGCGCTGCCCGGCCGTTTGCGGGCCACCCAGCCCTCGATGTTGCGCTGCTGGCCGCGCGCCACGGCCAGCGAGCCGGGCGGCACATCCTTGGTGATCACGGAGCCCGCGGCGCTGTAGGCGCCGTCCCCGATCGTGACAGGAGCCACATACATGTTGTCCGCACCCATCCGGCAGTGCGAGCCGACCGTCGTGGTGTGCTTGCTCTCACCGTCGTAGTTCACGAAGACGCTCGCCGCGCCGATGTTGCTGTGCTCCCCGATCACCGCGTCGCCCACGTAGGAGAGGTGCGGCACCTTGCTGCCCTCGCCGACCTCGGCGTTCTTCATCTCGACGTAGCTGCCCGCCTTCACCTTCGGGCCCAGCCGGGTGCCGGGCCGCAGATAGGTGTAGGGGCCGACCGCGCACCGCTCCCCGATCTCCGCGCCCTGCGCGACGGTGTTGCTGACCGTGGCCCCCGGCCCCACCCGGGTGTCGGTCAGGCGCGTGTTCGGCCCCACCTCGCTGGCGGGGCCCAGGTGTGTGCCGCCGAGCAGCTGGGTGCCGGGGTGGACCGTGGCGTCCGGTTCGTAGGTCACGTCCACGTCCATCCACGTGGTGGCCGGGTCCACGACCGTGACCCCGGCCAGCATGGCGTCCTCCAGCAGCCGGCCGTTGAGCATCCGGCGGGCCTCGGAGAGCTGCACGCGGTTGTTGATGCCCGCGATCTCCCGGTGGTCGCCCGCCACCGCGGCGCCCACCCGGTGACCGGCCTCCCGCAGGATGCCGAGCACGTCCGTCAGATACTCCTCGCCCTGGCTGTTGTCCGTGCTGACCTGCGCCAGCGCCTGCGCCAGCAGCCGGCCGTCGAACGCGAACACCCCGGAGTTGATCTCCCGGACGGCGCGCTGCTCCTCGGTCGCGTCCTTGTGCTCCACGATCGCGGTGACCGCCCCGCCGCCGCTCTCGCGCACGATGCGGCCGTAGCCGGTCGCGTCCGGGACCTCCGCGGTCAGCACGGTGACGGCGTTGCCGTCGGCGACGTGGGTGTCGGCCAGCTGTTGCAGTGTCCCGCCGGTCAGCAGCGGGGTGTCGCCGCAGGTCACCAGGACCGTTCCGGCGGGCCCCCCGTCGCCCAGCTCGGCCAGCGCCATCCGGACGGCGTGCCCGGTGCCGTTCTGCTCGTGCTGCACGGCGGTGCGGGCCTCGGCGTCCAGCCGCGACAGGTGCGCGGTGACCTGCTCGCGCGCGTGTCCGACGACCACGACCAACTGCTCCGGATCCAGCGCCCGCGCGGCGCTCACCACATGGCCGACCAGGGAGCGGCCGCAGATCTCGTGCAGGACCTTGGGGGTCGCCGACTTCATGCGGGTGCCCTCACCCGCTGCGAGAACGACGACGGCTGCCGGGCGAGTGACGCTCACGGGTGTGCCCTTCGGCTTCGGGGGTGGGTGCATCCCGCAGGATACCGGGGGGTTCGCCGTGTGCCGGGAGGGCCGGGCCCTCGGGCGGCGGAAGAGGGCCGGGCCGGGCCATGCGCGCCGTGACGTCCGGATCGGGTGTCCCGTGACGTCCGGATCGGGTGTCCCGTGGCGACCGGATCGGGTGTGCCGTGGGCTCCCCCGCAAGGATTTGAACCTTGACTACTGGATCCAAAATCCAGGGTGCTGCCCGTTACACCACGGGGGAAGGTGGCTCAGAGCGTACCTGACGCGGCCTCGTCCGTCCGGTGGGTTCACGCCCGTCCGTCCGCCGGATTCGCGGTCCGCGGAGCCGCGGCGGTCGTGATCCGCCGACCTCCGCGGGACTGCCGGTGCGGGCCGCCGGGCCGCCGCGGAGCCGTTCACGAAACCGTCCGGGCGCGGACAGATGACCGGAATGGGGTGTTCCGGGGATCGGCGGGGCAAGGCGGCGGGGGGCGGTCGTAGGGTGGTCGGTATGACCGAGACGGGGGAAAACCGTACGCGGGGCGGGCCGTGGTGGTGGGAGAAACCACGGAGTGCGGTGCTCGACATCGCCCTGGCCGCGGCCTCCGCCGCGGAGTGCGCCCTGCAAGGGCAGGGCTTCGCGGAGGAGACGGGGATCCCGGGGGCTCTCGCGGTGCTCCTGGGCGCCGTCGCGGGGGCCACGCTGGTGCTGCGCCGCCGCTGGCCGATAGCGGTCGTGCTGGTCGCCATCGCCGTCATACCGGCGGAGATGGGCACCTTCCTCGGGGTCGTCGGCCTCTACACGCTCGCCGCCACCGACGTACCGCGCCGGATCACCGGGCTGCTGGCCGGGATGGCCGCCGCCGGGATGCTGGTGATGACCGCCTTCCGGCTCGACCAGAACATCGGGCAGGACCCCGACTTCAACCCCCAGGGCTGGTTCGTCCCGCTGGTCTCGGTCCTCATGTCGATCGGGGTGACGGCACCGCCCGTGCTGCTCGGACTGTACGTCGGAGCGCGGCGGCGGCTCGTGGAGTCGCTGCGCGAGCGCGCCGACGGCCTGGAGCGCGAGCTCTCGCTGCTGGCGGACCGGGCGGAGGAGCGCGCCGAGTGGGCACGCAACGAGGAGCGCACCCGGATCGCCCGGGAGATGCACGACGTGGTCGCCCACCGGGTGAGCCTGATGGTGGTGCACGCGGCGGCGCTGCAGGCGGTGGCGCTCAAGGACCCGGACAAGGCGGCGAAGAACGCCGCACTGGTGGGTGACATGGGGCGGCAGGCCCTCGACGAGCTGCGCACCATGCTGGGTGTGCTGCGCTCCGGTGAGTCGGAGAGACCGGAGCGGACCGGGCGGTTGGAACCCGCCGAGGCCGCCGGTCCCGCTGCGTCCGACGCCGCTGCCGTCTCCGGGGCCTCGCCCGGCCCGGCTGCCGCGCAGGACGACCCCGCCGCTCCCGGGCCCGACCCGGCACCGCCGCCGGCCGGCGCTTCCGGAGCCGCTGCGGCCGAGGCACCCTCGCGGCTGGCCGAGTTCGCGTCCGCGGTCGCCGGACGGGCGGCGGGACAGCCGGCCGCCGGAAGCGCGGAGCGCGGAGCGGACGCCACCACGGCGGCGCCGCGGGGTACGGGGCAGGCCGGTGCGCCGCGCCCGGACAACGGAGCCCCGCACTCCGGACCGCCCTCGCTCGCCCATCTCGACTCGCTGGTCGGCCAGTCGCGCGCCGCCGGGATGGCCGTGGAACTCAGCGTCGAGGGCAGCCCCGACGGAGCCTGCCCGCCGCCGGTCCAGCAGACCGCGTACCGGGTGGTGCAGGAGGCGCTGACCAACGTGCACAAGCATGCGGCCGGAGCCGCGACCCGGGTGCGGGTCGCGCACCGCATGGCGGAGGTCGCGTTGCAGGTCGAGAACGACCCGGCTGCCGACGGTGCGGCCGACGCGGGGCTGCCCAGCGGCGGCAACGGCCTGGTGGGGATGCGGGAGCGGGTGACCGCGCTCGGCGGCGGTTTCGTCTCCGGGCCGACGGACGCGGGCGGCTTCCGGGTCTCGGCGATCATCCCGTACGCGGGTGCGTGAGCGACCGCCCACGCCCCGGCCCGTACGCCGTCATCCGGTACGCCGTCATCCCGTACGGGTGTCCGTGAGCCCGTCCGGCCCGGCGCTCTCCGGCGGGGGGACGACCGGTGGCGGGCCCGCGCTCAGCTTGGCCGGCACCAGCCCCATCAGCAGCGCCGAGAGGGCGGCGTCGAAGTCGGCGCCCAGATACCAGTCGCCGGTCGCGTCGATGCTGTAGACGCGGCGCTCGGCGTCGATGGCCAGCAGCGCCTCGTCCTCGCCCTCGGTGCCGATCGGACAGACCTGGGTGCCCAGCGCCCGGCCCAGGTCGTTGAGTGTGCGTGCCGCGTGCAGTCCGGGGAGCGGGTCGATGTGCACCGGGGACGGCGCGAGATGGCGGCCGGGACCGGTGGGGGTGATGCGGAGCGTGCCGAACTCGGCCCACACCTCGACGGCCGCCGGGAAGACGGCGTGCCGGTGGCCGCCGGGCGAGACATGGCCGCGCAGCGCGTCGGCCCACTGCTCGGCCTGCCGGATGTCCCACCGGCCCGGCTGCCACCCGGCGTTGCGCAGCGGATCGTCGACGGCGACGGGGAAGCGCGTGGTCACTGCGCGCTCTCCCGCGCCGGGTCGACGGCCCGCACCCCGAAGTGGGCCAGCAGTGCCCCGCAGGACCGGCAGGGAGGCGCGTAGCTGCCGTGCAGCGGGTCGCCGTCCTCGCGGATGTGGCGGGCGGTGAGCTTGGCCTGCTTGAGGGCGCGTTTGGCCTCGCCGAGGGTGAGCGGCTTGGGCGGCTTGGGCATGCGGGAGCCCTTGCCGCTGGTGCCCCTGCCGGTCCGGCTGCTCTTGGCGGGGCGGCGGCGCTTGTCCGCGCGGGCCGCCTCGGCGGCGGTCAGATAGCGCGACAGCAGGACCGCTTCGGGGCAGCGGCCGGTCTGGCGGGAGCGCCGCTCCGTGGTGAGGGTGTCGAGGAAGTCCTGCACGAGCGGATGGTGCGCGGGCGCGCGTTCTCCCTTGCTGCCGGTGCAGGTGAGGGTCTCGCCCCGGATCGACAGTGCGGCGGCGACGGCGGGCAGGATGCCGTCACGGCGCTGGAGCAGGACCGGTGCGGTGGCGCTGAGGGAGTCGACAGCGGCTATCCAGCCGATGCGCGGGTCGCCGCCGCTGTACGAGCCGTGCTGCGCCTGCGGCGCTTCCGGCTGCCGCGGTGTGTGCGCCTGTGGTGCCGTGTGCAATGGAGCTTCCTCCCAGAGTGTCCCCTCTGTGCCGGGGCTCGCCCAAGTATGCAGTGTGGCGTACGAGTCGATCATTCCGCGGCGATGTCATGGAATTGTGGCGGTGGTGGCGACGGTGTGAAGGCGGGGCGGGCGGGGCCGGGACGTGCCCGAGCGGTGTGAGGGGTGCGGCGAGGGCACGCGTCCGGTGAACGGGCCGCGGCGCAGGGCCGGTCCGCCGCCGTCCGCCGGGGCCCGCAGGGGGCGGTGTCTGCCCGGCGGCGTACCGCATAGGCTGTTCGGTACCAGTCGGAAGCAGCAGGGAGCCAACGCGATGACGACAGGTCGGCTCGGGGCGGGGGCGCCTACCGGCCCCGAGGGCCAGGGGACCGCCGCCGCACCGCCGAACCGGGCGTACGCCGGGCAGGTCGTGTACTTCCCGGATCCGGTCAGAGCGGCCCGCTACCCCCAGGGGGTGCGTGTCGACCACGACGGATTCCCGGACTTCTCCCCATACGCGCGTGCGGCGGCGGAGATCGCCGAGCCCCCGGAGGGCTTCGGCGGCGACGAACTGCGGCTGACGGACTACGTGTCGGCCAACGCCGCGCTGCACGGCGAGCAGCACGAACTCTGGGCGGACCTGCCCTCCGTCGCGACCCCGCACGGCTGGACGTGGCACCACGTACCGCACAGCCGCCGGATGGAGCTCGTCCCCGTCGAGGTCAAGGCGCTGCTGCGGCACCACGGCGGGCTGGCGACGGCCGCCGTCGACCACGCCAAGACCGGTACCCGCCCCCTCCAGGAGACCCGGCCCGCGCACTTCGCCGTCCCGCACGGCGCCGAACCGGCGGTGACCGAGCGGCAGGTCGCGGACGTCGAGGAGCGGCTGGGCTACCGGCTGCCCGGCGCCTACCGCACGTTCCTGAAGGTGGCGGGCGGCTGCGCCCCGCAGGGCGTCGCGCTCGACGCGGAACTGGGACTGCTGGTGGACCAGCCGTTCCTCACGGTGCGCGACGACGCCGCCGTCAACGACCTCGTCTACGTCAACAAATGCCTGCGCGACCACCTCACCAAGGACTACCTGGGAGTGGGGTTCGTGCAGGGCGGCCTGGTCGCGGTGAAGGCCAGGGGCGAGGCAACCGGAACGGTGTGGTTCTGCGCCTACGACGACGCCCGGGACGCCGACGGCCTACAGGTCCAGGAGCGGGTGGAGCGGCTGCTGCGGCCGTGCGGCGCGGACTTCGACGAGTTCCTGCTGCGGCTGGCGGGCAACCCGCCGGAGTTGGAGACGGTGGCCAACCTGATGGTGGACGGCGGCTTCGCCCGCGCCGTCCCTGTGGAGAGGTGAGAGCGCGATGGTGACCTTGGCGCAAGCCCAGGAGCGCGCCGAGCGCTGGGTCAACGGTGAGGTACCCGCCTACGAGCAGCGCGAGGTGCGGGTCCGCGAGTTCGACCTGGGCTTCGTCGCCTGGGCCGAGGACCGCGCGGGAGCACCGGCCTCGGACAGCGGCGACGTCCGGCTGGTCATCGCCCGCGACAGCGGGGAGACCACGCTGTGGCCCGCGCTGCCGGTGGGCGAGGTCATCCGCCGTTACGAGGAGGAGTACGGCGAGGAGCCGGCCGCCCCGGCCGCCCCGGCCGCGCCGCAGCAGCAGCGGCTCGACCTCGAGGCGACCTCGTTCCTGCTGACGCCTCCCGAATGGCTCCAGCAGGCGGCCGACAAGATGGGCATCCCCGACCGGCGCTCCGACGGCACCCCCGCCCACGCCGACAGCACCCCCGGGCAGGGGACGCCGGGACCCGCCGTGCCGCACACACCGCCCCCCGCCTTCGCCGGCGACACCTCGGGCGGCGCCCCCTCCGGGCCCAGCCCCTGGGACGGCGCCGACACCGGCGGTGCGGGCAGCGGCGAGGCGCAGGCGCCGCCGGCGACCGTGTTCGCGCCGCCGCTGACGGGCGGCGAGGAGGAGGACACTCCGCCGCCGCCGTCCGGCTCGGAGGCGCGTACCGCGCTGCTGCCGGAGGGCAGCGCACTGCCCCGGACCACGGTGTCCCCCGCGCTGGAGGACCCGTACGCTTCCCAGCCCGGCCATGGCCCGCAGCCCGGTGATGAGCCCGCCGGCCAGCACGCCGCCACGGGCGGGCCCCGGCCGGATCCGGCGCAGGCTCCGGCGGCCCCGTACCCGGACCGGGCCTCGCACGGTGGTGCGCCCGACGGCCCCGCGAACGACGCCGGTGCCGACAGCGGCACCGGCGGTGGCGGCACCGGCGGTGTGCACCATGCCGCGACCATGCTGGCCGACCCCTCCCGGGGCGGCCTGCCGATGCCGGGCGCTCCCGACGCGTCCGGAGCCGACGACATCGCGGACGCCGCCACGAGCCGTGCCCCGCAGGGCGCCGTCCCCGGCAAGCAGTCACGCGGCACGGGCCCGTCGGTGCCCCCGCCGCCGGGTGCTCCGGGTGCTCCCGGTTCCCGCTCCGGCGGCCCCGCGACTCCGCCGCCGCCCTCCCCGCCCGGCCCTCCGGGCGGCTCCGGCGGCGGCTATGTGCCCACGCAGATGGTGTCGTCCGACGCGCTGGCCGAGCAGATCAGCCAGAGCGGGCAGCAGCCGAGGGTGGACACGCCGGGCGATCCGGCGACGCCGCCGCCCGGCGGCGGACCCGGCGGTGGCGTGCACCAGGCGGCGACGATGCTCGCCGGTCCCGCCCCCGGCGGCCCCACACCGCCCGGCCCTCCCGGTGCACCGGCCCCCGGTGCGCCTCCCGGCGCACCCGCCATGGGGCCCGGCCCCGGCGGACCGCCCCCCGGTGCCCCGCAGCCCCAGCCGGGCACGCCCACGGTCGGGCCCGGCTACATGGCCGTGCTCCGCTACCGCGCGCCCGACGGCTCCGAGCAGCAGCTCATCCGCCGCTCCGCGCCGGGAACGCCGCACCCGGAGTGGCAGCTGCTGCACGAGTTGCGGGCCATGAACGTGCCCCCGCAGCAGGTCGTCGAGCTCCATACCGAACTGGAGTCCTGCGACCTGCCCGGCGGCTACTGCGCACGCATGGTCCGCGAGACCTGGCCGCAGGTGCGGATCAGCCACACCGCGTCCTACGGCACCGACCACGCCTCGCGGCAGCAGGGCATGCGGCACCTCGTCGAGCACCAGGGCGAGCTGCACCAGGTCGCCGACGGGCCCGCGCGGCCCGCTCCGCAGCGGGTACCGCTGCCGCCGCCCGGCCAGATCCCGCCCGCGCCGCCCATCCCGCCCGACGCCATCGGGCAGGAACTCATGCAGGCGTTCGGCCCCCAGGGCGTCTTCCGCTTCGACCAGCGGGCCGTCTCCCGCCAGGGCGTGCCCGACATCGTGGCGCAGACCCTGGTGTGGGCGGGCGTACCCATCGACATGGGCCCGTTCTTCTGGGGCCAGGCCCAGCCGGGCCGCCCGGTGCCGACCCTGGCCGAGCTGGCCCAGGAGCGCGGGGTGCAGCCGGCCTCCGACGCGGGCTCCTACCTGGTGATGGGGACCGACTTCGGACGGCAGCTGTGTGTGCAGTACGGCTCGGCGAACATCGTGGCCGTGCCGCTGGAGGCGGGGCCCGGCGGGCAGCCCGCGCCCCCGCAGTTCGTGAACACGGGCCTGCCGGAGTTCGTCCGGTGCATGGCCATGCTGGGGCGGATGTGGCGGCTGCGGTTCGGGTTGACGCCGGACCAGGCCGGGCGCTGGACGGTCGACTTCCAGGCCCAGCTCGCCGCCCTCGACGCCGCGGCACTCGCCTCCCCGGAGAACTGGTGGTCCGTGCTGCTGGAGCAGATGTGGGACGGCCTCTTCTGAGCGGCCGCCGCCGTGATGGTGCCCTCGCGATTCGGCTGCCGCCGGTGGGGGGTGCCGTGCGGTGGGGCACGCCCCCTTTGTTTTCCGGCTGCCGCCGAGGGGTCGTGTCGGGGGGCTCTGCCCCCCGACGGCCCCCCGCTAGTGGGCTCCGCCCCCTAGGACCCCCATCCGCACCTGCGGCACCGTCCGGCTCCGGGCACCCGGCGAGGTGCCTCCGCCCCGGGTTGCGGCCGGTGACAACCCTGCGGGTCGCGTCAGAAGGAAAGCGAGCTCGTCTCTTGTGGGATCGGCCCGCAGGGTTGTCACCGGGGGATACCAAGGGCCCGGTGCCGCACGCCGCTGACGGGAGTTGAGGACGACTCCATTTCGCGGCCGGGGGTTCTAGGGGGCGAAGCCACCTAGCGGGGGGCGTTGGGGGCGGAGCCCCCCGACACGGCCTGTCGGCGGCAGCCGAGAGCAGAGGGGGCGTGCCTCCACCACCCGGGAACCCACCACCCCACCGGCGGCAGCCGCAATCGCGCAGCCTGAACGACGGGCGCGCCCCGCGGGAGGCGCTCGCTCTGTCGGCCCAGCGCGGCGGGCACCGCCCCGCGGAGTGCGGGACGCTCGGCTCATGTACGGGGAGAGCAGCACCCTCTACCGCGCGGGTGACCCGCACGGCGGTGGCCGCGGGCGGCGCCGCTGGTGGCGGGTTGTCCTGCTGGTGCTGCTGGTGCTGGCGCTGGCCTGCGGGGCGGGGCTCGCCGGGACCTGGGTGTGGGCGGACGGCCGGGTGCGGCAGACCTCGGCGTTGGGTGATTATCCGGGCCGCCCGCCGCCCGGCCGGGGCACCAATTGGCTGATCATCGGCACCGACACGCGGGCCGACCTCACCCGCGAGCAGCGTGCGGAGCTGCATGTGGGCGGTGGCGGCCAGCGCAACACGGACACGGTGATGGTGCTGCACTACGGCGCGGCGGGCCCGTATCTGGTGAGCATTCCGCGGGATTCCTACGTGCCCGTTCCGGGCCACGGCCGCGACAAGATCAATTCGGCGTACGCGCGGGGCGGTCCGCGGCTGCTCACCCGCACCGTGGAGCAGGCGACGGGGCTGCGGCTGGACCACTATGCCGAGATCGACTTCCTCGGCTTCACGCGTGTCGTCGATGCGCTCGACGGGGTGCGGGTCTGTCTGAGGAAGCCGCTGCGCGACGAGAAGGCGGGCGCCGATCTGCCCGCCGGCTGCGGGAACCTCGACGGCAGGCAGGCGTTGGCCTATGTGCGGGCGCGCTACAGCGACCCGGAGGGGGACCTGGGACGGGTCAAGCGGCAGCGCCGGCTGCTGAGTGCGCTCGTCCGGGAGGGGACGGGGCCGGCGACGGTGGGGAACCCGTTCCGGTTCTATCCGTTCCTCGGCTCGGCGCTGGAGGCGGTCACCGTCGACGAGGGCAGCTCCGTCCTGTCACTCACACGAATGGGCTGGAAGATCAGGCGGCTGACGGAGGGCGACGGGGGGACGACGACGGTGCCGGTGGCGAACCCCGGGCTCAGCGTGCCCGGTACCGGAAGCGTGGTCGTGTGGGAGCCATCCGGGTCACGTTCTCTTTTTCATCAGTTGCGGCAGGATGTGCCGATTACGGCAACCGCGGTGAAGTAGCGCATCCTGGGCCGGGCCGGTCTCGGACGTGACTGTCGGGATCGTCGGATCGCCAGAGAGTGACGGGACAGCCGAGATAAGGGGCTCGATATGAGTGCGTCGTCGCCGCACGGCTTCACTGTTGTCCGGGGCCGCGGGTACCGGTCCGAACAGGTCGACGGCCGTGTGACCGAGCTGAACGCGGAACGCGAGGCCGCCTGGCACCGCACCGCGCAGCTCACCCAGCTCGCCCAGGAGCTGGCCGAGGAGGCGGAGCGGCTCCGTGGTGTCGCCGCCGCACTGCCCCCGCAGACCTTCGAGGCCCTGGGCGCCCGCGCCCAGGGCATCCTCGCGACCACCGAGTCGGAGGCGGCCGATCTCAGGGCGGCGGCCGACACCGCGGCGCAGCAGCTGACCGAGCGCGCCGAGGAGGAGGCCCGCTCGGTGCGGGACACCGCCCGCGAGGCGGCGGCGCGCCGCCGCGCGGACGCCGAGGCCGCCGCCGCCAGAACGCTGGACGCCGCCCAGGACCGGGCCGACGAGCTGCGCTCCGAGGCCCGGACGCAGGCCGAGAAGATCGGCCAGGACGCGTCCGAGGCGCTGCAGGAGATGTCCCGCAGGTGCGCGGCGCTCCTCACGGAGCAGGAGAAGGAGCATGCGGCCCGGGCGGACGCCTTCGACCGGGAGCTGGCCGAGAAGGAGGCCGAGTTCCAGGCGTGGGCGGCCGACCTGGAGGAACGCGGGGAGCGGGCGCTCGCCGACGCCCGGCGGGAGCACGCGGAGGCGGAGGAGGCGGCGCGGCACCGGCAGGAGGACGCGGAGGCGCGCGGTGCCGAGCTGGTCGCGGAGGCGCGGGTGCGGGCGGAGGGTGTCGAACGGGAGACCGAGCGGGTGCTGCGGGAGCACGCCGAGCGGTCCGAGGAACTGCGGGAGCACATGGCGCACGTCCGCTCCTCGCTCGCGACGCTGACCGGGCGGGCTCCGGACGACCCGGCGCTTCCGGCGCAGCAGTCGGCCCCGGCCGCCGACTGAGCGGCCGTACCCCGGTGGGGCGGGGAGCCGGGTGGTCCGGCCCCTGCCGCACCGGTGCGTGCCCGGGGGCGGCGGTGTGCGGCAGCGGCGCGACGGCGCCGGGGTGTCACCGGTGCGGCGTACGCTGGGAGTGTCCCGGTTCGCTTGCGAGCCGGGCTCTTCGTCGTGCGCGCTCCGCGGAGGGGCCGCGCACGAGGACCCCGCGCCCCCGGACGGAAAGCCGAAAGCGAAGCCCTCATGAGCCTGCACGGTCTGCTCGACGCCGTCACCAAGGACCCCGCGCTGGAGGAGGCTGTCGCTGCCGCCGCCGACGGCAACCGGCACCACGTCGACCTCGTCGGTCCGGCGGCGGCCCGCCCCTTCGCCGTCGCGGCGCTGGCCCGGTCCGCCGGGCGGCCGGTGCTGGCGGTCACGGCGACCGGCCGGGAGGCGGAGGATCTGGGGGCCGCGCTGCGTTCCCTCCTCCCGGAGGAGGGCGTGGTCGAGTACCCCTCCTGGGAGACGCTGCCGCACGAGCGGCTCAGCCCCCGGTCGGACACCGTGGGGCGGCGCCTCGCGGTGCTGCGCCGGCTGGCGCACCCAGACCCGGACGACCCGGCCACCGGGCCGGTCTCGGTCGTCGTCGCGCCGATCCGCTCGGTGCTGCAACCCCAGGTCAAGGGGCTGGGCGAGCTGGTGCCCGTGGCGCTCAAGCAGGGGCAGAGCGCCGATCTGGACGAGGTCGTGGACGCGCTGTCGGCCGCCGCGTACGGGCGCGTGGAGCTGGTGGAGAAGCGCGGCGACTTCGCGGTCCGCGGCGGCATCCTGGACGTCTTCCCGCCCACCGAGGAGCACCCGCTCCGGGTGGAGTTCTGGGGCGACGAGGTGGAGGAGGTCCGCTACTTCAAGGTCGCCGACCAGCGCTCGCTGGAGATCGCGGAGCACGGGCTGTGGGCCCCGCCGTGCCGCGAGCTGCTGCTCACCCCCGAGGTGCGGCGGCGTGCGGCCGAGCTGGCCGAGGACCATGCTGAGCTGCACGAGCTTCTCGGCCGGATCGCCGAGGGGATCGCGGTGGACGGCATGGAGTCGCTGGCGCCGGTGCTGGTGGACGAGATGGAGCTGCTGCTGGACGTGCTGCCCGCGGGCAGCATGACGCTGGTGTGCGACCCGGAGCGGGTGCGCACCCGGGCCGCCGACCTGGTGGCGACCAGCCAGGAGTTCCTGCAGGCGTCCTGGGCGGCCACCGCCGGTGCGGGGGACGGGGACGGTGCGCAGGCCCCCATCGACGTGGGGGCCGCCTCGCTGCGCGGGATCGCCGAGGTGCGGGAGCACGCCCGCGAACTGGGCATGATGTGGTGGACGGTCAGCCAGTTCGCTGCGGACACCGAGCTGACCGGCGCGGACGAGGACGACGGCGACGTGCTCCAGCTCGGCATGCACGCGCCCGAGACCTACCGCGGGGACACCGCCCGGGCGCTCGCCGACACCAAGGACTGGCTGTCGCGGGGCTGGCAGTGCGTGTACGTCACCGAGGCGCACGGCCCGGCGGCCCGCACCGTGGAGGTGCTGGGTGCGGAGGGCGTCCCGGCGCGGCTGGCGGGAGCCGAGCCGGCGCCTGCCCCGTCGGTGGTGACCGTGGCGTGCGGGTCCCTCGACAATGGCTTCGTCGCCCCGGAGCTGAAGCTGGCGGTGCTGACCGAGACGGATCTGTCCGGGCAGAAGGCCGCGGGCAAGGACGGCACCCGGATGCCGGCCCGCCGCCGCAAGCAGATCGACCCGTTGACGTTGCAGCCGGGCGACTTCATCGTGCACGAGCAGCACGGCGTGGGCCGCTACATCGAGATGGTGCAGCGCACGGTGCAGGGCGCCACCCGCGAATATCTGCTGGTGGAGTACGCGCCCGCCAAGCGCGGCCAGCCCGGCGACCGGCTGTTCGTGCCGACCGACCAGCTGGAGCAGATCACCAAGTACGTGGGCGGCGAGCAGCCCACCCTGCACCGGCTGGGCGGTGCCGACTGGACGAAGACCAAGGCGCGGGCCAAGAAGGCCGTCAAGGAGATCGCCGCCGATCTGATCAAGCTGTACAGCGCGCGGATGGCGGCGCCGGGGCACGCGTTCGGCGCGGACTCGCCGTGGCAGCGGGAGTTGGAGGACGCGTTCCCGTACGCGGAGACGCCGGATCAGCTCACCACCATCGGCGAGGTCAAGGAGGACATGGAGAAGTCGGTCCCGATGGACCGGCTGATCTGCGGCGACGTCGGGTACGGCAAAACGGAGATCGCCGTGCGGGCCGCGTTCAAGGCGGTGCAGGACGGCAAGCAGGTGGCCGTCCTGGTGCCGACGACGCTGCTGGTGCAGCAGCACTTCTCCACGTTCTCCGAACGCTACGGCCAGTTCCCGGTCAACGTGCGCGCGCTCTCCCGGTTCCAGACCGACACCGAGGCGCGGGCCACGCTGGACGGGCTGCGGGACGGCACCATCGACGTGGTCATCGGCACCCACCGGCTGTTCTCCTCGGAGACGAAGTTCAAGGAGCTGGGCCTGGTCATCGTCGACGAGGAGCAGCGGTTCGGTGTGGAGCACAAGGAGCAGCTGAAGAAGCTGCGGGCCAACGTGGACGTGCTGACGATGTCCGCGACGCCGATCCCGCGCACCCTGGAGATGGCGGTCACCGGCATCCGCGAGATGTCCACCATCACCACGCCGCCCGAGGAGCGGCACCCGGTGCTCACCTTCGTCGGCCCGTTCGAGGAGAAGCAGATCGGTGCGGCGATCCGCCGTGAGCTGCTGCGCGAGGGGCAGGTCTTCTACATCCACAACCGGGTCGAGTCCATCGACCGCGCCGCGGCCCGGCTGCGGCAGATCGTCCCGGAGGCCCGGATCGCCACCGCGCACGGGCAGATGACCGAACAGGCGCTGGAGCAGGTGGTCGTCGACTTCTGGGAGAAGAAGTTCGACGTGCTCGTCTCCACCACCATCGTGGAGAACGGCATCGACATCTCCAACGCCAACACCCTCATCGTCGAACGCGGCGACACCTTCGGACTCAGCCAGCTCCACCAGTTGCGCGGCCGGGTGGGCCGCGGGCGGGACCGCGGCTACGCCTACTTCCTCTACCCGCCGGAGAAGCCGCTGACGGAGACCGCCCACGAGCGGCTGGCCACCATCGCCCAGCACACCGAGATGGGTGCGGGCATGTACGTGGCGATGAAGGACCTGGAGATCCGCGGCGCGGGCAATCTGCTCGGCGGTGAGCAGTCCGGGCACATCGCTGGGGTCGGCTTCGATCTGTATGTGCGGATGGTCGGCGAGGCGGTCGCCGACTATCGCGCGGCGCTGGAGGCCGGGGAGGCCGGCCCGGTGGAGGAGGCGCCGCTGGAGGTCAAGATCGAGCTGCCGGTCGACGCGCACGTCCCGCACGACTACGCGCCGGGGGAGCGGCTGCGGCTGCAGGCGTACCGTGCGATCGCGTCGGCGAACACCGAGGAGGACATCGCCGCCGTCCGCGAGGAGCTGACCGACCGCTACGGGCCGCTGCCCGAGCCGGTGGAGAACCTGCTGCTCGTCGCCGGGCTGCGGATGCTGGCCCGGTCGGCGGGCGTCACCGACATCACCCTCCAGGGCGACAAGGTGCGGTTCGGCCCGGTCGAGCTGCGGGAGTCGCAGGAGCTGCGGCTCAAGCGGGTCTACCCGGGCTCGGTCATCAAGCAGGCCACCCGGCAGGTGCTGGTACCGCGCCCCAAGCCCGGCACCATCGGTGCCAAGCCCCTCGCGGGCCGGGATCTGCTGGCCTGGGCGGGCGAGTTCCTCACCACCGTGCCGGCCTCCTGACGGCCTGGGGACGCCTGGCCCGGGCCTCCTGGGTCCCGGGCCCGCTGCCCGGGTCTCCCGGGCCCGGGTCTCCGGGCCTGGCCGGGGCCCCGAAGGGCCGGGCGCCGCTCGCTCCGTGCGGCGTCCGACCCGTGCGGCTGCGCGGTCGGCATCCCGCGGGGGCGGCGTCAGCGGACCGACACCACCGCGGGCGGGGCGCCCTGGTCGAGTTCCTTGTCGATCTCGTCGGCGGCGTCGCCGAACGCGGTGACGACGGTGATCAGCCCCCAGATGCCGAGCGCGAACGCCGCGAGCGAGAGCAGCACTCCGGCCAGCGCCGTCTTCCCGTTGTCCGCCAGGCCCTTCTTGGCGCGGGAGCGACCGACCAGGCCCAGGACGAGGCCGATCAGGCCGAGGGTGCCGGAGAGCCAGAAGAGGATGGGCACCAGTCCGGAGAGTGCTCCGACCAGGCCGAGGATGAGTGCGGCGAGACCGAGGCCGTTGCGGGGCGCGGTGGCGGGCGGGGCGGGGTGGCCGGAGGCGTGGTGTGCGTGCGACATGGGTGTCCCCCCTGGGAGCGGTGGTGTCGGACGGGTTGGTGGGGCGAGGCGCGGCGGGTGCCGGTGCGCGGTCAGAGCGAGAGGCTCCACTGCGCGGGCTCGGTCTCGAAGTCGTTCACGCTGACCTCGATGTCGAGCGTCTTGGCGGTGGGTGCCGCGTCGAAGCCGTAGGTGGCGGTGGCGCGCTTGCCGGGCAGCAGTTGCCCGGTGAAGCCGTTGCCGACGGTCTCGCCGTCGAAGATCCCCGCGGTCGTCTCGCCGTCCTTGCCCTCGCGGGCGCCGACCGTGACCAGCGCGGTGTCGATCTTGGCGTCGCCGGTGTTCTCCAGCGTCACGCGCACCTTGTACGCGTGCTTTCCGGACTTGTGGCCTGCTGCGTACGCGGAGGGTGTGAACCGTGCGGGTGCCGCGACGGTCACTTCGAGGCCCTTGTCGCGGTAGACGGCGGACTCGCCCGCGGCGCGCGGACCGGCCTCGCCGCCGGAGCCGCCCGAGGTGCCCGCCTGCTTGTCCGCCCCTTTCCCGTGCTTGCTCTTCCCGGTGGCCTTGGCGGCACGGGACTTGCCGGTGGTGGGTTCCTCCAGGGAACAGGCGCCGAGCGCGCCGAGCGCGAGCACCGTCGTGGCGGTGACGGCGGCGGTGAACAGCGGGTGCCTGCGGGGCAGTGCGCGTGCGGGCATGACGCGACCTCCGGTCGAGAAGTGTGAGCGGACCGGTTCGCCGTGTTGTGAACCGGTGGACTAATCACAGCAGTGCCTGTGAATCGAGTCAACATGAAATACTTGACCTGTGAAAATTCACGCCGTGAACGGAGAGGGGCGCCGGTCCGGTGGGTATGCTCGTGCGGACCGCCACGGCCCACGGCGGCATGTGAACGGGGCGGCCGAACAGTGAACGGGAGGAATCCGGTGTCGGACGGCGCGGAAGTGACAGCAGCGGCCATCGCCCGGCTCGCCGGTGTCGGCAGAGCCGCGGTCAGCAACTGGCGGCGGCGCTACACCGACTTCCCCCGACCCGTCGGCGGCACCGAGGCCAGCCCGGCCTTCTCCCTCGCCGACGTCGAGAGCTGGCTCCGCGACCACGGAAAACTCGCCGAAGCCCCGCTGCGGGAGCAGGTGCGCCGCCGGCTGGAGAGCGCCCCGGAGGGACACGGCCCGGCCCTGGTACGCGCCGGTGAGCACCTGGCGGGACTCCGCGAACTGCTGGACACCGACCCCGTCGCCGAGGCGCGCGGCGCCCTCGACCGGATGCTGCGCGAGACCGGCCCCGCCGCCGCGTTCGAGCAGCTCCTCGCCGACTACTTCGAAGCCAACCCCCGCCAGTACAGCCTCACCCCGGCGCCGACGGCCGCGCTCATGGCCCGCCTCGCCGGGCCGGGCGAGTCGGTGCTCGACCCGGCGTGCGGCTCCGCCGAACTGCTGGCCGCAGCCGCTTCGGGTGCGGCGGACGCCTCGGGCGGCCCCGGTGCGTCCGGCGGCCCCGGCGCGCTGTACGGCCAGGAGACCGATCCGCTGCTCGCCCGGCTGGCCGCCCTCCGCCTCACCCTGCGGACGGCCGCCGCCGCGGGCCGCTGCGCCGTCGACGTCCGCACCGAGGACGCCCTGCGCACCGAACCCCCCGCCGACGCGCCGCCGGTGGCCGCCGTGCTGTGCCACCCGCCGTACAACGAGCGCAACTGGGGCCACGACGAACTGGCCTACGACCCCCGCTGGGCCTACGGGCTGCCCGCCCGCACCGAATCCGAACTGGCCTGGGTGCAGCACGCGCTGGCGCGGCTGCGCCCCGGGGGAACGGCGGTGCTGCTGTTGCCGCCCGCGGTCGCCGCCCGCCGCACGGGCCGCCGGGTGCGCGCTGCGCTGCTGCGCAAGGGTGCGCTGCGCGCGCTCCTCGCGCTGCCGCCGGGCGCCGCCGCACCGCACAGCCTGCCCCTCCACCTGTGGGTGCTGCGCAAGCCGGACGGTGCCGCGGACGCCGCTTCCCGGCTGCTGCTGATGGACGCCGCGGGGGGCCGCACGGAGGGTGCGGAGCCGCCGTCCTGGGAGCGGACGGCAGCCGACGTGCTGGCCGCGTGGCGGGCGCACGACGCCGGGGAGAGCGTCCCCGAACAGCCCGGGGTGTGCGCCACCCTGCCGGTGATCGACCTGCTGGACGAGGAGGTCGACCTCAGTCCGGCCCGCCATCTGCTGCCGAGCGGCACCGGTACGGACGCGGCGGCGCTCGCCTCCGTCCGCGCCGAGCTGGAACGCACCCTGCGCCGGACCCTCGAGCTGACCGCCGACGACGACCCGGCCCTGCCGGACCGGCGGTCCGCGGCACCCGGCTCCGCGGCGCTGCCCGAGGCCACCGTCGGCGAACTCGCCCGCACCGGAGCGCTGGAGGTCCACCTGGCGACGGCCGACCCCGTCACCACCGTGCCGGGCGACATCGTCATCCCCGTGCAGGGCCGGGGCGCCGCCTACGTCGTCGCCCAGGGGGAAGGCGGGGCCCGGCTGGGCAAGCCGCTGTGCCTGCTGCGACCCGACCCGGCGGCGCTGGACGCCTGGTTCGTCGCCGGGTTCCTGCGCTCGACGGCCAACACCCGGCAGGCCAGCAGCTACGCCTCCAGCTCCTCCCGGATCGACGTGCGCCGGCTTCGGCTGCCCCGGCTGCCGCTGGAGCGGCAGCGGGCGTACGGGGAGCACTTCCGGCTGCTCGCCGAGTTCGAGGCCGCGCTGCGGCGCGTGGGCGAGCTGGGCGAGGAGTTCGTCCAGGGCATGTTCGACGGCCTCGCCGACGGCACGGTGCCACCGGCCCGAACGCCCCGCTGAACACCGCTCCGAACTCTGCTCCGAACACCGCTCCGGTCGCCGGCCGGCAGGCCCGCCCGCGGGCCGGACCGCGGTGCGCACGCGCCTCGGCCCCGGCGCGAACGGGGGCTGCCCGCCGGGGGAGTTGACAACGATTCCGCCTACCTTGGCCGCCGCGTATCCGGGAGTCCGTACCGGTGTATACGCTCACCTCCTGCCTTGTCCGCTGCTGTCCCACGCAGGAGGAAAGATGTACGGCCCGGCCGCGTCCCAGCCACCGCAGCCGCCGCGGCAGCCCCAGCCCGGTGCGGCGCGTCCCGGGGGCACGCGTGCCCTCCTGGTGCGGATCGCCTTCGCGTCGTTCCCGCTCTGGTCGCTGGGGCTGCTGGCCTGGGTCCCGTCGCTGCGGTTCGCGATCCTGCGGCGGCGGCCGCTGGACTGGGCGGTGTTCGCGGGGGCCTGCGTGCTGACGGCGGTCTACATCCTGCTGCTCTTCGTGGTGCCGGAGACGAAGCCCGGTGAGGAGGGCAACGCGCAGCTCGGCGCCGGCGTGTACATCGTGCTGCTGATCGGCGGTGCCGTCGTGCACGCCGTACTCGCCGACCGCGCGCCGCGTGCGCCCCGATTCGGGCCCGCGCCGACCCTGTACGCGCCGACGGCGGGGCCGTACGCCGCCCCGGCGCAACCGGCGCCCGCACCTGCCACCCCGTACGGCGGTGCCGCACCGTACGCCCCCACCGTGTCCGCGCCTCCGAACCCCCACCAGGCCCCCCACCCGCACCAGAACCCGCGGCAGGACCCGCACCCCGGTTCCGTGCCGCCCGCCTCTCCGCGGATGCGGCAGGTCGCCTCCGAGCTCGACGAACTCGGCGAGCTGCTCCGCCGCAACCAGCCCGGCGCCGGTTCCGAGCACCGGCCCGGGACCCGGGACCCCCGGCAGCAGCAGTCCGGCCCCTGGGACCGGGCGTGAGGCCCGGGCGGCTGATCGCGGGCCGGTACGAGCTGTCCGAACCGCTCGGCAAGGGCGGCATGGGCCAGGTGTGGGGCGCACTCGACACCGGGCTGGGCGGCCGCTCCGTCGCGGTCAAGCTGGCGCACTCCGAGCGGATGGCCTCCCTCGTGCGCAGCGCCGACCCGGAAGAGCTGCGGCGCCGCTTCGCGCGCGAGTGCCGGGTGACCGCGCAGCTCGACCATCCGGGGCTGGTGACCGTCTACGACGCGGGTCAGGACGGCGAGGAGCTGTACCTGGTGATGCAGCGGCTGGACGGCAGCGACCTGGCCGACCACCTGGCCGAGCGCGAGCCGTACCCGTGGCAGTGGGCCGTCGCGGTCGCCGCGCAGCTGTGTTCCGCGCTCGCGGCCGTGCACGCCGTGGGCATCGTCCACCGCGATCTGAAGCCCGGCAACGTGATGGTCCGGCCGGACGGCCGCGTCGTCATCCTCGACCTGGGCATCGCCTCGGTCGGCGCCCCCGACGTCACCCGGCTGACGCGCACCGGCGCGCTGGTGGGCACCCCCGTCTACATGGCGCCCGAACAGGCCACCGGCGGGTCGGCCGTCGGCCCGGGGGCCGACCTGTACGCGCTGGGCGTGGTGCTGTACGAACTCCTCGCCCGCCGCACCCCGTTCGAGGCACCCGAGGCCGCCGGGCTGCTCTACAAGAAGCTGCACGAGGAACCGGAGGCGCTGGAGCTGCTGTGCCCGGACGTCCCCGCGCCGCTGCCCGGCCTCGTCAGCCGGCTGCTCGACCGCGACCCCGCCCGGCGGCCCGCCGACGCGCACGAGGTGCACGCCGCTCTCGCCCCGCTGCTGCCCCGTCCCGGGGAGCGCGCTCCCGGACCGCCGCTCGATCCCACCCGCCCGTTCCTGGCCCCGGCGGCGCCCTGGCCGCCGCGCCGGCCGGCGGGCCGGGGGCCCGGCCCCGAGGGGGATCTGAACGCGGTGCTGGAGGACATCCGGCGGCTGCTGGGCGCGGGCCGCTACGCGGAGGTCGCCGCGCTGCTGGGCCGCGCCCTTCCGGCGGCGGTCACCACCTACGGCGAGAGCTCGCCCATCGTCCGCACCCTGCGCAAGCAGTACGCCACCGTCCTGGTGGACACCGGGCGGTACGCGCAGGCGCTGCCCGAACTCTCCGCCCTGCTGCGCGACCTGATCGGCGAACGCGGCATGCACGACCCCGCGGTGGCCCAGCTGCTGCAGGACGAGGCGCACTGCCGCCACCAACTGGCGTCTCCGGCGGGCCGCACCCCGTACTGATCCCCCGTCTGCCGCCGCCGGGCCGCCCCGGGAGCGCCCTCCGGGACCGCCGCCTGGGAGTCGTCCGCGGAGGTCTCCCGGGGCGGCGGGTCAGCGCTCCTCCTCCCACTCCAGCTCCCGCTCCTCCTCCTGCTCGCGTTCGCGGGCGCGCTCCCGGCTGCGGAATTGGCGGATGCGGCGCAGTACGGGGTTCTTCTCGCGCTGTTCGCGGGACTGCCGGTCCAGCTCCTCCCACAGGCGCTGGGAGCGCTTCTCCACGTCCAGCTCGTCCAGCAGGCGGTCGGCCTCGGCGAGCAGGGCGCCGTGCAGCTGCCACTGGCGGGGGTGCTCGCGCACCTTGTCCAGGAGCTGGAAGGCGATGACGTCCCGGCTGGCGCGGCTGGCCTCCAGCTCGCGCACCAGCCGGTCCTCGGCCTCCTCCGCGCTGGCGCTGACCGGGGTGGTGATCAGCAGCGCGAACGCCTCGACCGCGCCCGCCATGTGCAGGTAGAGCTCCTGCATGCCCTCGGCGGTCTCCTCGCTGAACAGCGGCTCGTCCAGGCGCTTCTTGGCCAGGTCGGTCACCGTCCGCGCGGTGGTCCGCAGCACGACCGCGCAGATCTCCAGGGCGTCCAGGCCGGTGCGCAGCACGACGCGGGAGAGCAGGCCCTCCCGCACCCGTGGATTGAGGCGCAGGCTGTCCTCGGCGCGCCGCAGTTCGACGTCGACCTCCACGATGTCGTGGTCGAGCCGGCGGGCCTGGTGCAGCCGGTCGGCCGCCTGGCTGACCGGAGTGAAGCCGCGCACGTCCTCGCCGAGGCCCACCAGCAGCCGGTTCATCCGGCCGGAGAGGTCCAGGACCGCGTCCCCGGCGGGCTGCACCCATACCGGTGGGACGAACAGCACATTGAAGGCCAGTCCGACGATCGCACCGATCAGCGTCTCCAGAATCCGGTCCCAGGCCATGGCTGCGACCTGACTCTGAGTCACTCCCAGTACCAGCATGGCGCTGATCGCCGTCTCCGGGACGAACTCGCCCGCCTTCACGAACCGGCCGACGATCAGCGCGGCCAGGATCACCACGCCCAGGCTCCACCACGTCAGGCCGACCAGTGCGCTGAAGCCGCTGGAGATGAGCACTCCGGCGACCACGGCGTTGACGCGGCGCACACCGGTCCGCAGGGTCGTGTAGAGCGTCACCTGGGTGACCAGCAGCGCGGTGAGCGGCGCGGTCAGGGGCGCGGCTTCGCTGCTGAGTTGCAGAGCGACGGCGTAACTCATCACGGCGGCGACGGTCGAGCGGGCCGTCTGGGCGACGACGGGCTCACGGTGCCGCCGCACCAGATTGAGCAGGGGATCGGTGACTGCTTGACGCACCCTGCGTCCCTCCCCGCTTTCCCGCCCGTTGCCACAGGGACAGCGCCGTCGGGGTGACGGCACCGGTCTATGCTCGCCCGATGACCGCCGCGACAACTCCTCCCCGCCCTGCTTCCGCCTCCGTGCCGCGCTTCGGGTCGCATTCCGTGCGGCGTTCCGCACGGCGGGGCGCCGCCGCCGTCCTCGCCGCCACGGCCGCCACCGCACTGCTGGCCGGGTGCGACGGCCTGCCGCAGCAGGAGGACGGCGGCACCACCGGCGGCGGCTCGGACGCCTCCGCGACCCCGACCGGCACCCCGGCCTCCGGCGGCGCGGGCGAGCAGACCAGCCCGCTGAAGAACCCGGAGGGGACCGAACCCGGACTGGCTCCGCTCACCTCGGACACCGACAAGGTCCGGGCCCGGCGGCTGATCAACCAGGTGCGCACCAAGGGCCGTGGCCCGCGCACGGGCTACGAGCGGGAGAAGTTCGGCAGCGCCTGGCTGGACACCGCCGAGGGCATACCGCTGGCCCGCAACGGCTGCGACACCCGCAACGACGTGCTCAAGCGTGATGGCCGCAAGGTCACCTTCCGCTCCGGCTCGGACTGCGTGGTCGTCTCGATGACCCTGGCCGACCCCTACACCGGCAAGGACATCGCCTGGAAGAAGACGAAGGCCACCGAGGTCCAGATAGACCATGTGGTGCCGCTGTCGTACGCCTGGCAGATGGGGGCCGCGCAGTGGGACGGGGAGAAGCGCAAGCGGCTGGCCAACGACGTGCTGAACCTGCTGCCCGTCTCAGGTTCCCCCAACGCCTCGAAGGGCGACTCCGGACCAGCCTCCTGGATGCCGCCGAACAAGAGGATCCGCTGCTCCTACGCGGTGCGGTTCACGCAGGTGGCCCTGGAGTACGACCTGCCCGTCACGGCTCCTGACAAGCGCATGATGCTCCAGCAGTGCGAGGGCTGAGTGCGCCCGGGCACTGACAGCCCGTCACCCGCGTGTCGTCCGACGGCAGGGCCGTTGCCCCTGTGGGAGGGGCTGGAAGCGGTCGACTGGGCGGACCTGCGGCACAACTACGGCTCCGCCGAGGACGTGCCCGGTCTGCTGCGCCGCTGCGCGGGGCCGGACCCTGAGGACGCGGAAGAGGCCGCGTTCGAACTGCACAACCTTCTCCACCACCAGGGAGGCTGGATCTGCTCCGCCGCCCCGGCCGCGTTGCCGTTCCTGCTGCGGCTGGCCTCCGCACCCCAGGTGCGGTGCCGGCTCACGGTGCTGGACGTGGTGACGGTGCTGGCCGGCGAGGAGAGTCAGGTCGCCGAGAGGTTCCTGACTCCCGACTGGGCACCGACGTGGGAACGCCTGCTGCCCGACGTCCTCGCACTGCTGGCCGATCCCGACCCGGAGGTGAGGCGAGCCGCGACGGCTGCTGTCGGCTTCTGCGCCAGTCCCGGTGCCCTGCTGCTGCCCGCGCTGCTGCGCTGCTGGCAGGCGGAGAGCGACCTCGTGAACCGCCTCGACCTGGTCCTGGCACTCGGCCAGGCGGTCGCCCGGGAGCCGGCCGGTGACCGGGCCGACGAGGTCGACACCCTCCTCCGGACGCTGCTCGACGCCCCGGAACCCCAGCTCCGCCTCGCGGCCGTGCACGCGCTCGCGCCCGCCGTGCCGGGCCTGGCGGCGAGCCGGCTGGACGTCGTGCTGCACGCCGTCCGTGCCCCGAGCGCGGAGCTGTGGCGGCGCAGCAGCACCATGGAGACCGGGGTGGAGGGAGTCCAGCAGTGGACCGCCGGGCTGTTCACCGGCGCGTCTCCCGCCTTCGCACTGGGCCTGCTGGCCGATCATCCCGACGCGGAGCAGCGGGCCGGCGGTCTGGCGCAGGCGGGCGGGCTGCTGTCGCGGTGGCGATCGCCGCAGGAAGCCCTGCTGCCGGCCGTCGCGGCCCGGCTGGACGATCCGGACACCGAAGTGCGGTACCGGGCGGCCGGCCTGCTGGCCTGCCTCGGCCCGTCGGCCGCCGCCCATGCCGACGCGGTCGCCGCGCTGCTCGACGACACCGCCGCCCGGCGGACCAGGACGGGGCAGACGGTGGCTCAGGCAGCCCTGTGGGCACTGGCCCGGATGAACGATCCGCGCTGTGTTCCCGGACTGGCCGAGTACGTGACCGGCCACCGGTCCGGCTTCGCACCGTCCGGCTACAACAGCGTCCGCTCGGGATACGACACCGACCTCCCGGACCTCTCCGAGGTGCTGAGCGCGCTCCCGGACCACGCGGAGCCGCTGCTGCCCGGCATCTGCGACCGGCTCGTCGGCAGCACGGACCCCGGTGCGCTCAGGCAACTGTGCGAAGCGCTCGCCGCCTGGGGACCCGCCGCGAAAACGGCCGTACCCCGTCTGCTCGATCTGCTGGGCGACGACCGCAGGTGGACTGCGGCGGCGGCAGCCCTGGCCGGAATCGGCCCGGCGGGCAACGGGGGCCGGCAACTGCTGCTGGCCCGGTCGGCCGCGGCCACCGGGACGGACGCGGAACTCGCCGCTTGGGCGTACTGGCGGGTCGGCGGGGACCCCGGCCCCGCACTCGAGGTGCTGGGGCCCGCCGCCACCGAGGGCCGCTTCCCCCACCCCGCCCTGCGCAAGCTGGCCGATCTCGGCCCGCACGCCGCTCCCTTCGCGGACCGCCTCCGGACGAGGGCCGGTCCCCCCGGCGACTGGACCGGCGTCGAGGCCGCGCACGCCCTGTGGGCGGCGACCGGTGACACCGAGAACTCCGTCCCGGTCCTCCTGGAGGCGGTGCGGGGCCTGGCCGAGGGCGCCTATCAGCCCGTCATGCTCTCCGCGGTGCGTCATCTGGCCCGCATCGGTCCCGCGGCCCGGCCCGCCGCCGACCTCCTGCGCCACCTGCCGGCCTGCGACCGGCGCCTCCACTACTTCAGCGGCCGGCGCGCCTTCACCGAGGACGAGGCCATCCGCGCGGCCCTCGACGAGCTGCTCGCTGCGACGGAGTGAGCCTCCTCGAGCTGACCGCGAACGGCGACGCACCGGGCGGGTGCGCACGGCGCCGGTCCGGCACGCGTGTCATACCGCTGCCGGCAAGGGTGTCGTACCACAGCCGGTCAGGGTGTCGCACTGCTGAACGGACAGCTACCCAACTGCTCCCGAATCGTTGGTCGATTTGATGTCGAACCGGTGGTCATGGAGCCGTTCGACTCCCTACCATCGATCATCGCCAGGTCGTGCGAGGACGCGCGACCCTCGCCGCCGCCGGGAGGCCCCATGGAAAGCCGTCACCGCAGGTCCGCGCTCACCCTCTCCGCCGCAGCGGCGCTCGTCGCCGCGGCCCCGCTGCTCACCGCGTGCGGCGACGACGCGCACCCGGGCGCGGCGGCCCTGGTGAAGGGCGACCGGATCAGCATGGGGCAGCTCCAGTCCCGGGTGGGGGCCGTGCGGGACGCGCAGCGGGCCACGCCGCAGGGCGAACAGATGATCAAGCAGAGCGGCAAGCTGACCCGGGCCACCCTCGACGGCATGATCCGGGAGCGGATCGTCGCGCAGGCCGCCCGCGACGCGAAGGTGGGCGTCAGCCGCCGCGAGGTCCAGCGGGTCCGCGGGCAGCTTGAGGTGCAGGCGGGCGGCAGCAAGCAGCTCAAGGCCGTGCTGCTGCGCCAGCAGAGTGTCGCGCCGGACGAGATCGACGACCGCATCCGCATGCAGCTCCTCGTCGAGAAGATCGCCAAGGCCAAGGGCATCGACCCGACGTCGCCGGACGGGAACCAGCGGCTCACCAAGGAGCTGTCGGCGACGTCCAAGAGCATGGACATCGACGTGAACCCGCGCTACGGCAGGTGGGACACCGACCGCTCCACCCTCACCGGCGCGAAGACCCCGTGGCTGCGGGACCTGAGCGGCGAGGCGGCGCAGCGCCCGCAGCGGATGTGACACGAGGCGACGCAGGGCGTGGCACAGGGCTGACGCGGTCGTCGGCCCGGACGCCGTCCGGGTTACGTTCGTAGGGTGAACGAGATCCCCGAGACCGGCCGTGTCGTCCTGCTCACCACCACCCACCGGGTGGCGCCCGGACTGCTCTCCTGGCCCGCCTGGGAGGCTCTGCGCGGCGCCGACCGGGTGCTGTGCGCCGACCCGGCGCACCCGCAGCTCCCCTATGTGCGGGACGCCGGGGTCAAGGCCGAGGCGGGCGTCGAACCGGACGCACGGGAGCTGGTCGCCGAGTGCGCCCAGGGCGGCGGCCGGTCGGTCGTCGTCCTGGCCACCGCCGCGGGGGAGCCCGCGCTCACCGACGGCCTCGCCCGGCTGGCCGGCTCCGGCCGGCAGGCCATGCCCGATCTGGAGTTGCTGCCCGGCTCCTACGACCTGCCCGGTGCCCGGCTGCTGGACGCCGTCCAGGTGATGGACCGGATCCGGCGCGACTGCCCGTGGAGCGCACTGCGCACCCACGAGGACCTGCTCAAGTACGGCGTCGAGGAGGTCTACGAGCTGATCGACGCCATCGAACGCGGCGACCGCGCCGAGCTGCGCGAGGAACTCGGCGACGTCCTGCTCCAGGTCGTCTTCCACGCCCGTATCGCCCAGGACGATCCCGAAGAACCGTTCGGCATCGACGACGTGGCCGCCACCCTGGTGGAGAAGCTGGTGCACCGCCATCCGCACGTCTTCGGCGACGACGTCGCCGAGACAGCGGCGGAGGTCGAGGCGCACTGGCAGCGCCGCAAGGCCCTGGAGAAGGCCGAGCGGACCTCGGTCACCGAGGGCGTCCCCTTCGGCCAGCCCGCCCTCTCGCTCGCCGCCAAGCTCGCGGGCCGCGCCCGCACGGTCGGCCTGCCCGCGCCCGCGGACGGCGCCGCCGGAGGCGTGGGCTACGCCCTGCTGGCGCTGGCCGCGGAGGCCGAACGGGAGGGCGTCGACCCCGAGGCCGCACTGCGCGCCGCCGCCCGCGAGTACCGCGACCTGATCCGGCAGGCGGAGCAGCACCCCGCCGACTGACCCGGCCCGGCCCCACCACGGGTGGTCGCCGGGCCGGATCGGGGCGGCCCACAGCTCCGGCGGCCTCACGCCCATGCGGCACCCCGCGCCCGGCGCGGCGTCAGCACGGAGTGTGCGGCCGGGCCCGGTCGGCGCCCATGACGTGCAGGAAACCGCCCGCCTTCTCGACGCTCCGCGCCACCTCGTCGTACTCCTGCGCGATGGTCGAGATCATCGAGCGCCACGGTGTGAGCACCGCACCGGCCTTCCGCTCCTCGACCAGTTCCACGGCGCGGGTCAGCCCCTCGCGCCCCTCCGGAGGGAGCAGGCCGACGCGGTCCTCGACCACGTCCACGATCTGCCAGCCGAACGACCCGGCGTACGCGAGGCACTCCTCGCGCGGCCCCGCGATGTCGGAGTTCGCCGCCGCGCACAGGTAGACGACGACCCGGAAGCGGTCGGCCTTGGCCACGCGGGCGGGCACGGGGCCCTCGCCCGGCACATGACCGGCCGCGTGATCCGCGAGAGCGTGCCGCCGCCGCCTCTCACCCTCGGTGCGCCGGGCCGGAGTCGGCCTCTTCCTGAGTCCCTGCTCGCTGCTGACCATGCATCAATCGTGTCGCCTTGCTCACCCAGGGTGAAGAGATCCGACGTAGGACCAGCGCAACGAGTGCCCGGCCGACTCCTACGTCGCGTCGGCGTCACGCCACCAGGGGGACACCGATCGCCTCGCCGATGCTGCGGACCCGCGCCGTCGACACCTTCGCGATCCGCCGTCCGATGACCCCCGGCAGCGCCTGGTGCCGCACCCACTCCGGCGCGTCGAGACCGACCTCGACGAGAGTGTCGCCCGCCTGGTCGTACAGCCCCGCCGAGCACTGCGCGAGCGCGACGTCCAGCTTGTAGCGGTTGCGGGCCAGCTTGGGCATGGCGCGGGGCAGTTGGGTGCGGGCCGCCAGTTGCAGCGCCCTTCCGTGGTTGCCGAGTGCCACCGCGATACCCACGGCTTCGGTGTTCGCCATGGTGGGGCCGAAGTGCGTGCCGTACATCGCCGTGTCCGCACCGAGCCGGGCGGCCGCCGCGTGGGCCTGCGACAGATAGTCGTCCGCGGAGACGGAGTCGCCCTGCCGCGACGCGGCGACGGCCGCGGAGATCATGAGCCGCCCGTACGCGACCAACCGGGGCCGGGAGGCATTGCTGAACGAGGGTTCGATCCGGGCGGCCGCCTGCTCGGCGACGGACACCGCCCGCTGGATTCTCGCGCTGCGCAGCGAGATCCAGGACAGCGTCGAGTCCACGAGCGCGGCCTGCACCTCGTCGCCGGAGTCCGCCGCCAGGTGACGGGCGGAGGCGAGGGCGCTGAGGGCGAGGTCCCGCTGCCCGAGGAGGAGCGCGGCCGAGGAGGCGAACTGGTAGGTGGCGGCGAGCAGCGAGGCGAACTGTTCACGCTCGTGCCCCGTGGCCCGCGCGTACCCGGCCCGTCCTTCGAGCAGCACCTTGGCGGCGAGTTCGCTCAGTTCGCCGAACGAGCCCTGCCAGTAGGCGGTGCCCAGACGGTCGTGCGCGGCGGTGAGCGTGCCGAGCGTACTCGGTTCCTCGATGCCCTCCCACCCGCCGAGCGCGCTGTCGTGCACCGCCTCGGAGAGCCGCCGGACAGCGGCCCTGGTGTCCCTGCTCATGCCCCGGCGCGGGGCCTGCTGTCCGAGAACGACGGCCACGTCGGTGCGGAGCGCACGGGCGAGCTTGAGCAGGGAGCCCACGGACAGCTCCCCGCGGTCCTGTTCGGCTTTCTGCACCAAGGCGTAGGAGACGCCTGCGGCTTCGGCGAGCTCGTGCTGGGTGAGGTCGGAGCCCCGCAGGGCCTTGATGCGCTTGCCGGTCGTCAGATCAGCCCAGTTGCTCACGTGTGCACCTCAGCGGGTTCGGGCCTGGTGGCTGTCGCTTCCGATGGTAGGGCCGGCCGGGTGACCGTCTCCGGCGAACGACGAGGCCGTCCGGGCTCGCCGCAACCTGCCCTGTTCCACCGGGCCTCGTGCCCGCTGCGGACCGGCCGACACCGACCGGCCGGCACCGCCCGCACACGGCGGCGCTCCCGGCGGAAGTCCGCCGGGAGCGCCGATCGGGCCGTCGTCTCCGGTCAGGAGCGCTCCGCGGCGCAACTGTGCGCGATGCCGTCCAGGATGTCGTGTTCGCTCACCACGACCTCCTGGGCGCCGATCCGCTCCATCAGCGTCAGCAGGACGAGGGCCCCGGCGCTGATCACGTCGACCCGCCCCGGGTGCATGACGGGGATGGCGGCGCGTTCGTCGTGGGTGGCGGACAGCAGCCGGGCGGTGAGTTCGCGGACCTGCGCCAGCGAGATGCGGGAGTGGTGGATGCGGGCCGAGTCGTAGGCGTCCAGCTCCAGCGCGATGCCGCCGAGCGTGGTGACGGTGCCCGCGAGCCCCACCAGGGTGTGCGGCCGGTCCAGCGGCACCGTCCGCGCCACGTCCTCCAGTGCCGTGTGCACGTCGGCGCGGATCGCGGCGATCTGCTCGGCGGCCGGGATCTCGGTGCGGGTGCCGCCGGGTGTGAGATGGCGTTCGGTCAGCCGGACGCAGCCCACGTCGACACTGCGGGCCGCCTCGACGTGCTCGGTGCCCAGCACGAACTCCGTGGAGCCGCCGCCGATGTCCACCACCAGGTACGGCGGCGGGAAGGTGCCGGGTGCCAGCCCCTCGGTGGCGCCGGTGAAGGAGAGGTCGGCCTCCTGGTCGCCGGTGATCACCTCCGGTTCGATGCCGAGGATGTCGAGCACGCCGCGGACGAACTCGTCCCGGTTCTCCGCGTCGCGGGACGCGGAGGTGGCCACGAAGCGGGTCCGCTCGGGGGGTACACCGAACTCGGCGAGGACCTCGGCGTAGCGGCGGCAGGCGGCGAAGGTCCGCTCCAGCGCCTCGGGCGCCAGCCGCCCGGTGCGGTCCACGCCCTGCCCCAGCCGGACGATCTCCATCCGGCGGTCCAGTTCGGTGAGACCGCCCGGGGCGCCGTCGGCGGACACCGCCACGTCGGCCACCAGCAGGCGGATGGAGTTGGTGCCGCAGTCGACGGCTGCCACACGGTTCGTCGTCACGGCCGGGCCTCCTCGGATTCCGCCGTCTCCTCGGGGACCGTCACACAGGGCCCCTTGCGCCACCACTCGGGCAGCAGCGCCAGCGCCTCGTCGCCGAGCGGGTTGACGCCGGGGCCCGCGACCAGCGAGTGCGCCACCAGCACGTGCAGGCACTTGACCCGGTCGGGCATCCCGCCCGCGCTGGGGAAGCCGACCAACTCCTCGATGGCGTCGCGGCGGGCCAGATAGTCCTCGTGCGCGGCGCGGTAGGCGTCGGCCAGCTCCGCGTCCTCGGCCAGCCGCGCCGTCATCTCCTTCATCACGCCGTTCGCCTCCAGCGTCCCGATGGCGGAGGCGGCGCGCGGGCACGTCAGGTAGTACGTGGTGGGGAACGGCGTTCCGTCCTCCAGCCGGGGCGCGGTCTCCACCACGTCGGGCAGCCCGCAGGGGCAGCGGTGGGCGATGGTGTGCAGCCCGCGCGGCGGGCGGCCGAGCTGCTCCTTGAAGGCGGCGATGTCCGCGTCGGTGGGCGCGGTCGGCTCGGTGCGGGGCGGTGGAGTGTCCATGGGTGAGGTGCTCGTCGCTTCGCTTCGGTCGTCAGGGGGTTCGGTCGTCGTGCGGTCGATCGTCATGAGACAGGGCAGGGCAGGACCGGGCGGCGGCCCGTCCGGGGAAGGGGCGCGGCGGGCGGGCGTTCACCCGTCCTGGTCCGCGCGGTCCACACCGTCCCACAGGTTCTGGTACCAGGGCCGGTCCTCCGGCTCGTGCTCGCGGGGGCGGCGCACCTCTGCCGTGCCGTCCGGCATGGTGTAGCCGGTCTCGCCGGGGCGGACGAAGTGCAGGTGCTCACGGGCCTGCCGCTCCACGTAGGCGGGGTCCTGCCAGCGGGCCCGCTGCTCGCGCAGCCGCTTCACCTCCGCGCGGGCCTGCTCGGCCTGCCGGCGCTGGTCGGCGATCTGCGAACGCTGGGTGATGTACTGCCGGGTCGGGTACGCGAGCGCGACGACCAGGGAGCACACCACCAGGGCGAGGAGCGCGGCCCGGCCGGTGAGCCGGCCCTTGCGCGGGGTGCGGACCCTGCGGCCCTGGGCGCGGTACACCCGCTCGGCGGCCTGGGCGCCGAGCGCGCGCAGGCGCGTCGCGGTGGAGAAACGGTCCCGGTCCGCTCCCATACCTCTCCCCTGCGGTCCACCTGCCGAAGCTGTGCGAACGGTGTCGCCGGTGCCCTGCCCCCGAGGCCCCGGGAGGGGGCGGGGCGCAGGGCACCGGCGGCGCGGCGTACGGCGGTCAGCGCTTGTAGCGCGGGAACGCCGAACGACCGGCGTAGACCGCCGCGTCGTCCAGGATCTCCTCGATGCGCAGCAGCTGGTTGTACTTCGCGACGCGCTCCGAGCGCGCCGGGGCACCGGACTTGATCTGGCCGCAGTTGACGGCGACGGCCAGGTCGGCGATCGTCACGTCCTCGGTCTCGCCCGAGCGGTGCGACATCATGCACTTGAAGCCGTTGCGCTGGGCCAGCTCGACCGCGTCCAGCGTCTCGGTCAGCGAACCGATCTGGTTGACCTTGACGAGCAGCGCGTTGGCGACGCCCTCCTCGATACCGCGGGCCAGCCGCTCGGGGTTGGTGACGAACAGGTCGTCGCCCACGAGCTGCACCTTGTCGCCGAGCTTGTCGGTGATGGTCTTCCAGCCCGCCCAGTCGTCCTCGAACAGCGGGTCCTCGATGGAGACCAGCGGGTAGTCCGCGACGAGCTGCTCGTAGTACTCGGTCATCTCGGCGGCGGAGCGCTTCTGCCCCTCGAACGCGTAGACGCCGTCCTCGTAGAACTCGGAGGCGGCCACGTCCAGCGCCAGCGCGATGTCCTGGCCCGCGTTGTAACCGGCCTTCTGGACGGCCTCGATGATCAGGTCGAGGGCCTCGCGGTTCGAGCCCAGGTTCGGCGCGAAGCCACCCTCGTCGCCCAGCCCGGTGGCCAGGCCGCGCTCCTTGAGCACGCCCTTGAGCGCGTGGTAGACCTCGGCGCCCCAGCGCAGCGCCTCGGAGAACGACTCGGCGCCGATCGGCGCGATCATGAACTCCTGGATGTCGACGTTCGAGTCCGCGTGCGAACCGCCGTTGAGGATGTTCATCATCGGCACCGGGAGCTGATGCGCGTTCGGCCCGCCCAGGTAGCGGAACAGCGGCAGGTCGGACGCCTCGGAGGCGGCGTGCGCGACGGCCAGCGAAACGCCGAGGATGGCGTTGGCGCCCAGCGAGGACTTGTCGGCGGTGGCGTCCAGGTCGAACATCGCCTGGTCGATCAGCCGCTGCTCGGTGGCGTCGTAGCCGACCAGCTCCGGGCCGATCTGCTCGATGACCGCGAGGACGGCCTTCTCGACGCCCATCCCGCTGTAGCGCGCGGCGTCGCCGTCACGCAGTTCGAGCGCCTCGAAGGCGCCGGTCGAGGCGCCGGACGGCACGGCAGCACGACCGGTGCTGCCGTCGTCGAGGCCGACCTCGACCTCGACGGTGGGGTTGCCTCGCGAGTCGAGGATCTCGCGGGCTACGACGACGTCGATGGACGGCACGAGGTTTCTCCTTCGTCTGGGACGACTTTCCGCCCCGAGCCTAACCGTCCCGCCCGGCGCACCCGCGAGGCTGTCCCGTTTCCTGCCCGGGTGTCCCTTCCGGGGGGCTCCTCCGGCGCCGTACGACCACGGCGGACCCCGCGGGCTACGCGGACCCGCGACCCACGCGGCCTGCCCGGTCTACAGCGTCAGGTGCTGGCCCGGGCGGATGAGGTCCGGGTCGTCGCCGACCGTCTCCCGGTTCTGCGCGTACAGCTCGCTCCAGCCGCCCTCGACGTCCTGCTCCGCGGCGATCCGGGCGAGCGAGTCGCCGGCCCGTACGGTGATCCGGTGCCGGCCGCCGTTCTCGTCGGCGCGGTCGCGCTCCCCGCCCCGGGAGGGACGCTCGGCGCGCTCGTCGTGCCCGGGCCGCTCCTCGGCGGGCCGCCCCCGGTGCCTGCCTTTCGTGCCGGACCGGTCGGAGTCGGACGGGGACTTGAGCCGGTTCGGGCTCGACGGGCCCAGGTCGGACCAGCCGGAGGTGTCGCCCGCCGAGTCGGCGCCGGTGGCGGTGTCGTCGTCCGGGTCCGGTGACCCGGACTCGGACGCCCCGGAGCCGGGTGCCTCGGACGTGCTGTCGTCGGACGGCTGCTGCGGCGTGCCGGACTCCCCGCTCTCCGGCTTCCCGGAGTCCCGGCCGGAGTCCGCGCCCTTGTCCGGGTCGCCGGCGCCGTCGTCGCCGTCCTTGCCCGTGGGCGAGTCGCTCGCGTCCGGCGACGGGTCCTTCTCCGGGTGCTGCGCGCCGGGCTTGCCGGACTCGCCGGACTTCCCGGCGCCGTCGGGCCTGCCGGAGGGGTCGGACTTCCCGGCGGAGTCGGTCGGGTCCTGCGACGGCTTGCCGGACGGGTCGGCGTCCTCGTCCGACCCGGGGACCTCGAGCTTCAGACCGTCGCCGCACTGCGGGAAGGCAAGCGGGCCCTCGGCCTGGAGGATCTTCTCTCCGACGGCGATCTGCTGGCTGCGGGTGGCCAGGTCCGGCCGCTCGGCGTACATCGTGCCGCCGTAGTACTTCCAGGTGTCCAGGTCCAACTGGAGCCCGCCGTAGTACCCGTTGGAGCTGTTGGCGCTCCAGGCGCCGCCGCTCTCGCAGTCCGCGACGCGGTCCCAGGGCTGGGCGTCGGCGGCGTGTGCGCCGGTGGCGCCCAGCAGCGGAAGCGCGATTCCGGCACCCGTGACCCCGGCGGCGACGAACAGTGCGGGGGCTTGGCGGGGGCGGCGGTGCCGACCATTCCCGGAGCGCATGGTTGACCTCTCGTGGGGGACGAACGGGACGACGACCGTGGTCGATGACAGCAGTCCATGACCGAAGTCGGTGACCGAACGTAGCTGCGAAGTCCGACAGTCACAAGCCAATGTCGCCCACATCACGCCGCGGTCACATAAGTGAGGGGCCGTCACACCGGCCCCCCATGCAGGTCATCCGCCTCGGCGGGGGTGAATTCCACCGGCAGCGTCCGCAGCCCGCGCATGATGAGCCCGCCGCGCCTGTGCAGGGTGCCGGGGTCGGCGGCCAGCCGCAGATCGGGGAGCCGGTGCAGCAGGGCGGCCAGCGCGGTCCGCCCCTCCAGGCGGGCCAGTGGGGCGCCCAGGCAGTAGTGGATGCCGTGCCCGTAGCCCAGGTGCTGGTTGTCCTGCCGCGCCAGGTCCAGGGTGTCGGGTGCGGCGAACTTGGCCGGGTCCCGGTCCGCCGCCGCCAGGACGACCAGCACCGCCTCGCCCTCCCGCACCCGCTGTCCGCCCAGCAGCAGGTCGCGGGTGGCGAACCGCCAGGTCGCCAGTTCGACCGGGCCGTCGTAGCGCAGCAGTTCCTCGACGGCGCCGCCGAGCAGCTTCTCGTCCCCCTCCGCGACGGCGCGCTGCAGCGCGGCGCGCTGCTCGGGGTGGCGCAGCAGTGCGAAGGTCCCGTTCCCGATGAGGTTGACGGTCGTCTCGAACCCGGCGAACAGCAGGATGAAGGCCATCGCGGCGGCCTCGTTCTCGGTGAGGTGCTCGCCGTGGTCGGAGGCGCGGATGAGGCCGGAGATCAGGTCGCCGGCTCCCTCGGCGGTGTCCGCCTCCGTGCGCTTGCGGTGGATGAGTTCGGCCAGGTAGCCGCGCATCCGCTTGACGGCCCGGCCCACGCCGCCGCGCGGGCTGCCGGGCTGATGGATCATCATGCCCGCCCAGGTGCGGAAGTCCTCCTGGTCCTCCTGCGGGACACCGAGCATGTCGCAGATGGCGTAGATCGGCAGCGGGAACGCGTACTCGTGGATCAGGTCCGCTTCGCCGCGCGGCGCGAAGGAGTCGATGAGCCCGTCCGCGAGTTCCCGTACCCGCGGCGCGAAGGCGGCGACCCGGCGCGGGGTGAAAGCGGTGGAGACCAGGCGGCGCAGCCGGGTGTGGTCGGGCGGGTCGATGTTGAGCAGATGCGTCATCAGGTTCGCACTGCGCTCGCCCGGAATGCCGACCTTGCCCTTGCCGTGGGTGTCCTGCTCGCCGTGCCGGCGCGGGTCCTTGCTCAGCCGCGGGTCGGCGAGCGCCTCCCGGGCGTCCGCGTACCGGGTCACCAGCCACGCCTCCACCCCGCTGGGCAGCCGGGTCCGCCGGACCGGCGCGTGCTCGCGCAGCCAGGCGTACGCGGGGTAGGGGTCGAGGGCGAACTGCCGGTCGAAGAGCGGCGGCATGGGCGGCGGGGAGCCGGGGCGGTCCGGGCTGGTCGGGTCGTGCACGGCTACGACGGTATGCGCTCCCGGCGGCGCGGGCTCAGGACGGGGCGTGCTCCAGCCAGCCCTCGGTGATCAGGTACTGCCCCAGCAGATACCCGGCCATGATCAGCACTTCCTGGGAGGGGAACTCGTGCCCCGCGGCCTGGAGGCCGATCAGCGCGTCGGAGGCGAGGAAGGCCATCGCACCGGTGGCGACCTTGCCCCCGACGCCGAGCGCGGCGGCGCCCATCGCGGTGAGCGCCAGGCTGTAGCCCGCCACCGGGAGCCGCAGGCGCCGCTCCAGCGTGGGCGCGAGCACCGCGTTGGCGGCGCCCCAGGCGGCGAACGCCGCGAGCGCGCGCCGGGGCCGGGCGCGCAGTCCGCGGAGGGCGCCGAGCCGGGTCGTCATGCCCGCGGTGTAGCTGATCTGGGTGCCGAGGAAGGCGGCCATGCCGGTCAGCAGGGCGCGCTGGTGGCGGTCCCACAGCAGGGCGGTGTCGCCTGCGGTGGCGCAGGCGAGCCCGGCCAGCAGGGCGGCGGGCGGACGCGCGGGCTGCGCGGCGTCGCGGGCGTGGGCGGCGAGCGCGGGCATCAGGAAGGGCTTGGCGGCGCGCGCCGGGCCGCGCGGGGACTTCGCGGTGGCGTACAGGTCCGCGGCGGCCAGCACGGCGAACGCGGCCGTGCCCTTGCCCTTGGTGATCGCCATCCGGGCAGTGTTACCGCCCAGTACGTCACCGTCAACCCTTCGGTGGCGGGCCGTCGTGCTCCGGTGGGCGCTTCGGCGGGTCCGTCGAAGCGGGCCCAAGAGTTCTCAGTTGAGCGGGTCGGCACTCTGCTGATAGGTGTGAAGCGGCCTTCGCGGCACCCGGCGCCCGTCCGCGCGGACGAGTTTCGTGAATTGATTCACATGAGAAAGGGCCCGGTGGGCCCCGGTTTTCCCTGTGGAAGGCACGGTTCCGGATGTGTCGCCGCCGCGCCGGATGCGCGCGGTTCCACCGCTGTCCGGCGGTTCCCTTCAAGGGGCGCTGATCCCCGCAGCTCAAGAGGCGTGTCAACGGTTCACGCGGCGCAGGGGTTCCACGGACGGCCTGTGGGCTCGATCACGGGCGGCGGAGTGTAGCAGAGGGTCCACCGAACCTTGTGAAGACCCTCACGAAGTGACCCCCCGGGATGGGTGGATACTCGATTCCATGAGCACCACGGAGCGTCCCCGAATCCTCGTAGTGGGTGGCGGGTACGTCGGTCTGTACGCAGCGCGGCGCATCCTGAAGAAGATGCGCTACGGCGAGGCGACCGTCACGGTCGTCGACCCGCGGTCGTACATGACGTACCAGCCCTTCCTCCCCGAAGCCGCCGCCGGCAGCATCTCACCCCGCCACGTCGTGGTCCCCCTGCGACGCGTGCTCCCCAAGGCGGAGGTCCTCACCGGCCGGGTCACCTCGATCGACCAGGACCGCAAGGTCGCCAGTGTGTCGCCGCTGGTCGGCGACGCCTACGAGCTGCCGTTCGACTACCTGGTCATCGCGATGGGCGCCGTCTCGCGCACCTTCCCGGTGCCGGGGCTGGCCGAGAACGGCATCGGCATGAAGGGCGTGGAGGAGGCCATCGGTCTGCGCAACCACGTCCTGGAGCAGTTCGACAAGGCGGACTCCACCCAGGACGAGGACGCCCGCCGCAAGGCCCTCACCTTCGTCTTCATCGGCGGCGGGTTCGCCGGAGCCGAGACCATCGGCGAGGTCGAGGACATGGCCAGGGACGCCGCCAAGTACTACCCCAACGTCAAGCGCGAGGACATGCGGTTCGTCCTCGTCGACGCGGCCCCCGGGATCCTCCCCGAGGTCGGCCCGAAGCTGGGCGAGTGGGGCCTGGAGCACCTCAAGAAGCGCGGTGTCGAGGTCTACCTGAACACCTCGATGGAGTCCTGCGTGGACGGCCACGTGGTGCTCAAGAACGGCCTGGAGGTCGACTCCAGCACCATCGTGTGGACCGCGGGCGTCAAGCCCAACCCGGTGCTCTCCCGCTTCGGCCTGCCCCTGGGACCCAAGGGCCATGTCGACGTGGACGCGAGCATGCAGGTCAAGGGCGTGGACTACGCCTGGGCCGCGGGTGACAACGCGCAGGTCCCGGACCTGGCCGCCGGCAAGGAGGGCGCGTTCTGCCCGCCCAACGCACAGCACGCGCTGCGCCAGTCCAAGGTGCTCGGCGACAACGTCATCTCCGGCCTGCGCGGCTTCCCGCAGGGCAAGTACAAGCACGCCAACAAGGGCGCCGTCGCCGGCCTCGGCCTGCACAAGGGCGTCGCGATGATCGTCTTCGGCAAGACGCGGATCAAGCTGCGCGGCCGACTGGCCTGGTACTTCCACCGTGCCTACCACGGCATGGCGGTGCCCACCTGGAACCGCAAGATCCGGGTCTTCGCCGACTGGACGCTCGGCATGTTCCTCAAGCGCGAGGTCGTCTCGCTGGGTGCCATGGAGCACCCGCGGGGTGAGTTCTACGAGGCGGCGGCGCCGGTGACCGCGGCAGCCCTCGCCAAGGCGGAGGCCTCCGCGTCCGTCGACACCGGCAAGGCGTCCGCCGACGGCCGTGCCGACAGCCCGGTCGAGGACAGGAACGAGAAGGCGGCAGCCTCCTCCTGATCCGGGGAACCGGCCGGCCGCGCAGCGGGCCGGCCGGCACCGGCCGCGGACCCGATCCGCGACCTTCGTGCACGTCCGAGAGGGGCGTGAGCCATCCGTGGGGCTCACGCCCCTCTCGCCGTTTCCACAGCGGTCGAACCGCCGGTCCGTTGGGCACAGTGGGCATACACCCACCCTCGCGCGCGTTACATGTACGGGGAATCCACCCCTTCCTGACACGGAGGTGTGCTCTATGGCCGGTGCCGCTGAACGGATCGTCGCGCTCGCGGAGCAACTGCTCGGGGTCCCGCTCCCGGTCCGGGTGCGCGCGTGGGATCGCAGCGAGGCCGGCCCGCCCGGTGGGCCCGTTCTGGTCGTCCGCAGCCGCCGGGCGCTGCGCCGGGTGCTGTGGCGGCCGGGCGAGCTGGGACTGGCCCGGGCCTGGGTGGCAGGCGATCTCGATGTCGAGGGCGACCTCTACCAGGCGCTCGACCTGCTGGCCGGCCTCATCTGGGAGCGGGATGAGCAGGGCGCGCTCACCGCCGGAACCGGCGAGGCGCCCGCCTTCGGCACCGGCTGGGCGGGTGGCGCGCTGTCCCTGGCACGCGACCCGGCGGCCCGCCGCGCCGCCGCCGAACTGCTGCGGCTGGCCGGTCCCGGACTGCCGCCCCCGCCGCCCGCCGAGGAAGCCCGGCGCCGCACCGGCCTGCGCCACACCCTCGGCCGGGACCGCGACGCCATCAGCCACCACTACGACGTCGGCAACGACTTCTACGCGCTGGTGCTGGGGCCGAGCATGGTCTACTCCTGCGCCTACTGGCAGCCGGACGGCACCCTGGAAGAGGCCCAGCGCGACAAGATCGACCTGATCTGCCGCAAGCTCGCGCTGCGCCCGGGCGAGCGGCTGCTGGACGTCGGCGGCGGCTGGGGGTCGCTCGTCCTGCACGCCGCGCGCGAGTACGGCGTGCGTGCCGTCGCCGTCACCCTCTCCCGCGAACAGGCCGCCCACGGCCGCAAGCGGATCGCCGAGGAAGGGCTGACGGACCGGGTCGAGATCCGCGTCCAGGACTACCGCGAGATCGACGACGGCCCCTACGACGCCGTGTCGTCCGTCGGCATGGCCGAACACGTCGGCTCGGCCCGCTACCGCGAGTACGCCGACGATCTGCACGCCCTCCTGCGGCCGGGCGGACGGCTGCTCAACCACCAGATCGCCCGGCGCCCGCTCGCCGACGAAGAGGTCTACGCGGTGGACCCGTTCATCGACGCCTACGTCTTCCCCGACGGCGAGCTCGCTCCCGTCGGACGCACCGTGGGACTGCTGGAGCGGGCCGGCTTCGAAGTGCGGGACGTCGAGTCGCTGCGCGAGCACTACGCGCTGACGCTGCGCGCCTGGGTGCGGAACCTGGAGGCGGACTTCGCCCGTGCGACCCGGCTCACCACCCCCGGGCGGGCCCGGGTGTGGCGGCTCTACATGGCTGCTTCGGCCCTCGCCTTCGAGCGCAACCGCATCGGCGTCAACCAGGTGCTGGCCGTACGGACCCCGGAGTCCGGCGCCTCCGGTCTGCCGCTGCGCACCCGGCGTTGGACGGCCGACGCGGAGGCACGGGACTGACGGCTGTTCCGGGGGCGGCTCTGAAGGACTTCCCGGTACGGCGCTGACGCCGGGACCGGCGCGGGACCGCCGGTCCCGGCGGCGTCCGGGTCGCCCGCCGCCGGGACCGCCGCGGACCGCACATGCGTGCGCCCCCTCCGGATCGGAGGGGGCGCACGCATGTGCGGTCTCCCGGGCGGGCCGGGAAGCCGTTCCGGTCACTCCGTCTTGATGGCCTCCAGCATGTTGAGCCGGGCCGCGCGCCGGGCCGGCCACAGCGCGGCCAGGACGCCGACCAGCGCGGCCAGCGCGAGGAAGAGGCCCATCCGTCCCCAGGGCAGGACGAGCGAGTAGGTCTCCAGCGAACCGGAGATCAGCTCACCGGCCGCCCAGCCGAAGAACACGCCCAGTCCGATGCCGAGGACGCCGCCGAAGAGCGAGATGACGAGCGACTCCAGCCGCACCATCCGCTTGATCCCCCGCCGGTCGAGGCCGATGGCGCGCAGCATCCCGATCTCCTGGCCGCGTTCGAAGACCGACATGGCCAGGGTGTTGACCACGCCGAGGACGGCGACGATGACGGCCATCGCGAGCAGCCCGTACAGCATGTTCAGCAGGATGTTGATCATCTGCGCGATGCCCTCGGAGATGTCCTTCTTGTCCTGCACGAGGACCGCCGGGTTGTTGCCGAGCTGCTTCTCCAGCGACTCCTTGACCTCGGCCGTCGCGCCGTCCTTCGTCTTGGCGAGGACCTGCATGTCGGCGACCTTGGCCAGATGCGGGGTCACGGCCTTGTTGTCGACCATGATGCCCTTGATCATCTGGTTGCCGTGGTAGACGCCCGCGACGGAGAACCGGCCCTTCTCGCCGTCCTGGTAGGTCACCTCGAACCGGGACCCGGGCTTCCAGCCCCGCTGCTTCGCGGTGTCCTCGTCCACGACGGCCTGCTTGCCGCTGCTGACGCCGGACCAGCCGCCCGCGGTGAAGTCGATCGAGGTGAGCTGCGCGATGGTGGAGCCGTTGACGCCCGTCAGGTACTCGGTGTCGCCGTCGATCTTCGACCGCGCGTTGCGCAGCGGCGAGGTCGCGGTGACCTCGTCCGCGCGGGCCAGCTTCTTCTCCACCTCGGGGGAGAGCGGCGTGTAGTTGGCCATCGAGACCGTGTAGTCGGCCTTCAGCGAGCCGGACGCCATCTTCTCGATGGCCTGCTGCACCCCGCCGGCGATCACCGTCAGGCCCGTGATCAGCGTCAGCCCGACCATCAGCGCGGAGGCGGTGGCGGCCGTGCGCCGCGGGTTGCGCACCGCGTTCTGCCGCGCCAGCTTCCCGCTGACCTGGAAGAGCCGCAGCACCGGGGCCGCCGCCGCGATCAGCGGGCGGGACAGCAGCGGGGTGAGCACGAAGACGCCGATCAGCAGCAGTGCGGCACCGCCGCCCATCGGGGCCTTGCCGTCGTCCATCTCGGTCGCCGCCAGCACCAGGGCCGCTCCGGCGGCCGACAGCAGCGCTCCGATGGTGTTGCGGACGATCAGCGAGCGGGTCGTCGACGGGGCGTGGACACTGCCCATCGCCGCCACCGGCGGGATCTTGGCCGCGCGCCGCGCGGGCAGCCAGGCCGCCAGGACGGTGACGACGACACCGACGACCAGCGAGACGACGACCGTGGACGGCTCGACCACCAGCGGCCCGTCGGGCATGGTGCCCATCCTGCCCACCAGGGAGCGCAGCCCGGCGCCGATGCCGACTCCGGCCGCCATCCCGGCCAGCCCCGCGACCGTGCCCACGACCAGCGCCTCGATCAGCACCGAGCGGGTGACCTGGCGGCGGCTGGCACCCACCGCGCGCAGCAGCGCCAGCTCCTTGGTGCGCTGCGCGACCAGCATGGTGAAGGTGTTGGCGATGATGAAGATGCCGACGAACAGCGCGATCCCGGCGAAGGCCAGCAGGCTCGTCTTCATGCCCGACATGCCCTGCTCGATCTGCTTGGACTCCTCGTCGGCGAGCTTCTTGCCGGTGACGGCCTCGGTGCCGGACGGCAGGATGCCGGCGGCCTGCTTCTTGAGCTCCGTCTGCGAGACGCCCTGGTCGGCGCGCATCGAGATCTCGGTGTACTCACCGGGCTTGGCGAACAGCTTCTGCGCGGTGGTGTTGTCGAACAGCACCAGGGTGCCGCCCGCGGCGACGTTGCCGTCGTCGGTGGTGAAGATGCCGGTGACCTTCTCGGTGCGCACGGGGCCGTTCACCGACATCCGGACGGTGTCGCCGACCTGGTACCCGGTGCGCTCGGCGGTCTTGGCGTCCAGCGCGATCTGGCCGGGCGCGCGCGGTGCCGCGCCGTCCTTCATCGGGTAGCGCGGGTCGCTGCCCTTGCCGTCCCGGCCGCTGTAGTAGTTGGCGCCCTGGGTGGAGAAGCCGTCGCCGACGAGTTCGCCGTCCTTGTCGGAGAGCGCGGCGAAACCGGAGACCACGCCGGTGGCGGACTGGGCGCCGGGCAGGTCAGCGGCCTTGTCGAGGGTGCGCTGGTCGAGCGTGGAGAGCGAGTCCCGGCCCTCGGGCGCGTCGTTCCCGTCCTGGCGTATGGAGACGTCGACGTGCGCGTAGCCCTTCTCGGAGCTCTTGTGGAACGCGTCGGAAATGGTCGAGGTGAAGACCAGGGTGCCGGAGACGAAGGCCACGCCGAGCAGTACGGCGAGCATCGTCATCAGCAGCCGGGCCTTGTGCGCGAAGACGTTGCGCAAGGCGGTACGGAGCATGAGGAAGTCCTGGAGGGTCCTTCTGCGAGTGGGCTGGACGGGCGGTGGGAGCGCGGGACGGGAGCGCGGGGGCGGATTCGGCCCGGACCGTCACGTCCGGGCACGCGCCCGGCTCAGCTCGTCCGGGCCTTGGCGTCGAAGGACTTCATCCGCTCCAGCACGCCGTCGGCCGTCGGCTCGGCCATGTCGTCGACGATGCGGCCGTCGGCGAGGAAGACCACCCGGTCCGCGTAGGCGGCGGCCACCGGGTCGTGGGTGACCATCACGACGGTCTGGCCCAGTTCGCGCACAGAGTTGCGCAGGAAGCCGAGGACCTCGGCGCCCGCGCGGGAGTCGAGGTTCCCGGTCGGCTCGTCCCCGAAGATGATCTCCGGGCGGGAGGCGAGGGCGCGGGCGACGGCCACCCGCTGCTGCTGGCCGCCGGAGAGCTGGTTGGGCCGGTGCTTGAGCCGGTCGGTGAGCCCGACGGTCTGGATGACGCGGTCCAGCCACTCCTTGTCCGGCTTGCGGCCCGCGATGTCCATCGGCAGCGTGATGTTCTCCAGCCCGGTGAGCGTGGGCAGCAGATTGAACGCCTGGAAGATGAAGCCGATGCGGTCGCGCCGCAGCTGGGTCAGCTTCTTGTCCTTGAGCTTGGTCAGCTCGGTGTCGCCGATCCGGGCGCTGCCGCTGGAGATCGAGTCCAGTCCGGCCATGCAGTGCATGAGGGTGGACTTGCCGGAGCCCGAGGGGCCCATGATCGCGGTGAACTCGGCCTGCCGGAAGTCGACCGTTATCCGGTCGAGCGCGACGACCTGGGTCTCGCCCTGGCCGTAGACCTTGGACAGATCGGTGGCGCGCGCCGCGGCGACGCCGGAGTGCGCATGGTCGGCGGGGGCTCCGGGGTGCGGGCCACCCGCGGTGTGCTGCTGACGGGTACTGGTCGTCACGGCGCGGGGCTCCTGTCGGACGTCGAAGGTGAGCGACGGAACTTTCCGTCTGCCCCTATCGTTCCGTCCCAACCGCGCGCCGGGATCCGCCGCGGCTCTTGGTTCCGGGACAGCCTTCGGAGGTAGAACCCGGTCCGCCGGTCATCCTTGGGTATGACGGACGACCCTGAGACGGGTCCGGCGCGCGTGTCCGCAAACCCCCTTGTCATATGCCGCTGGTCGACATGGGACGTACACACCCGTGACCGACCGGCGACTTTCCGTCATTTCTGACGCCTCGGGCGCAGGGGGGAGACCGCTGCGAGGTGGCGCATGTGACACTGATGGCCCGTCAGTTGCCAATAAAATAAGACAACATCGCTCTGTCGATCCGCTGTTCAGGGGAAGACCCTGGATAGGCTCGTCCCACGCCCTGGGGAGGGGCGTCTGCGCCCGGGGGCGTACGACGCGGTCCAGGAGCCGGTGCCCGGATGGTGGAATGCAGACACGACGAGCTTAAACCTCGTTGGCCCTCGGCGGCCGTGCCGGTTCAAGTCCGGCTCCGGGCACCACCTGTTCCTGCCGCGCTGACCTGCGAAGACAGCTGATTCCGAGCGGGTCCCCGGACCGCTACGGGAACACCGGGATTGTTGTGCGCCGCATGCGGGCGTTCACCCGCGAACGAACAAGGCCGGCGAAACGGCCAGCTGCCCGGTGAAATGGCGGCTCGGCGGTGTCCGGTCGGGGCCGTGGCAGACCGAGCGGTTCGACGACGAGGACTCGGCGACGGTGTTCAAGGAGGCTGTCGACGAGGCCGGGCAGCAGTGGCCGCCCGGCTGGATCAAGGGCACGGGCCACATCGCCGCCGACGCGGCCCGGCCCGACGAGGACCGCTACCGTTTCCGTGATTTCGCGGCGAACAGCATCCAGAACCGCGCAGGTGTCGAGGAGCACTACCGCAAGGCGTGCATGCGCGATCTCGAGAAGTGGATCCTCCCGACGGTCGGCAACTGCGACGTGCGCAGCACAGAACACTCCCGCCGGGACACCGTCCGGGCATGGGTGCGGATGCTGGAGCAGACGAAGGTGATCCGGGGGCAGGCGTCCAAGAACGGACGCGAGCCCAAGTGGCGGCCCATGAGCCCGAAGACCATCCGCAACGTGCACGGCTTCTGTCCAGCATCCTGCAGGAGGCGGTGACGGCCGAGCCGCCGCTGCGTGGCCGCAACCCCTGCGCGCAGGCGAACCTGCCCCGCGCGGACGATGACGGGGGCGACGAGAGCGAGGACATCGAGTTCCTGACGCCGGCCGAGGTGGACGCGCTCATCTCGTGCATGGAGCGGCGCAGCGACCGGCTCCTGACGCTCGTCGGGTACGGGACCGGGATGCGCTGGGGGAGATCACCGCGCTCGCACCGATGTGTGTGCCGACGGTGGACACGTCTGCCCCGAAGGTGCGTGTGCGCGCGGCAGCCATTCCGGCCGCGTACTGCCCAGCCGTGGCGTCGTCCCCGACCAGCGGGGCGCCGTCTCCGACATGCGGATGACGGGGCCGAGGCTCTTCAGATCGCCGTACGGGGTGGCATCGTCGGCCACCGCGTAGCGCTCGAACTCCGTGGGCTCCAGATGGCCTGCCGCGTCGTCGAAGTCGCTGACCAGTCCCTGTCGTTGGAGAAGCATCGCGGACTGGCAGAGGGAGACGTTGACACGGTATGTACCGCCTTCGCGGGCGCGGCGCGCGAGGGCGAGCATCGCTCCGTAGCCGCCCAGGAAGCCCGTGAGGAAGTCGCAGAGGAAGACCGGCGTGAGCTGCGGGCGGCCCGCCCCCGTCGCGCGTCCCTGGATGTCGCAGACGCCGGTCACGGCCTGGGCCACTTGGTCCCAACCGGCGCGGCCCCCGAACGGGCCGCCCGAGCCGAAGCAGTTGACGCTGACGTACACCATTCCCGGCCGGATGGCCGCGAGGTCGGCCGGGCCGAAGCCGTGCGCCTCCAGTCGGTGCGGACGGTATCCCTCGATGAACACATCTGCTTCGGAGGCGAGTTCGCGCAGGTGAGCAGCCTGGTCGGGGCGGGTGAAGTCCAGGTAGGTGCTGCGCTTGCCGTGGCTGGTGTCGCGGACGAACGGCGATACCTGGGGGAGGTGCGGCGCGGTGACCATGAGGACGTCCGCCCCGTGCTCGGCCATGCTGAGGGCGGCGGTGGGCCCTGCGAGGATGCGGGTGAGATCGAGTACGCGAAGGCCGGCGAGCGGTTCGGAGCCGACGGGCAGGGGCTCCGGGGCGCTGTCACCGATCTTGGTGATCTCCACGACCGGGCGCCCGGCGAGATAGGCGCCCTGCGGGTGGTCCAGCCACTCCTCCGCGGTACGGACGACTCCGCCGCACGCGTCGGCGGCGGCGATCGCTTCTTCGAGGTCGTCCGCCTTCCGCTTGCGGACCGCGGCCTCCACCGAGGCGGGCGTGGCCTCGCAACCCAGCACGTCCAGCACGCGCTGTTCGAGGTGTGGAAGGTTGAAGTGTGGGACGAACCAGCGGTCGTCGGCGGTCCGCCAGGGCTGGGTGAGCGATGCCATATGCTCGATGTCGGGCGATACCGGGATGGGCTGATATGTGCCCTCCGCGTCGCGGACGAGAGTCATGTCCTCGCCGCCCAGGGCCGTGGCAGCCGCGGCCCGTACGTCGACCTCGAGTCGCTGCCGGCGGCCGGTCCGAATCTCCCACAGGTCGTTCGCGGCGACCGCACGGGCCGCGAGGGCGTCGGCGAGGGTCCGGCCGACGCGGAACGGTGAGGCGAACAGGGGGTCGGACCCCGTCGTGGTCACCTCGCCGGGCGCCGGCCGCTCGCCGCCCCGGAGCGCCATAAGTTCGTCGAAGGCGCGCGGGCCTTCATTTGTGGTGTCCATGACATTCTCCTTGGCGTGGTCCCTGCCTCGTCCGCTGCGCGGTACCCCGTGGTGGTGTGCGGCAGGGGCCTGGTTGCTTGAGTCGTTGGTTCCGCGCGGCCAGGGTCAGCGCGCGCGGACGTCGACGACGATGCGGCCCGTTCCCTGACCGGCGAGCATGTCCGCGGCGGCGTCCTGAACGGCCGCGAGGGGGATGGTCCGGGTCACACTGTCGAGCAGGGTCGGGTCGAGATGGTGTGCGAGGAACTGCCAGGCTGCGTCGCGACGCTCGCGTGGGGTGCGCACGGAGTCGATGCCGATCAGCCCGATGCCGCGCAGGATGAACGGCAGCACGTTCCCCGGGAATGCGGCGCTCGCGGCGAGTCCGCAGGTGGTGGCGGTGCCGGCATGCTGCAGTCCGGCGAGCGCGCCTGCCAGGACGGGGCCGCCGACCGCGTCGACCACGCCCGCCCAACGCTGCTTTGCGAGCGGCCTCCCCTTGGGGTCGAGTTCCGCGCGGTCGACGACCTGGGCCGCGCCGAGCGCGATGAGCCCGTCGTGCAGGATCTCCGGACGGCCGGTCGCGGCGATCACTTCGTAGCCGGCGTGGGCCAGCAGCGCGACGGCGATCGAGCCGACGCCGCCACCCGCCCCGGTGACCAGGACCGGTCCGTGCTCGGGGGCCAGCCCTTGCTGTTCGAGGGCGAGGAGGCTGAGCGCGCCGGTGAATCCGGCGGTGCCGACGGCCGCCGCCTGGGCCGGCGTGAAGGGGACGGGCACCGGCACGAGGTCCCCGCCGTCGACGGCCGCGAGTTCGGCGAGGCCGCCGTGCCGGTCCTCACCGAGCCCGGCGCCGTTCAGCGTGACCAGGTCACCCTGGCGCCAGCGGTGGTGCCTGCTGGTGAGGACCTCTCCGGTGACGTCGATGCCCGGCACCAGGGGATGGCGGCGGACCACGCCGGGACGGCCCTGGAGCGCGAGGGCGTCTTTGTAGTTGACGCTCGAATAGTGCACACGCAGGGTGGTGTCGCGGTCCTCCAGCATTCCGCTGTCGAGTTCTTCGAGCGTGGCGCGGTGCCCGTCCGGGAGTTCGCGGGTGATCCAGCCGGTGAATCCAGTGGATGCAGTCATGCGGCGGCTCTTTTTCTCGCGGGTGCGGCGGGTGGCGGTCGGCCCCGGCCTCGTACGAGAAGACCGGCCCGATGCAGGGCAGCCCCAGCGCAGAGCCTCTCGCAGCCTGCGCAGAGGGCCCAGCAGTCGTCAGGAGCCGGTGCCGCGCTGACCGCCAGTTGCACTCCCGACGCTAATGACAGTCCGGGCCGGGGGGAAATGCCTGCCACGACGCATCCATGCGGGGTGGGCATGGAGGCTGGTGACCGGCCGGGCACGTCACTCGGACGCACTCCGCAGGGCGGCGTCAAGGAATCGCCGGATCAGTGTCCGCTGGGCGTCGGGCAGGTGGACGAGATGCACCGGGCTCGGGGGCGCGTTGGTGAGAGGGATGAAGCGCAGGGCCGGATGCTGTGTACGGCGTTCCGCGACCTCGGGGACGATGCCGATGCCCCGACCGGCGGCCACCGTCTCCAGCCATTCGTCGTAGTTCGCCGTCTCGATGACCTGGGCCGGGCGTCGGCCGTCGGGCCACGCCCCGGGGCCGGTGGTCCCGCTGACGGTGTTGACGACCAGGGCCCAGTGCGGGACGTCGGACCATTCCAGATGGGTGAAATGGGTCAGGGCGCTGTCGCGTGAGCAGACGGCGACCCGCGGCTCGTCGTACAAGTGCACTGTCCGCATCCCCGCGGGCACCTTGGCGTCCCCTCGGACGAGACCGATGTCGACGGTGCGCTGCCGCAGCGCCTGGACCGGGTCGTCGGTGCGGCTCAGGCTGACCGAGGCGCCGGTGTCCTCCTCGAAGCGGCTGAACGTCCGCTGCGCCCAGGGGTCGGGCAGCAACCAACTGAAGCCGAGCCGGAGGACGCCGCTGTGCTGGACCACGGCCAGGGCGTCGTCCAGGGCGGCGAGGACCCTCTCGGCGTGGTCCAGGAAACGCGCACCGGTCTGGGTCAGCTCGACATGCCGGGAGGACCGGTCCAGGAGCAGGACGCTCAGCCTGTTCTCCAGTTGCGCGATCGTACGGCTGAGCGCCGGCTGCGTGATCAGGAGTTCTTCGGCGGCTCGTGAGAAGGAGCGGTAGCGGGCGACGGAGCTGAAGGCCCGCAGATGGCGCAGTTCGATGTCCATGCCCGTGGCGGCCCTCACCGCCGTCCATGCGCGTCATACATATCGGCAGCCTAACGGGCATTTCCCAGGCGTGTACGGGCTGCCTAGCGTCGAAGGCGACCCTGAACAGCACCAGGAAGGTGACCACAGCCGTGCACGCGTCAACCGCGTCCCCACCGCGTACGACATCTGCGTGGACGATCGCCGTCCACGCAGGGGCGGCGCTCGCCGCGGGCATGGGGGTCGGCAGGTTCGTCTACACCCCCATCCTGCCGCTGATGCGCGAGCGGGCCGAGCTCTCCTCGGCGTTCGGGGCGAACCTGGCCACGTGCCAACTTCACCGGCCACCTCCTCGGCGCCCTCGTCGGGATCGCCGCCCCCGCCCTCGTACGGTCGGCGGCGGCGCTGCGCGGATCGCTCCTCGTGCTGGTCGGCACGCCGGCGCTGATGCCGGCCACGCACGACGGCGTCCTGTGGTTCGCGCTGCGGCTCGTGGCGGGCGCGGCCGGCGCGCTGACCTTCGTGATCGCCAGGCCCTGCTGCTGGGAAGCGTCATGGTCGCCCTGGCCGGGGCCACTGCGGCGGCCATCTGCGTCCGCTTCCCGTACCACCTCGCCCCGGCGGCCCCGACCGCCTGACCTCACACCTCAAGGAGCGCCCATGAGCACACTGCTGACCGGGCTCGGCATCGACCGTCCGATCCTCGCCGCGCCGATGGCCGGCGGGCCGAGCACGCCCGCCCTGGTCGCCGCCGTCGCCCGCGCAGGCGGACTGGGCTTCCTGGCCGCAGGGTACAAAAGCGGGCAGGCGCTGGCCGGGCAGATCCACGCCGTCGAAGCCGAGGGAGTCCCGTTCGGCGTCAATCTCTTCGTTCCCAACCCCGTGCCCATCTCCCCCGAGGAGTACGGCCGGTACGCCCGTGAGCTGCGGGAAGAGGCCGACCGCTACGGGGTGACCCTGCCCGACGCCGCACCGACGGACGACGACGACCGCTGGTGGGAGAAGATCGAACTGCTCAAGGTCCACCCCGTCCCCTGGGTCTCCTTCACCTTCGGCATCCCCGACAGGGACGTCATCACGAGCCTGCGCCGAGTCGGAACCACGGTCCTGCAGGGCGTCACCACGGCAGACGAGGCCCGGCGGGCCGCAGATGCCGGGGCCGACGCACTGATCGTGCAGGCGCTGGCCGCCGGGGGCCACTCGTTCACGCTCACCCCCGATCGGCCACTCGCCGCCACCGCCCTGTCCGACCTGGTCGCCGAGGTACGCCGCGCCACCGCCCTGCCCACCGTCGCCACCGGCGGGATCGGCACCCCCACCGACGTGGCCGACGCCCTGCGGGCCGGTGCGGACGCCGCCATGGTCGGCACCGCGCTGCTGCGCACCGACGAGAGCGGGGCCTGCGCACCCCACAAGGCGGCACTGGCGGACCCCGCCTTCGACTCCACCGTCCTCACCCGCGCCTTCACGGGACGGCCAGCCCGTGCCCTGCGCAACCACTTCACCGACCAGTACTCCGATCGCGCCCCCGCCGGCTACCCCGGCCTCCACCACCTCACCAGCGGGCTCCGCCAGGCCGCCACCGCGGCCGGCGACACACGGCTGATCCACCTGTGGGCCGGAACCGGCTACCGAGAGGCCAGGACCGAACCCGCATCGCGCACCATCGACCGGCTGACCAGCCGCCTCTGAACAAGAACGGCCCGTACGGCCCACCCGGCCTGTCCGCCTCGCCGGGTGCGTCCTACAGGCCTGCCCCACCACCGTTCCTGCTTCGAAGGGCTCCCCGTGCTGATCCGACGAAACGTCCACGTCCGCGGCCTCGTCCAGGGCGTGTACTACCGCGACACCTGCTGCCAACTGGCCCGCGAAGCGGGCGTGAACGGATGGGTCCGCAACCTTCACAACGGCGACGTGGAAGCCGTCTTCGAAGGCTCACCGGACGGCGTGCAGCGCTTGGTGGGCTGGGCTGCCGAGGGACCGGGCGCCGCCGAGGTGACCGAGTGCGCCGTGACCACCGGGCACCCCGAAGGCGATCGCGATTTCCGCGTCCTGGACACCGCCCCAACCGCTGAGCGCGCATCGCTCGCTCAGCGGACCGGCGCCGTAAGGACGTATGGCTCCGTTCCAGCTCCTCGTCCTCGGCACGGCGGATCAGCCGATGACGTTCCGCCCAGGGGGCGAGCCGGTCCATGACCGACGCGAGGAAACCGGCGCCGCGCAGGCCGGTCGACACGGTCCGGGTGCCGGATGGCTCCCTGCATCGCGGCGTTGGCGTACAGGAGGACGGAGGAGCCCATGGCCGTCAGCTCGTCGCGCGACAGCCGAACCTGGACCGGCTCTGTACGGTGAGCGGCTCTGTCTCACATTCGGTGGTGACTGAGGGGCGTTGATGCTCCGCGGCGCGTGGAGGTCGTCGGCGTAGGCCTCGCGCCGGTCGGCGGTCCCTTTCCAGACGCCGGAGTCCAGACCTTGGCGACCGGCAGGAGAGGGGTGGTGCGCAACAGGTCCTGGGCTTCGCCGGGTACGACGACGGCGGGAACACCTCGGCGGACTGCGCCGCTCCGTCCGCGTCCGGGGAGCAGGCTCCGGCGGCCCGGGGGAACAGCGGGGTCGGTGGGAAGGTGCAGGGTCGACGCCGAGGCCTTCACCGGCTCAGGAGGCCTCCTGCCGCCGGCGGAAGTAGTTCTCGCGTACCGAACGTGTGTGTACCGGCAGGGCTGAGGTGTAGGCCCGGCATCCGGCGTCCGTGAGGTGGAGCATCATGAGGCGGCCGCGACCGGCGGCTTCGCGGTCGACCAGGTCGCGTCTGTCCATCCTGGCGATCTGATGTGACAGGCGTGTCGCAGTCCAGCCCATGAGGACGCCCAGGTCCTTCTGGGTGAGCTGATGTTCCTCGGCTTCATGAAGGCGGGCGAGGATCTGGAAGTCTGCCCCCGACAAGCCGGTGGCAGCGTACACGTCGCGCTCGACGGCAGAGATCACCTCCCCGCTGAAGCGCAGGAATGACCTCCAGGCTTCCTTCTCGTGCGCGGACAGCGCCGGCTGCGTCGTATCCCCTGCATCTGCGCCCTGCAACGACCCCATGGTTTCCCCTTTCGCTCTCGTGCCGTACGGTAAACGTCCACGATGAATTGATACATCAAATTGATACGACAACTTTGACTCCGGGAGTGAAGATGAACCAACCGGTAGCGATCCTCGGGACCGGCGACTCCGGCTCGGCCATGGCCAGGCGACTGCTCCAAACGGGCTTCCCGGTCCGCGTCTGGAACCGGACCACGTCACGGGCCCGACCGCTCGCCGACGACGGGGCTCTGATCTGCGCGACCGCAGCCGAGGCGGTGCGCTCCACCCGAGTCGTCCTGGTGACCGTCTTCGACACTCAGGCGGTACTCGACGTCCTGCGGCACATCGCTCCGGCCCTCGAGCCGGACACCGTCGTCGTGCAGAGCGCGACCGTGGGGGGCGAGATCACCGAAGTGATCGAAACGGCCTCTCGTCTCGACGTGCCGATTCTCGACGCCCCGTTCCTCGGCAACCCGGGGCCGGCCGCACGCGGGGAACTCACGCTGATGGTGGCCGGTACGCGACCGCACAAGGTCGCGGCGACACCCGTACTGGAATCCCTCGCGTCCCACGTCGTGGATGTCGACGACCGACCCGGTAGGGCCAGCCTGCTGAAGCTGGTGTGCAACGCCTGGCTCTTCGGGATGAACGCGATGGCTGCGCAGTCGGCGGTGCTGGCCGAGGCCTTCGGACTGGACCCGTCGCTGTTCATCCGCGCTGTCACCGGCACCCACGCGGACAGTGCCTACCTGCACTACCGCTCCGCTCAGCTGACCGGACGGAGCGAGGAGACTCTGAGTCCCGTCCGCGCCGCCGTCAAGGACCTGAGGCACCTCCGGGCCGCCTCGGCGTCCGCCGGAGCGCCCGACGCGTTGCTCAGCACGATCCAGGAAATCTACGAGCGGGCCGGAGCCGCAGGGCTCAGCGACCGGGACCTGGCATCGATCCGGGCCGTTCTCGCCCCGGTCGGTGAAACCCAACGGGTTCACGTAGATCCCTCGCCATCCGGCGACTGACACCCGCCCTGCACCGCCAGTGACCCGCCGAAGCGCGCGGAACCGCCGGACGTCCCACAGCTCTGCGCATTGCCTGCTTCGCCTTTCACTGCTCCCTCGTCCGCGAGCGCGGACACGACCGCCCACGCCGCCGGACTGCGGTGGCGGCAGTGCGGCGTGAACGCTTCCTGGTGGTCGTACTGGCGGCGCTGCTCGGCGCCCTCGTCTGGGGTGTTACCGGGTGAGAACGAGCACCTGACTGCCTCCATCGCCCGTAGGGCTCTGCACGTCCAGGGCTCCCGCCCCGGCCGGAGCGACACCGGCCGTGTTCCCCCGGGCGCCGGTCGGGGCGGGGGTCCGGCTCTCGCTCTGCCGAAAAGGGCGGCGGCCGCTGGCGGGCTGTGTTCCCGCGCGTGCTCCCACGGGAGCACGGAGGCGTTGAGATCCGGGGAGATGCGGGAGGATCCGGGGAGACGCGCGCCGATCGCGTAAGGTCAGAGCATCGCCGCAGGTCAGAGGGGGTTCCGGAAGCGGTTCAAGTCCGGCTCCGGGCACCACCTGCTCAACTGTCGTGACCTGCGGTGACCCACCGGGGACGGTGCGCGCCGAGCGGGTGGGGACGGTGCGTTCATACGGGGTGGCGTCCGGCCACCCGAACTCACCGTCCGCGCACCCCGGCCGCACCGGAACCGTGGGCGCCGTCAGCGGGTCTCCAGTTGGAGGCGGAGCTGTTTCTCCTGGTCGCCGGCGACCTCCAGCACCTCCACCACGCCGAACGCCTCCAGCAGTACCCGGTGCAGCCGCTCCACCGCCTGCGGGGCGCCCTGGAGTTCCGCCGTCACCTGCGCGCCGAGCGTCACCGCGTCCGGCCGTCCGCTGTCGCGTGTGACATCGAAGCGCGACAGCCACACGTTGGCCTTGCGGCCCTCGGGCTGCAGCTCCGCCCAGTCCGAGGGGTACAGCCCGCTCAGCACCCGGAAGACCGCCTCGGCGTCCTCGCAGGCGCAGCCGCTCAGCTCCAGGGACACCTCCATCTCCCCTTCGGACATCTCCGCCGTCATCGTGCGGGCCTCCCTCGCTGGTGTTCGCGCACTTTCGCTCCAGGCCCAATATCGGCCCGCGGGCCGCTGTGCGGTGTGACCGTGCCCCGACCGGCGATTCGCGGCGCCGGTGTGGCGCGCACGCCGCGGCGCCGCGGCGGGGCGCAATGGAAGGTCCGCAGCACGCACCCGGATGTATCCAGGAGGTACTCATGGCCGTCGGCCGCACGCTCGCACCGGTCACCGTCAGTCTGCCCGTCGCCGACCGGATGGCGGCCTACACCTTCTACCGCGACGGGCTGGGCCTGGCGGCGGTGGGGAAGCTCGCCGAGGACGGGGTACCCGAGCCGCTGCGGTTCGTCGTCAACGACGGGCTGCGGCTGATGCTGATCCCCGCGGACGGCTTCGACTGGATCACCGGCGACCACGCCGTCGCCGGACCCGGGCACAGCGAGTGCGTCCTCGCGGTTCCCGTCGGCGCGGAACACGAGGTGGACGAGACGCTCGCCCGCGCCTTCCGCGCCGGGGCCCGGACGGTCAGCGAGCCGGCCCACCGGCCCTGGGGGTACGCGGGCGCCTTCGCCGACCCGGACGGCCACCTCTGGCTGATCCAGGCGGAGCAGGACGAAGGAGGCGAGCGGGCCCGCTGAGGCGTGCGGAACCCGCCGGGGACGCGGGCGGAGGCGGGGCCGCTGCCCGGATACCGGAATCCGCCGGGGAGCTGCCGCGCATCCCTTCTAGGCTGCGGGGATGACTCCCAGCACGTACGCGGGCCCGGTTCCCGCCCCCGCCCCCGCGCCTCCGCTCGCCGCCCGCGCCGCCTCGGTCGGCTCCTCGCCGGTACGGGAGATCCTGGCGCTGATCGAGCGGCCCGACGTCATCTCCTTCGCCGGGGGGCTCCCGGCGCCCGAGCTGTTCGCCGCGGAGGAGATACGGGCCGCCTACGACCGGGTGCTCGCCGACGAACCGCGCCGGGTGCTGCAGTACTCGACCACCGAGGGCGACCCGGCGCTGCGTGCCGCGGTGGCGGGGCGGCTGGCGGCGCGGGGCCTGCCGACGGTGCCGGACGAACTGGTGGTGACGACCGGCTCCCAGCAGGCCCTCACGTTGCTGGCGACCGCGCTGCTGGAGCCGGGCGACACCGTCCTGGTGGAGGATCCGACCTATCTGGCGGCCTTGCAGTGCTTCGGGTTCGCCGGTGCGCGCGTGGTGCCCGTCCGCTCCGACGACGCGGGCCTCGACCCGGTGGCGCTGGCGGAGGCCGTGGAGCGCGAGCGGCCCAAGCTGCTCTACCTGATCCCCACCTTCCAGAATCCCACCGGCCGCACTCTGCCGCTGGAGCGCCGCCGCGCCGTGGCCGAGATCGCCGCGCGGTACGGGATGTGGATCGTGGAGGACGATCCGTACGGCGAACTGCGGTTCGAGGGCGAGTCCGAGCCGTGGGTCGCCGCGCTGCCGCGGGCGGCGGACCGCACGGTCCTGCTCGGCAGCTTCTCCAAGGTGCTGGCGCCCGGACTGCGGCTGGGCTGGCTGCGCGCGCCCGCCGCGCTGCGCCGCGCCTGCGTCGTCGTCAAGCAGTCGCTCGATCTGCACTGCTCGACCGTCGACCAGGCGGCGGCCGCCCGCTATCTGGCGGACAACGACCTGGACGCGCACCTGGCCCGGGTCCGGGACGCCTACCGGGTGCGCCGCGACGCGCTGCTGGACGGACTGGCCGCCGCGCTGCCGCCCGGCAGCACCTGGAACCGCCCGCAGGGCGGGATGTTCGTCTGGGCGCGGCTTCCGGAGGGCAGGGACGCCACAGAACTGCTGCACGACGCGGTCGCCCGGGATGTGGCGTACGTCCCCGGGGCGCCGTTCTTCGCGGGCCCCGCCGACCCGGCGTCGCTGCGCCTGTCGTTCACCACGCACTCCGCGGAGGAGATCCGCGAGGGGCTGCGGCGGCTGGGCGGGGCGCTGCGGGCCGGGGCGCGGTAGCAGGGCGGGACGTCGGAACTCGGCCGGTCTCGCGAGCGCCTTGCCCCGGCGGAGGGCGGGCGGTTGAATGGGCGACCGTGCCGCGTGTCGCTGCTGCCGTGTACGGCAGCGCCATGGAGGCACCCTGACGTGAGGAGTGCATCGTGGGTACACACACCGCCGGGCTCGTCTGACACGTGAGAGCTGACGGCACGCGCACAGCGCGGTTGCCGTCCCGCGCCGCCGGCTGACCGGGCGAGCGCCTCTCCGTTCCCTTCCGCACCGTCCTTCTTCCACCGGGCCCTTCCCTGCCCGGGTGCACCGGCGGCCGGGCTGCCCACAGCCGCCGGTGCACCCGCGTGCGCGGCGCGCCCGTGCGCGCGCATCTGCGCCGTACGCGTGCTCCCGGGGGCCCATCTCCCGAGGAGTTGCTTTCTTGACCCCTTCACCCAACCCGTCCACGCCGCCCCGCGTCGCGGACTTCAACCGCGCGGTCGTCGAGGAGTTCCGCGCCAACGCCGGGCAGGTCGGCGGGCCCTTCGCCGGGGGCGATCTGCTGCTGCTGACCACCACCGGCGCCCGTACCGGTACGGAGCAGACCTCGCCGCTCGGGTTCGTCCGCGACGAGGACGGTGCGCTGCTCGTCGTCGCCTCCGCGGGCGGTGCGCATCGGCACCCCGCCTGGTACCGCAATCTCCTCGCGCACCCCATGGTCCGTGTGGAGGTGGGGACCGAGACGTTCGGGGCGGTGGCGGTGCCCGCCGAGGGGTCCGAACGCGAACGGCTGTTCGCCTACGTGTCCGGTCAGCAGCCCGGATACGCCGACTACCAGGCGCGGACGGACCGGCGGCTACCGGTGGTGCGGCTGGAGCACTCGTACCCGGACGCGCCGTTCACCGGCCTCGTCGACAAGCTGCTGGAGGTGCACACCTGGCTGCGCGCCCAACTGCGCCGGATTGCGGCCGAGGCGGAGGCGTACTTCGCGGCACGCGCACCGGGTGCGGACGGCGCCGGGGCGCTCCCGCTCGGGCTCCAGCTCCGGCAGCACTGCCTGGCCTTCTGCGAGTCCCTGCACGTCCATCACACCTCCGAGGACCAGGGTGCCTTCCCGGTTCTGGAGGAGAAGTACCCGCGGCTGGCCCCGGCCCTCGCCCGCCTGCGCGCCGAGCACCGGACGGTCGAGCGGATCCGGGGAGAGCTGGAGTCGCTGCTGGCGGCGCTGCCCTCGGCCGACCCGGACCGCTTCCGGAACGAACTGGCCCGGATGACGGAGGAGCTGGAGGCACACCTCGACTACGAGGAGGAGGTGCTGATCCCGCCGCTGTCCGAGTTGCCGGCGCCCTGATCCGGGGGCCGCAGCCGCCTTCCGACCCGGCCGAGGGCGCGGGCGACGACGTCGAGCTCGTCCGGGTCCAGCACGTCGATCAAGGCGGCCCGCACGGCGGCCACATGACCGGGGGCCGCGGCGCGCAGCACGTCGCGGCCCTCCGGGGTGAGGGCGGCCAGGACGCCGCGGACGTCGGTGGGGCAGGAGTGCCGTTCGACCAGGCCGCGCTTCTCCAGTTGGCCCACCTGGTAGGTGAGGCCGCTCTTGGAGGTGAACAGTCCTTCTGCCAGGTCGGTCATCCGCACCTCGCCGTCGGGTGCCGCGGCGAGGCGGACGAGGATCTCGTAGTGCGGATGGGAGAGCCCCGCGTCCTCCTTGAGCTGCTGCTCCAGATGGCGGGAGACGCGGCTGGTGGCTTCCAGGAAGCCCTGCCAGGCCGCCATTTCCCGCTCATCGAGCCACCTGGTTCCGGCCATGGTGTCCATTCTACTCGGTTGTTCAAATTCGAACCTCCTTGTTACGGTCGGCGGTCAGTCATTCAAATCTGAACAACTCGTCGGTCCCGTCCCGGCCGGCCACCCCCAGGAGGCTCCGCTCATGCCGTCCCCCCACGCACCCGAGACCACCGAAAGTCCGTCCCCCGACCACCGGACCCCCGAGGCGCCCCGCGCCTCCACGGGCGCCGGGACCGCCGGGGCCGCTCCCGCCGAACAGTCCGGGCACGACGCCGGGCTGCTCGTGCTGCGCCTCGTGGTCGGCCTCACGATGGCGGCGCACGGCAGCCAGAAGCTGTTCGGCTGGTTCGAGGGCGGCGGACTCGACGGCACCGCACAGTTCTTCGCGTCCTCCGGCTACCCCGCCGCCCGGACCATGGCGCTGGTGGCCGGGCTCACCGAGGTGCTCGGCGGACTCGGGCTCGTGCTGGGGCTGCTGACCCCCCTCGCGGGCGCCGCCGTGTTCGGCACCCTGCTCAACGCGCTCGCCGTGAAGTGGGGCGGCGGCTTCTTCGCGCCCCAGGGGGTGGAGTACGAACTGCTGCTCACCGCGAGTGCCGCGGCGCTCGCCCTGACCGGCCCCGGCCGGCTGGCGGCCGACCGGGTGCTGCCGCTGCCCCGCCCGCACCGGCTCGTCCACGGCGCGGCGGCACTGGCGCTGGGCGCCGTCCTGGCCGCTGCGGTGCTCCTGTCGCGCTCCTGACCCGCCGGGTGTGCGCCAGCGGCGTGCCGCACCCCCGCGCGCACCCGCCCGGGTGAGGTCGGGGATCCGTAAGGGAAGTGGAACATTCGACAGCTTTCCTTCGTTCTTGACTCTGCACTAGCGTGCTGTTTTTGCTAACGCATTACGCTGGACGGCAAGGCCGCGCAGTGTGGCCATGGAGGAGTGAGATGAGGAGTAGTAACCCGGTCTTCTCGCGACGGGGGTTCAGCCGCAACAACGGCTATGCCGGTTTCGACGCTCAGCAGCAGCCGCCGCAGGCCGGGAACCCGTACGCGACGAACCCCTACGCCGGAAACCCGTACGGCCAGCAGACCCAGGCCCCCGGCCAGCCGTACGCGCCCCCGGCCGCACCGCCGTCCGCCGGACGGATGACGATCGACGACGTCGTCGCCCGGACGGGAATGACCCTCGGGCTCGTCATCGCGATGGCAGCCGTGGCCTGGATCACCGGGCTGTCGCTGCCGCTCGCCATCGGCGCCGGGCTCATCGCCATGGTGCTGTCGTTCGTGCAGGTGTTCAAGCGCAAGGCGTCGCCCGCGCTGATCCTGGCGTACGCCGCCTTCGAGGGGCTCTTCCTCGGTGCGCTGAGCAACTTCGTCAACCAGTTCGTGGACGGCGCCGCCATGCAGGCGGTGCTCGGCACACTGGCGGTCTTCACCGCCGTCCTGGTGCTCTACAAGACCCGCGTCATCCGGGTCACCCAGCGGTTCTACCGGTTCGTGATGGCCGCCGCGATCGGCTTCGTGCTGCTCATGGCCGTCAACATGCTCTTCGCCGTCTTCGGCGGCGGTGACGGGCTCGGCTTCCGCAGCGGCGGCCTGGGCATCCTCTTCGGCGTGGTCGGCGTCGTGCTCGGCGCGCTCTTCCTCGCACTGGACTTCAAGCAGGTCGAGGACGGCATCGCCTACGGCGCGCCCAAGGAGGAGGCGTGGCTCGCCGCCTTCGGGCTGACGCTGACCCTGGTGTGGATCTACCTGGAGTTCCTGCGCCTGATCGCCATCCTGCAAGGCGACTGAGCGGCATCGGCGGCAGCCGGAGCCGCACGCGCGGCAGACCCGGAGAGGGCCCGGAGGTGAACCACCTCCGGGCCCTCGGCGTGTCCGCGGTCGTCCGCGGGTTCGCGTCCTCGGTGTCCTAGGGTCTTCGCTTCGTCTGTCCAGGCCGGGGAACGAGGCCCTGCCTAGCGGTGGCGCGCGGCGCGCCGCAGGTCGTGTTCGTGGATGATCGCTTTGGCGTGCCCGTAGGCGAGGTTGTGCTCACCGCGGAGCCAGCTCACCTTCTCCTCGAAACGGAGCAGGGCAGGGCCCTCGTCGACCGCGTGGAGCCATTCGGAGACTTCACGACCGGTGCACTGGGGAATGCGGGACAGCATGTTCCGGTGGGTCTCTTCGGAGAAGACTTGGGACATCGGCGCCTCCGGACGCTTCTGCAGTGAGTCCTTGCCGACACGTTGCCTGAGCGCGCGGGCGTTGGCAACAGTGCGGAGCGCCCGGGGCGGCGCAGTGGCGCATATGCTGGGGGCGTGCCCCGGCTCGACACCCGCCCCCTGACCGACGCCGTCGAACGCTTCGCCGACCGGCTGCGCAGCCTGCCGCAGAGCGCCCTGGAGCGGGGTGCCGCCGCGGACGGGCTCGCGCTCGCGAGGGAGTTGGCCCTGCTGGCCCAGCGCCTCGAATTCCCCGAGGGCGGGATGTCGCGGGTGCTGCCGGACGCCGGTGTCTTCGCCGTCGGCGATCAACTCGCCGTCGCGGGACACGACGTGGTCGCGGCCCTGGAGACGGCGCCCGCCCACCTCGCGGAACCCGCGCTGCGGGACGCCCTCCAACTGCTGGAGGGCTCACCGCTGTCCCCGCGGAGCGGCACCGCGCGGGGTGTCAAAGGGGTGTGATGACGCGGTCCGCCAGCAGGTAGGCGGTGCTGCCGTCGGGGAAGGCGAAGGTGAGCGCGTAGGAGCCGGCGATGCCGGAGCCGCCCATCAGCACCGGGGCCTGACCGCGGCGTACGCCGTCGGCCAGCGCCTCGCTGGTGGCGCGGTGGCCCGGCGCCAGGCACACCGTCGTACCGTCCTCGAAGACGTAGACGTCCAGCGTGCCCAGTGGGCCCGGACGCACATCGGCCAGCGGGGTGCGCGCCTCGGCGAGTTCGGCCAGCCGCTCGACGGTGCGCTCGTGGTACGTGACGGTGGGGGTCGCGGGCGCCGGTGCGGGACCGGGCACGATCGGCTCGCCGTCGAGGGTGTAGTCCGGCTGGGACGGGTGGCGGCGGCGGGCCGCGGCCAGGCCCGGGTGCTCGGCCTCGCCGGCGTCGCCGTCGCGGAAGCAGATCCCCTCGGCGGCGCCGCGGTACTCCTCAGCGCCGCGCTCCTCGTCCGCGCGGGCGTAGGGGGCCACGTCCAGTTCGAGGTCCAGGTCTGCGAGGTTCAGATCCGCCTCGTCTGTGTAGTCCGAGAAATCCGAGAAGTCCGTGTCGGCCGGGTGGTCCGCGTCGCCTGCCTCCTCGGGGCCCGGCTGGCGGGGGATGAACAGGCCGCCGGTGTCGCCCTCCAGCAGCGCGTCGAGTTTCTCGGCGAGGCCGTCCGCCTCCACCTCGTACGCGTATTCCGTGCCGTGCCCGGCCAGCAGCGAGCCCGCGCCGGAGTCCGCGCCGCGCGCCTCCTGGGCGGCCCAGAAGGCGCGGGCCTCGGCGAGTTCCCGCTCGCGCTCGTCGGCCAGCGCGGCGGCGACGGCGGTACGGATCTCCTGCGAGAACCCCTCGGTCCTCGGCGAGAACGTGTCGGAGGCGGCTTCGCGGGCCCGCGGGAGCGCGGCGTCCGCCGCGGCCGGTGCTGCCTCCAGCTGGGCGCGCAGCGCGGTCAACTGGCCGCGCAGGCCGCGCGCCGTGTGCAGTGCCGCACCGCCCAGCGCGGTGGCCGTGGTCGCCGCACACAGCAGGATGAGGGATATGGCGCTCACAGACTTGACTCCCGGTTCCGGTTCGGTCCCCTGATGCGGTTCCCCCCGGTCGTTGCCCCTTGAATTCCTACTACAGCGCTGTATTCCTACAACAGCGTCGACCCGAAGGTTGTTCAAGGTTCTTCGACCGTAGTGCAAATCCCGTCGAACTGGACAGGGGGAGTCCGGAGCCGGCTTGGCGCGCACTGCCATGACCTGCGGGAACACCGCGCCCCCAGGGCATATGTCACATCCTGGGGGCGCTTCGGTCTCGCCGCCGTATACCCGGTGCCCGGCGGCCTCCGCGCGCCGGTTCGCCGGGCCCGGGGCGGTCGCCGGGCGGTGCGCCGGGGCCGCCCCCGGGACGCGCCGCCGCGGTCCCGGCGCCGGGCCCGGCGCATCCGGCTCAGGCGAGCCGCTCCAGCACCATGGCCATGCCCTGGCCGCCGCCCACGCACATGGTCTCCAGGCCGAACTGCTTGTCGTGCCACTGGAGCGAGTTGAGCAGCGTGGTGGTGATGCGGGCTCCGGTCATGCCGAACGGGTGGCCCACGGCGATGGCGCCGCCGTTGACGTTGAGCTTGTCCAGGTCGATGCCGAGGTCCTGGTAGGAGGGGATCACCTGGGCCGCGAACGCCTCGTTGATCTCCACCAGGTCGATGTCGCCGACCGACATGCCGGCGCGGGCCAGCGCCTGCTTGCTGGCCTCGACGGGGCCGTAGCCCATGATCTCGGGCGAGAGGCCGGACACTCCCGTGGAGACGATCCGGGCCAGCGGCGTCAGGCCCAGCTCGCGCGCCTTGGTGTCGGACATCACGACGAGTGCGGCGGCACCGTCGTTGAGCGGGCAGCAGTTGCCCGCGGTGATCAGGCCGTCGGGGCGGAAGACGGGCTTGAGTCCCTCGACGCCCTCCAGCGTGACGCCCGCGCGCGGCCCGTCGTCCTTGCTGACGACCGTGCCGTCCGGGGTGGTGACGGGAGTGATCTCGCGCTCCCAGAAGCCGTCCGCGAGGGCCTTCTCGGCGAGGTTCTGCGAGCGTACGCCGAACTCGTCCATCTCACGCCGGGTGATGCCCTTGTGGCGGGCCAGGTTCTCCGCGGTCTGGCCCATGGCCATGTAGACGTCCGGGACGCCGGCCTCCGCGCGCGGGTCGGTCCAGCCCTCCCCGCCCTGCTCGGCGCGGGCCGCGGTGCGGGCCTCGGCCTCGGCGAAGAGCGGGTTGTGGGTGTCGGGCATCCCGTCCGAGGAGCCCTTGACCGAGCGGGAGACCGCCTCGACGCCCGCCGAGATGAACACGTCGCCCTCGCCCGCCTTGATCGCGTGCAGCGCCATCCGCGTCGTCTGCAGGGACGAGGAGCAGTAGCGCGTGATGGTGCAGCCCGGCAGGTGGTCCATGCCCAGCTGCACGGCGACGACGCGCCCGAGGTTGTGGCCCTGCTCACCTCCGGGCAGCCCGCAGCCCAGCATCAGGTCGTCGATGTCCGTCGGGTCCAGTTCCGGGACCTTGGCCAGTGCCGTCCTGACGATCTCGGCGGTCAGGTCGTCCGGGCGGACGTCCTTGAGGGAGCCCTTGAAGGCGCGGCCGATGGGGGAGCGGGCGGCGGAGACGATCACTGCTTCGGGCATCAGGGGCTCCAGAGAGGGTCGGCGAGTGGCTACGCAGCGGAAGCTACCCGCCCGTAGGGTGCGGGTCACGGTCCCGGGGATGTGATGCGGGCCTCTTCTAAGCGTTCGCTTTTTCCGCCTCGCGGTCAAGGCGTCGCAGCCGGTCCCGTGCTCCTCGCGGCCGCCGCGGTGCCGCCGCAGTGCCCCGTGGCGTCCCGGCGTGCCCGCGGTCCGGCCGGCCCCGGTCCCCGTCGGCCTGCCCGGTCCCCCCGCTCCGGCTCCGGCGGTCCCGGTCCGCCCGGGCCCCGGTCCCCGTCGGCCCGGCCCGGCCCCCGTGCGGTCCCGGTGCGGGCCGCCGACCGGGTCAGCGGTTCTCGGCGACGTCCTCGGCGCGGTCCTCGGTGTGCCTGGGTCCCGCCTCCTCGGCGGGCGGCAGCCGGCGCCGGCGGCGGTGCTTGAGGAGCGCCCACGGGCCGCGCATCCCGGCGACCTCCGTACCGCCCTCGGCCGCCGCCTCCGCGGCGGCCCGCGCCACCGGGAGGATGCCCTCGCGCCGCCGCGCGTCCGGCCGCTCGTCCTCCGTCGGCCACAGGCCCAGCGCCGCGCACAGCGACGGCAGTACGGCCATCGCCGCCGTGGCGTACCCCTCGGCCGAGGGGTGGTAGTTGTCGGGTCCGAACAGTTCGCGCGGGTTCGCGGAGAACTCCGGGCCGAGCAGGTCGCCCAACGAGACCGTGCGGCCGCCCTCCTCGACCACGGCGATGGTCTGCGCCGCGGCGAGCTGGCGCGAGAGCCGCCGGGCGATCCAGCGCAGCGGCTGTCCGACCGGCTCGACACTGCCCAGGTCGGGGCAGGTGCCGACGACCACCTCGCAGCCCGCCGTCCGCAGCCGCGCCACCGCGTCCGACAGGTGGCGGACCGAGCGCGCCGGGGACATCCGGTGGGTCACGTCGTTGGCGCCGACCATGATGACGCACACGTCCGGGGCCTCGGCCAGGTCCCGCTCGCTCAGCAGCAGCGTGATCTGCCGCTCCAGATCGTCGGACATGGCACCGGAGAGGGCCACGTTGCGCAGTTCGACGGGGCGTTCGGCGATCGCCGCGAGCGCCGAGGCGAGCAGCGCCCCCGGCGTCTGGCGGGGCCGGTGCACGCCCTGGCCCGCCGCGGTGGAGTCGCCGAGGAAGGCGAGGCGCAGCGGCTGGCCGTCATAGAGCCTGCCGAAGGCGCTGCCGTACGATCCGTCGGCCTTGGGCGGCTCGTCGTCGGAGCCGCCGATATGATGTTTCGCCAGTTGGAGTTCGGTGAAGAGCAGCCCGACCGCCGCTCCACCGACCAGGCCGAGTCCGCCGCCTCCATAGGCGGCCGCGGTCGCGATTCGCCGGGCCACTCTCGCGCTCGACGCCTTCGACATCGGCATTGTCCTCTTCCGCCTCCCGAGTTCCCGATCATGGGCTCATGTGGTGGTGCGTCCGTTCGTGAGGGAGCGGGCGCCTGATCCTGTGCGTTCGGGGGCTGTTGTGCGCCGGTGTGCGCGCTGCTGTCCGAACGCCGGGGGTCCGCGGCCTCCAAGACTGTGTTGCCCCGTGCGGCCCGCCCTGCAACGCACCTGGGGTGTGCACGTGTTGCCCCATAAGGTGTCCGCACGGGCTCGCGACCCCGCGGCCCTGCGACCACGACTACGCGCGGAGACCACGGTGCAGTATCACGAGTCGATGATCGAGCTTGTCGGCAACACCCCGCTGCTCAAGCTCAACAGTGTCACGGACGGTATCCAGGCCACCGTCCTTGCCAAGGTCGAGTACTTCAATCCAGGCGGTTCCGTGAAGGACCGGATCGCGCTGCGCATGATCGAGGCGGCAGAGCAGTCCGGCGAGCTCCGGCCCGGCGGGGTGATCGTGGAGCCCACCTCGGGCAACACCGGTGTCGGACTGGCCATCGTGGCGCAGCAGAAGGGGTACCGGTGCCTCTTCGTCTGCCCCGACAAGGTCTCCATGGACAAGATCAATGTGCTGCGGGCCTACGGAGCCGAGGTCGTGGTCTGCCCCACGGCCGTCGATCCCGAACATCCCGACTCTTACTACAACGTTTCCGACAGGCTCGTGCGCGAAACCCCGGGCGCCTGGAAGCCCGACCAGTACAGCAACCCCAACAACCCCCGCTCGCACCACGAGACGACGGGTCCCGAGCTGTGGGAGCAGACCGACGGCCGGATCACCCACTTCGTGGCCGGCATCGGCACCGGCGGCACCATCAGCGGCACCGGCCGCTATCTGAAGGAAGTCAGCGACGGCCGGGTGCGGATCGTGGGCGCCGACCCGGAGGGCTCCGTCTACTCCGGCGGTTCGGGCCGTCCCTACCTCGTCGAGGGCGTGGGTGAGGACTTCTGGCCGGACGCCTACGACCGCGGCGTCACCGACGAGATCGTGGCCGTATCGGACAAGGACTCCTTCCAGATGACGCGGCGGCTGGCCAAGGAGGAGGGGCTGCTGGTCGGCGGGTCCTGCGGGATGGCCGTGGTCGGCGCGCTGGAGGTGGCCAAGCGGCTCGGCCCGGACGACGTGGTGGTCGTGCTGCTGCCGGACGGCGGGCGCGGCTACCTGAGCAAGATCTTCAACGACGAGTGGATGAACGACTACGGCTTCCTGGAGGAGGGCGGCAGCACCGGCGCCCGGGTCGGCGAGGTGCTGCGCTTCAAGGAGGGCCCGATCCCCTCGCTGGTGCACATGCACCCGGAGGAGAAGGTGGGCGAGGCCATCGAGGTGCTGCGCGAGTACGGCGTCTCACAGATGCCCGTGGTCAAGCGCGGCGCCGGGCACCCGGACGTGATGGCCGCCGAGGTGATCGGGTCCGTCGTCGAACGCGAGCTGCTCGACGCGCTGTTCGCGCAGCGCGCCTCCCTCGGGGACCCGCTGGAGAAGCACATGAGCGCACCCCTGCCGCACGTGGGCGCCGGGGAGAGCGTGGCCGAGCTGATGGCCGTGCTGGAGGGCGCCGACGCGGCGGTCGTCCTCGCGGAGGGCAAGCCGAGCGGCGTCGTGAGCCGTCAGGACCTGCTCGCCTTCCTCGCGCACGAGGGCCGCTGAGGACGCCGGCGCGTGCTCGTGGGGAGCTGAGGACGCCGGCGCGTGCTCGCGGGCGCCGAGCCTCCGGTGCCCGGCTGCGGTTCCGCCCGTCCGGCCGCCCCGCCCGTCCGCGACCGGGCGGGGCGGAGCCGCAGCCGTCGGCGGGAAGCTGCCGCGGGCGGCGGGGTCCCGCTGTTCGCGAAGAGCCGTCGCCCGCGGGCAGCGTCCGGCCCCGGGCCGCTGCGGGCTCAGTCGAGGTCGGAGGTCTGGGTGCTGCCGCCGCGGGAGAACCAGGAGCGGCTGGCCTGCAGGCCGTTCACCGCGACGATGCCCGCCCAGCAGGTGACCAGGCCGGTCAGGCCGGCATTGGCCACGGCGATCGCCGAGAGCGGGATCGCCAGCACCAGAGAGGCCACCGCCAGGCCCAGCCGGGCGCCGAGCCCGTCCGGGAGGCCGGAGGCGGGCCGCGGCTGCGGCGCGGCGCCGACGCCGCTGCCCCGGGCGGCGACCATCTGCTCCTCCGCCATCCGGCGCCGCACCCGCTTGTCGACCACGGTGTCGAGTCGCTGCTCCACCTTCTCGAGGAACGAGTCGAGCAGTTCGTTCTCGTACTCGGGGCCCAGTTCCCGGCGCGTCTGCAACGTCGCGTCGAGTTCTTTCCTCAGCTCATGGTCGGCTCCGCTCATGTCCGCCAGCCTACGGGCGCCGCAGGCGCCGGGCAGTGGTGCTAGCCCCCCTTCGCCGCGGGGACGCCCCGGTTCGCGAGCGGTTCCCCTCCCGCGGGTGCCCCGGCCCCTTCCGGCGCCCGCCGCGGCTGTGCCTTGCCCGGGGCGACCCTTGCTGCATAGGGTTATGCAAGGGAGGGCCGGGCTGAATGAGAGGTGCGGAATGGGCAGCGCGAGCGCGCGGTTGCTGAAGCTCTTCGAAGGGCACCGGCTGACCCCGACCCAGCGCCGTATCGCGCACTGCATGGTCCGCAGGGCGGGCGACGCCCCGTTCCTCTCCAGCGTCGAACTCGCCGAGCTGGCCGGAGTCAGCCAGCCCTCGGTCACCCGGTTCGCGGTGGCGCTCGGCTTCGACGGCTACCCGGCGCTCCGCCGCCATCTGCGCGAGAGCGAGCCGCCCGCGGAAGGCGAGCCCGCCGCGGAGGGGGAGGGGGCCACCGGCCCCAGCGAGTACCAGCAGGCCGTACACGCCGAGATCGAGAACCTGCGGCACCTGGCCGCGCTGCTGGAGGACCCGGCGCCGGTCGAGCGCGCCGGTGAGCTGCTGGCCGCCTCCCGCCCGCTGCCCGTGCTCGGACTCCGGGCCGCGGCCGCACAGGCGACCGGCTTCGCGTACTTCGCGGCCAAGGTCCACCCTGATGTCCGGCTGCTCACCGAGGGCGGCTCCATGCTCCTGGACCGGATCGACGGCTGCGTACGCGCCGGTGCCCGGACGCTGCTGTGCTTCGCGCTGCCCCGCCACCCGCGCGAGACCGTGGAGGCGCTGGAGAGCGCGCGGGAGGCGGGACTGTCGGTCGTCACCGTCGCCGACAGCGCCTTCGCGCCGGTCGCCCACCCCGAGGATCTGTTGCTGCCCGCGGCCGTCGGCACGGGTCTGGCTTTCGACACGGCGTGCGCACCCATGCTGCTGGGCCGGGTGCTGCTGGAGGCGATGTGCGACGGGCTGCCGGACGCGCAGGCACGCCTGGAGGAGTTCGACACCCGAGCCGGGGAGCGCGGCCTGTTCGCCGAGTGAGCCGGTGCCGTCCGCGGGCCCGCGGCCACGGTCCGTCGTCCGCCCGGCACGTCGGTCCAAGGGCGCCTCCGCCGGGGTGCGCCCCATCGGACCGGGGCACACCCCGCCGACGCAGGGCACGCCCCCGGGCGTCCGGGCTCACCCGGGGGCGCGCCCGAGGAGGGCCAGCAGCCGGTCCCCTGGCGGGGCCCCGGGCGCGAGGCGCACCTCCGGCCCGAACAGCGGCCGCCGGGCCTCCGCGTGCGGCACCAGATGCCGGGCCACCGGCAGCAGCCGGGCCGCCAGCGGCGCGGGAACGGGGCATGCGGTCCGGCCGGTGGCGCGGGCGATGTCCCAGCCGTGCACCGCGATCTCCACCGCGCCCGTCAGCGCCAGAGCGGTCGCCGTCAGCGGCGCGCCGGCCACCGCGACCGGCCGGTGCCGCGGGCCGTCGCGGGTCCAGACGCCCAGCAGCCGCGCGGCCCGCAGCCGGAAGGCCGCCGCGGGATCCGCCTCGCCCGGGCCGTCACCCGCCGTGCCCCGCGGATCCGCCGGGCCGCCCGTGCCGTTCCCGGGCTCCGGGTACAGCGCGACGGCGCCTTCCGTGAGGCCCTCGTGCAGCACCCGCAGCGAGTCGTCCGCGTGCGCCATCAGCCTGCCCAGGTCCCAGCGCGCGCAGGGGGTCGGCCGATCCAGCAGAGCGGGGGTCACCGGCTGCGCGGTGCCCAGCGCGTAGCCGAGGGCCCGCCGCAGCAGCTCCGCCGCCCGCGCGGCCTCCTCCGCGGACGCGCCGTCGCCGAAGCTCCCACCCGCCGCGTCCGTGCCGTCGCCCGCGTCCCTGCCGCTTGCCGCGTCCCCCGCGCCAGCCGTGTTCCGCTCGTCCCCGCGGTCGTGGAACACGGCGCTAGGGGGCGGAGCGGTCGGCGGTCCCGGCGGCCCGGCAGCCGGTCCCGGCGGTCCCGCGGGCGGCGGCGAGCCGAACGCGGCCGGGGCGGCTCCGCGGCCCGCCGTCCGGCCCGGCGGCCGGTGCGCCGCGGGGCGCGCACTCGACGCGGTGCCGCCCCCGCGGCAGCCGTTCATCGGTGCTGTGCGGCGCCGTGCCGCCCGGCCTGCTCCCGCTCGTCTCCACCATGGTTCCGCCTCTCGGTGCCGTACGCCGGCGCGTCGCCCCGGCGTTCCCGGGAAGACGGACCGGGCACGGAGCGCGAACTCATCGCCGCACCCGGCCGCCTGCCGCCCGGGGCCCACGGACCGGACACGCGAACCTCCAGCGGGGCGGCATCCGCCGCGGCGGGAATCGCGGCCGGACCCGGTCCGCATGTGTCTGCGATAGGTTCTTTCGTGGGACTCTTCCGGAACGGCTGAACCCGTGCGATCCCAGTACCAGCGGGGTCATCGTCAGCCCCGCACAGAACCAGGACCGCTCGTGGACAGATTCGCCGCCTTGCAGCAGGCGCTGCGCTCCGCACCGCCGCACGCGCTCGCCCGGGTCGTCGTCGAGGAGCTGCGCGGCCGGTACGGCGCCGGACGCGTCGAGCTCCGCATGGTCGACTACGGCATGAAGTCGCTGCAGCCGGTCGACGGCCACGCCGCCGAGGCCGGGCCGGTGTCCGTGCACGACAGCCCGCAGGGCCGGGCGTTCGGCTCCCAGGAGCCCTTCACGGTCCAGCAGCCCGACGGCGGAGCCGTCGTCCATCTGCCGGTCACCCTCCGCGGCGACCGGCTGGGCACGCTCTCGGTCGAGCTGCCGCCCTCGGCTGATCCCGGCGGGCTGCTCCCCGCGCTGCGGCAGGTGTGCGAGGCGCTCGGCCACGAGATCCTGGTCGCCGAGCGGGACACGGATGTGTTCCTGCTCGCCCGCCGGGCCTCCCGGCTGACCCTGGCGGCGGAGATGCAGTGGCAGCTGTTGCCCGGCCGCACCTGTGTCCGCGACGAGTTCGAGGTCGGCGCCCATCTGGAGCCCGCGTACGCGATCCACGGCGACAGTTTCGACTGGGAGGCGTCGGAGCGGTATCTGACCCTCGCCGTCACCAACGGCATGGGCGAGGGCATAGAGGCGGCGCTGCTGACCAACCTCGCCACCAACGCGCTGCGCAACGCGCGCCGGGCCGGTCTGGATCTGGCGGGGCAGGCGACGCTGGCCGACCAGGCGGTCTACGCGCAGTACCGGGGCGCGGCCTACGTGTCCGTGCTGCTGCTGCGGTTCGAGCTGGCGACCGGCCGGGTGGCGGTCGTGGACGCGGGCTCCCCGCGGATGTGGCGGATACGGGGCCGGGACGTGGCGGCGGTCCCCTTCGACCACCAGTTGCCGCTGGGCATGTTCGAGGACACGGTCTATGTGGAGGAGTCCTTCACGGTGCGGCCCGGCGACCGCCTGCTGATCGGCAGCGACGGCGTCTACGACACGCCCTCGGGCCCGGTGGGGGAGGCGGCGCCGGACCGGAGCGAGAAGTACGGCGAGCGCGCACTCGCCCGCTCGCTGCCGGGGCACCGGCTGCTGCCCGCCGGTCTGGTCCCCGCCGCGGTCCTCCGGGAACTGGCGGCCTACCGTGGCGAGGCGCCGCTTCAGGACGACGCGCTGGTGATGTGCGTCGACTGGCACGGCAGCCCGGGGAAGGCCGCCTGAGGGCGTCCCGCGCCGCCGCGCGCGGCGGGCAGTGCGTTCAGCAGGCGGCGGCTGATCTCACCGTGCACGGAATGGGCGCCGACGATCAGGGTCGTGGCACCGCGACCGCCGTCCCCGCCCTCCCGGGCCTCCTCGCCGTGGTCGGTCCAGCCGCGCCGGTGCCGGGTCCCGCTCTGCTCCGGCGTCGCGCAGTGCTCCCGCACACGGGCGGTTCGCCACGGGTGCCGACCTCGTCGACGAAGGTGGACGTCGCGGGGCCGCGCACCGTCGCGGCCGGTCGGCGGCGCCGCACCTCGTGCTCGACCGGAGCCGGAGCCCGGGGCTGCCGCGGGTGCGGGCTCAGCCGAGCATCTTGATCAGCTCGGCGGCCACCGGACCGGCAGACGCGGGGTTCTGGCCGGTCACCAGGTTGTGGTCGACCACCACGTGCGGGGCCCACGGTTCGCCCGCGTCGAAGTGCGCCCCGGCCTCGACGAGCCGGTCCTGGAGCAGCCACTTGGCCTTGTCGGCCAGTCCCGTCATGCGCTCCTCCGCGTTGGTGAAGCCGGTGAGCCGGTAGCCGTGCACGGCGTTGGCGCCCTCCTGGGTGTGGGCGGCCAGCAGTGCGGCGGGGCCGTGGCAGACCACGCCGAGCGGCCTGCCGGAGGCGAGGGTGCGCACCAGCAGGGTGCCGGAGTCCGAGTCGGTCGCCAGGTCCTCCATCGGGCCGTGCCCGCCCGGGTAGAAGACGGCGTCGAATCCGGCCGGGCCGCCGGCGCTGTCGATCCGCACGTCCTCGATGCTCAGCGGGTGGCCCAGCGCGGTGAAGGACTCCAGTCCGGCCGCGACCCGGTCGGCGTTGTCCTGTCCGCCGTTCGCGTCGGCGGACAGGCTGGCCTCGTCGACGGCGGGCACGACTCCGCCGGGGGTGGCGACGACGACCTCGTGGCCCACCGCGGTGAACGCCTCGTAGGGGGTGACGGCCTCGTCGGCCCAGAAGCCGGTGGGGTGCTGGGTGCCGTCGGCGAGCGTCCAGTGCCGGGCGCCGGTCAGCACGAAAAGGATCTGCGTCATGTCGTTCTCCGGGGGCTGCGGGGGAGGGCTACTGGACGACCGTAGGCCGCGCCGGGCCGCCATGGCCGCTGACGCCACCGGGCGAGCCCGTCCCGTCCCCTGGCCGCCGCAGTCCGCCGGTCCGCCGCGGTCCGCGGGCGGCCGGGGAGCGCTGCGGACTCCCGGGGTGGCCGGACGGACCGTTGACTAGAACTATTCAATGCGTATCGTTGGTGAATAGATTCGATACGCGACCACTGAGTGCGCGTACGGCCCCCGGAGTGCGCGGCACGCCCGGCGCGCGCGTACGCCGCGAGTCGAGGAGGCAGGGCCACATGACCAGCACCGCAGGACCGCGCCCGGTCAGGGCACCGCGCGGCAGCGAGCTGAGCGCGCTCGGATGGCAGCAGGAGGCCGCACTGCGGATGCTGCAGAACAACCTCGACCCCGAGGTCGCCGAGCACCCCGACGAACTCGTCGTATACGGCGGCACCGGCAAGGCCGCCCGCGACTGGACGTCCTTCGACGCGATGCTCCGCACCCTGCGCACCCTGCGCGGCGACGAGACGATGCTCGTCCAGTCCGGGCGCCCGGTCGGAGTGATGACCACCCACGAGTGGGCCCCGCGGGTGCTGATCGCCAACTCCAACCTGGTCGGCGACTGGGCCAACTGGGAGGAGTTCCGGCGGCTGGAGCAGCTCGGCCTGACCATGTACGGCCAGATGACCGCCGGTTCGTGGATCTACATCGGCACCCAGGGCATCCTCCAGGGCACCTACGAGACGTTCGCGGCGGTCGCGGCGAAGAAGTTCGGCGGCACCCTCGCCGGAACCATCACCCTGACCGCCGGGCTCGGCGGGATGGGCGGCGCCCAGCCGCTCGCCGTCACCATGAACGACGGCGTCGCGCTGGTGGTCGAGTGCGACCCCTCGCGGATCACCCGCCGTATCGAACACGGCTACCTCGACGTCCGCGCCGAGAACGCCGCGGAGGCGCTGCGGCTCGCCGTCGAGGCCCGGGACGCGCGCCGCCCGCTCTCCATCGGCCTGCTCGGCAACGCCGCCGAGGTACTGCCCCGGATGCTCGCCGACGGCGCTCCGATCGACATCGTCACCGACCAGACCTCCGCGCACGACCCGCTCGCCTATCTGCCCGCCGGTGTCGACTTCGCCGACATGGCCGCCTACGCTGCCGAGAAGCCCGCCGACTTCACCCTCCGGGCACGCGAGTCGATGGCCGCGCACGTGGCGGCGATGGTCGGCTTCCAGGACGCGGGCGCCGAGGTCTTCGACTACGGCAACTCCCTGCGCGGCGAGGCCCGGCTCGCCGGGTACGCGCGCGCGTTCGACTTCCCCGGCTTCGTCCCCGCCTACATCCGGCCCCTCTTCTGCGAGGGCAAGGGCCCCTTCCGCTGGGCCGCCCTCTCCGGCGACCCCGCCGACATCGCCGCCACCGACCGGGCCCTGCTCGATCTCTTCCCGGAGAACGCCTCGCTCGCCCGCTGGCTGAAGCTGGCCGGCGAACGCGTGCACTACCAGGGGCTCCCGGCGCGGATCTGCTGGCTCGGCTACGGCGAGCGGGCCACGGCCGGCGAGCGGTTCAACGACATGGTCGCCGCCGGGGAACTGGCGGCGCCGCTCGTCCTCGGCCGCGACCACCTGGACTGCGGCTCGGTGGCCTCGCCGTACCGCGAGACCGAGGCCATGCGGGACGGCTCCGACGCCATCGCCGACTGGCCCATGCTCAACGCCATGCTCAACGTCGCCTCCGGCGCCACCTGGGTCTCCCTGCACCACGGAGGCGGGGTCGGCATGGGCCGCTCGCTGCACGCCGGCCAGGTCACCGTCGCCGACGGCACCGCGCTCGCGGGCGAGAAGCTGCGCCGGGTGCTGACCAACGACCCCGGCACCGGCGTGATCCGGCACGTCGACGCCGGGTACCCGGAGGCGGAGGCCGTCGCCGCGGAGCGCGGCGTGCGTGTCCCGATGCGCGAGGGGGACGCCTGATGGGGGCCCACGAGGGGGCTGCCGGGTCCGCGGGAGCCGTCGGGGCCGCGCCGGGTCCGGTGCCGCACCCGGCGGGGGACGGCGGCCCGCCGCCCTCGTTCCAGCAGATGTGGCGCGAGCTGCTGCCGCTGGGGCGGTCGGCGGCGGGCGGGTACCGCCGCTTCGCGTGGACGGGGCCCGACCTGGAGTGCCGGGAGTGGTTCCGGGAGCAGGCCGCGGTCCGGGGGCTGGCCTACGAGGTCGACCGGAACGGCAACCAGTGGGCCTGGGCCGGGCCCGACACCGAGGCGGCCGGCGGCCCCGGGGCCGGGGCGGCCGCCGCAGGCTCCGCGGGTGACGCGGTGGTGACCGGCTCGCACCTGGACTCCGTCCCCGACGGCGGCGCCTTCGACGGGCCGCTGGGTGTGCTGTCGGCCCTCGCCGCACACGACGAGCTCCGGGCCCGGGGCACCGCCTTCACCCGCCCGCTGGCCATCGTCAACTTCGCCGACGAGGAAGGGGCCCGGTTCGGGCTGGCCTGCGTGGGCTCCCGCCTGGCGAGCGGCGCGCTGTCCCGGCAGGGCGCCCATGCGCTGCGGGACGCCGAGGGGGTGACGCTCGCGCAGGCCATGGAGGCCGCCGGGCAGGACCCCGGGACGCTCGGCCCCGACCCCGAGCGGCTGGCGCGGATCGGCGCGTTCGTCGAACTGCACATCGAGCAGGGCCGGGCGCTGGCCGAAACCGCGCACCCGGTGGCCGTCGCGTCGGCGATCTGGCCGCACGGCCGCTGGCGGTTCGACTTCCGGGGCGAGGCCAACCACGCGGGCACCACCCGGCTGGAGGACCGCCGGGATCCGATGCTCACCTACGCCAACACCGTGCTGGCGGCCCGCAAGAAGGCGCGGCTGGCGGGCGCGCTGGCCACCTTCGGCCGGGTGGCCGTGGAGCCGAACGGGGTGAACGCCATCCCGTCCCGGGTCAGCGGCTGGCTCGACGCGCGGGCCCCGGACGCGGGAACGCTGGAGAGCGTCGTCGCCGAGATCGAACGCGCCGCCGGGGAGCGGGGCGGGCGGGACGGCGTGCACGTCGAGGTCACCGGGGAGTCCGCGACGCCGCTGGTCGAGTTCGACCACGCGCTGCGCGACCGGGTCCGCGCCCTGCTCGGCGGCGAGGTGCCGGTGCTGCCCACCGGCGCCGGACACGACGCGGGTATTTTGTCCGCTTCGGTGCCCACGGCCATGCTGTATGTCCGCAACCCGACCGGTGTCTCGCACTCGCCCGCCGAGTTCGCGGAGGAGGACGACTGCGCGGCGGGCGTGACCGCGCTCGCCGACGTACTGGAAGGCCTGATGTGACGACCGGGACGAGGACGCCCCCGACCGGGCAGCGAACACCGCCGACCGGCGCGGTAGGCCCCGGGAACGAAGCCGCCGGGAACGGAACCGCCCGGAGGGGACCGGCCGGGCCGGGACCTGCGGCCACGGAGAAGACCGAGGCCGGGGCGACCGCCTCGCGCAGGACCGCGGCGACGCCGGCCGCGGCGGCCGGGCCGCACCCCGGGGCGACCGGCCCCGACCCCGGCGGCGCCCCCGCCGCGAAGGTCTACTGGTGCGAGAACGCCTGGCTCAACGGCACCGTCGAGCCGCACGTCGTCCTGGAGGTGACCGCACAGGGCCGGTTCGGGGCCGTCCGCACCGGCGTCCCCGCGCCGCCGCCCGGAGCCGTCGTGCTGCGCGGACTGACCCTGCCCGGACTGGCGAACGCCCACTCGCACGCGTTCCACCGCGCCCTGCGCGGCACCGTCCAGGTCGGCTCGGGCACCTTCTGGACGTGGCGCGACACCATGTACCGGACGGCGGCGCTGCTCACCCCGGACAGCTACTACACGCTGGCCCGGGCCGTGTACGCCGAGATGGCGCTGGCCGGGATCACCTGCGTGGGCGAGTTCCACTACCTGCACCACGCGCCGGGTGGTGCACGCTACGACGACCCCAACGCCATGAGCCACGCGCTGGTCGCGGCCGCGGCCGACGCGGGCATCCGCATCACCCTGCTGGACACCGCCTACCTCGCCGCCGGAATCGGCAGGGACGGCCGCGGCGAACCCCCCACCCGGCAGCAGCAGCGCTTCAGCGACGGCAGCGCGGAGGCGTGGGCCGAACGCGCCGCCGCCTTCACCCCGCAGGGCGACCACGCGCGCGTCGGCGCCGCGGTGCACTCCGTGCGTGCCGTGCCCGCCCGGGAGCTGCACACCGTCGCCGAGTGGGCCCGGCAGCGGGACGCGCCGCTGCACGTCCACCTGTCCGAGCAGGCCGCGGAGAACGAGGCGTGCCGCGGCGCCCACGGCCGCACCCCGACCGCGCTGCTCGACGCGCACGGGGTGCTGGGCGCGCGGACCACCGCCGTGCACGCCACCCATCTGACGCCGGACGACATCCGCCTGCTCGGCGGCTCCCGCACCGGCGTGTGCATGTGCCCGACCACCGAACGCGACCTCGCCGACGGCATCGGACCGGCACCCGCCCTCGAACGCGCCGGATCCGCGCTGTCGCTCGGCAGCGACAGCCACGCCGTGATCGACCTGTTCGAGGAGGCCCGCGCGCTGGAGCTCGACGAGCGGCTCGCCAGCCGCACCCGCGGCCACTGGACGGCGGGCCAACTGCTGCGGGCCGCCACCGCGGGCGGGCACACCGCCCTCGGCCGGCCGGAGGCGGGCCGCCTGGAGACGGGGGCGCCCGCCGACTTCACCACCGTCGCGCTCGACTCGGTACGCACGGCCGGGCCGGTGGCACGGCTGGCCGCCGAGACCACCGTGTTCGCCGCCACCTCCGCCGACGTCCGCCACACGGTGGTCGGCGGCCGGCAGGTGGTGCGGGACGGCGCGCACACCCTCCTCGACTCCGTACCCCAGGCCCTCGCCCGGGCCGTCGCCGCCCTCCGCCCCTGACAGCCGCGCACCGCGGCCCGATCCGTGCCCGTGCCTCCCGCGACCAAGGACCGACCCTCATGAGCCGACCGCCTGCCGCCTTCTCCCTCACCAACCTCGCCACCCTCGTCACCAACGACCCCGCACTGGGCGACGGAAGCCCGCTCGGACTGATCGAGAACGCGGCCCTGGTCGTCGAGGACGGCCGCGTCGCCTGGGTGGGACCCACCGGCGAGGCCCCCGCCGCCGACGAGACCGTGGACGCGGGCGGCCGGGCCGCCGTCCCCGGATTCGTCGACAGCCACTCCCACCTGCTCTACGCGGGCGACCGCACCCAGGAGTTCAACGCCCGGATGTCGGGCCGGCCCTACACCGCCGGAGGCATCCGCACCACCGTGCAGGCGACCCGCGAGGCATCCGACGCGGACCTGGCGGCCACCGTGGGAGCGCATCTGGCGGAGATGGCCGCCCAGGGCACGACGACCGTCGAGACGAAGTCCGGATACGGGCTGACGGCCCGGCACGAGGCCCGTGCGCTGCGGGTGGCGGCCGAGGCCGGGGTCGAGGAGGTCACCTACCTCGGCGCCCACATCGTGCCGCCGGAGTACGCCGCCGACCCCGACGGCTACACCGCGCTCGTGGCCGGGGAGATGCTCGACGCGTGCGCCCCCCACGCGCGCTGGGTGGACGTCTTCTGCGAGGAGGGCGCCTTCGACGAGGACCAGTCGCGCGCCATCCTCACCGCGGGCCGGGCCAAGGGGCTGGTGCCCCGGGTGCACGCCAACCAGCTGACGCACGGCCCCGGGGTGCGGCTCGCCGTCGAGCTGGAGGCCGCCTCCGCCGACCACTGCACCCACCTGAACAGCGCGGACATCGACGCGCTGGCCCAGGGCAGCACGGTGGCCACGCTGCTGCCGGGGTGCGAGTTCTCCACCCGCGCCGTCTACCCGGACGCGCGCCGGCTGCTGGACGCGGGCGTCACCGTCGCGCTGTCCACCGACTGCAACCCCGGCTCCTCGTACACCTCCTCGATGCCGTTCTGCATCGCGGTGGCGGTGCGGGAGATGAACATGACGCCCGACGAAGCCCTCTGGTCGGCGACGGCCGGCGGCGCTCGCGCCCTGCGCCGCACCGACGTCGGACGGCTGTCCCCCGGGGCCCGCGCCGACCTCGCCCTGCTCGACGCGCCCTCGCACGTCCACCTCTCCTACCGGCCGGGGGTCCCCCTCGTCTCCGACGTCTGGCGGCGTGGCGTGCACGTGCGCGCGAACCGGTAGGTACCCGGCGCGGGCAGCGGAGTATCCGCACTCATGCCCGCGCCCGCCCCGGCTTCCCAACCTTCCGGGCACGGGGGTACACAGCATCTTCGCCGATCGGCCCGCCGCGGCACCGGGCATGGGTATCACGGGGGCCGCACCGGGCCCTCGTCGTCACGGGGGAGCCCCCCAGCCGGGCCGTGCAGCGCGCCCCGGCCGACCTCTACGCGTCCGCCCTCCACCACCGCGGCCTGCGGCCCGGCGCCACCCTCGGCGTCGCCGTACGGCCCGGACCCCGCGCCCTGGCCGTGCTGCTGGCCGCCTGGCGGCTCGGGCTGCGCGCCGCCGTGCTCGACCCCGGCGCGGGGCCCGACGTGCCGCGCGCCCGGCTCGCCCTGGCCGGCCCGACCTGGTGCTCGCCGACGCCGCGGCGCCGGCCGCCGTCGGGTGGGCGCGCCCGCTGGCCCGCCACGCCCGGCTCGCCCTCCCCGACCTCGCCGCACTCGGCGGCCCGGTGGCGACGCCGGGGCCCCGGCTGCCGGCACCACCTCCCGCCCCCGGGCCGTCGTGCACTCCCGCGCCTCGCTCGCCGCCGGGATGGCGCACGCTCACCGTCCGGCCGGGCCCCGCGTCCTCGGCACCGCGGCGGCACATGCACCGGAACGGGGAGGGAAGCACCCACCGGAGCGGCGGGCACGGCGGGAGCCACCGCAACGGGGAGGCAGCATGACCACGATCGCCGTCACCGGCGCGAGCGGCTTCCTCGGCTCCTACGTCGCACGCGCCGCGGCCTACGGGGAGCCGAGGTGCGGTGCGTGGGGCTGCGGCCCGGCCCGGTCGGCCGCCACCTGCGCTGGGACGCGGCCTCGGGCGAGGTGAACGCCTACGGCCGGACCAAGGCCGCGGGCGAGGACCTGGCACTGGCCGCCGGAGCAGTGGTGCTGCGGCCCCGCGCGGTCTACGGCGTCGGCGACCCGCACCTGGTGCCGCGGCTGCTGGGCCGGGTGCGGCGCGGACTGCTGCTGCTCCCGGGGCGTGACGTCCAGCTCAGTCTGACCGCGGTGGAGAACCTCGCCGACGTCTGCCTGGCCGCGGCGGACGGCGGATGGCCGCCCGGCGCCTACCACATCGCCGACCCCGTGCGCACCGCCGGGACGAGGCGGTGCGCACGGTGCCGGCGGCGCACGGGGTGCACGCCCGGGTCGGGCACCTCCCGGTGCCGTTCGCCCGGGCGGCGGGCGCCGCCGCCGAACACCTGTGGCGGCTGCGCCCGCGGGCCGAGCCCCCGCTGACCCGGTACGCCGTCGACCGGCTCGCGCACAGCGTCGTGCTCGACGTCACCCGGGCCCGCCGCCGGGGCTGGACGGCTCCCCGCACCCTGGCCGACTACGTCCGCGCGGTCGCCTCGGTGGTGGAGAGCACGCCCTCAGCGCGTCCGTCGCTCCGCCGAAGCGGACGGGGGAACCGCCGAGGGGCCGAACGCGGCGGCGAGCAGCCGCTCCCCGACCGGGTTCATCGCCGGTCCCTTGGCGTCGGTCGAGCCGAGGCTGTAGACGAGGGTCCGGGACAGGTCGCGGGTGCCGACCAGCAGGGTGTTGTAGCCGGGGCGGGCCCCGCTCTTGCCCCACAGCACCAGGCCGCCGCCCGCGTCGTACCGCTGGAGTCCGGCGCTCATGGTGGCGCCGTCGATGTCCGGCACGGTGAACATCTCCCGCTCCAGCAGCGGCTGGGGCACGATCTCGCCGCGGAAGAGGGCGAACAGCAGGCGCTCCAGGTCGGCCGTGGTGGAGATCATGTCGCCGGCCGCCCAGCGGTCGGACATGTTCCACTCGGTGGCGTCCACCAGGCGGCCGTCGTCGAGCCGTTGGTAGCCGCGGTTGTGCGGACCGTGGATCCGCGGGTCGGTGCCGCGGGGGAAGGACGTGTGCCGCATCCCCGCCGGGCGCAGCACGTGCAGCCACGCCTGGTGCGCGTAGGAGTCGCGGGTGACCTTCTCGACGAGCAGGCCCAGCACGGTGTAGTCGATGTTCGCGTACCGCTGCTTCTTTCCGGGCCCCTCGTCCGCACCCCGGTAGGGCCCCTTGGCGACCGACGAGGCGACGACCTGCTCGGGGGCGAGGGTCTTGAAGCGGTTCTCGTACCCCTCTCCCGAGACCGGGCCGAGGCCGTCGCCGGGCTGGAGTCCGCTGGTGAAGGTGAGCAACTGCCGTACGGTGACGGGCTCGAACGCGTCGGTCAGCAGCCCGGGAAGGTAGTGCTGCACGGTGCCGTCGAGGTCGATGCGGCCCTGTGAGGCGAGCTTCAGCACCAGCGCCGCGGTCACCACCTTGGTGGTGGACCCGGCCCGGAACCGCCCGTGCTCCAGCGCCTTCCGGCCGGTGCGCAGATCCCGTACGCCGGAGCTGCCGTGCCAGCTCCCCTTCCCGCCGACCCGGGCGAGCGCCGCGGTGGTCGTCCCGTCCGGCACTCCGCGCAGTGCCTTGTCCAACGCGGCGGTGTCGGGGCCGCCGTCCTGCTGCCGCGTCACCTCCGCCTGTGGGCTGCGCTGCTGGGCGAGCGCGGGCGCCGCGGCCGGGCCGGTGAGTCCGGCGACCACGAGCGCCGCGAGGAGGGTGTTCCGCAGACGTATGGGCACGATGCACTCCGCGAGGGGAAGGGGATCCGGTACGGAGAAGATCCTTCCGCCGGACGGCGGGCCCCGGATCACCGCCGCGGACGACCTGCTCCCCTGACTCCGCCCCGTCCCCGCGCCGGAACCGGGTCGGGGCAGGTGGAGGGATCGTCCCTAGGTGTATTGGCCTGGAGCGTTGTTCACGCGGGTGCGGCGCGGCGAGCCGGTCGCCCCGTGCGCGATCTGCCGGGTGCCGTCGGTGAACCGGGCAGAGGGCGGTGCCGACGTGGCCGGCCTGCGGGAGTCCCGTGCACCCGGGCGCGGGTACGTTGACCGGCGGACAGGAGTTGGTTGTAGAGTCACAACTGTTGTATTCGTATAAGCGATGGGGGACTGCTGTGTCCGACGCCGAACTCCCGCCGCGCCGCCGACAGCTCGTGCTGGCGATCTGCTGCATGTCGCTGCTGATCGTCAGCCTCGACACGACGGCGCTCAACGTGGCGCTGCCCGACATCCGCGCCGAACTGGGCGCCTCGGTGTCGGGCCTGCAATGGGTGGTCGACGCCTACACCCTGGTACTGGCCGCGCTGCTGATGCTGTCCGGCTCCACGGCGGACCGGCTGGGCCGCCGGCGGGTCTTCCGATGGGGGCTGTTGCTCTTCGTCCTGGGCTCGCTGCTGTGCAGCCTGGCCCCGGGGCTCGGCTGGCTGGTGGCGGCCCGAGCCCTGCAGGCGGTGGGCGGCTCGATGCTCAACCCCGTCGCGATGTCGATCATCACCAACACCTTCACCGAACCCCGCGAACGAGCCCGCGCGATCGGCGTGTGGGGCGGGGTCGTCGGCGTCAGCATGGCGGCCGGACCCCTGCTCGGCGGGCTGCTGGTCGACGTCAGCGGCTGGCAGGCGATCTTCTGGGTGAACGTGCCGGTCGGCCTGGCCGCGTGGCTGCTGACGACCCTCTACATCCCCGAGTCCCGCGCGCCCCGGGCCCGCAGGGCCGACCCTGTGGGCCAGCTCCTGGTGATCGTCCTGCTCGGCACCCTCACCTACGGCATCATCGAGAGCCCGCAGCACGGCTTCGGCTCGCCGCTGGTGCTCGGCTGCCTGGCCGCCGCGCTCGGCGCCCTGGCCGGGCTGGTGGCCTACGAGTCGCGCCGCGCCGAACCCCTCGTCGACCCGCGCTTCTTCCGCAGCCTGCCGTTCACGGGCGCGGTCGCGGTCGCGGTGTGCGCGTTCGCGGCGCTGGGCGGCTTCCTCTTCGTCACGTCGCTCTACCTCCAGGAGATCCGCCAGCTGAGCGCGCTGCGTGCCGGACTGTGCATGCTGCCGATGGCGCTGATGACGCTGGTCTGCGCGCCGCTCTCCGGCCGCCTGGTGGGCTCCCGCGGCGCGCGGCTGCCGCTGGCGGCCGCGGGCGCGGGGATGACCGCCGCGGGGACACTGCTGGCCTGCACGGTCTCGGCCGACCTGCCGCTGGGGGTGCTCTTCACCGGGTACGTGCTCTTCGGTATCGGCTTCGGACTGGTCAACGCGCCGATCACCAACACCGCCGTCTCGGGCATGCCCCGCGCGCAGGCGGGCGTCGCCGCCGCGGTCGCCTCCACCAGCCGGCAGGTCGGCTCCTCCCTGGGCGTGGCCGTCATCGGCGCGGTGATGGCGGCGGGCGGCTTCGGCGCGGGCGGCGGCCTCCAGCAGGCCGCCGGGTTCCAGGAGACCGAGCGGGCCGCCTGGTGGATCGTCTCCGCCTGCGGACTGGCCGTGCTCGCGCTCGGTATCCTCTCCACCGGCAACCGGGCCCGGGAGACGGCACGCCGCGCGGCCCACCTGCTGGACGGGGGCGACGGGGGTGACGAGGCGGCGCGGCGTCCGGCCGCGGGGCGTACGAGCAGCGAGGCAGCGGGATGAACAGCACGGAGTCCGCGCACGGCGGACCGGAGGGCACCGAGTCCGGGACCTGGGCCGGAGCGCCCGAGAGCGCGGGCGCGGGTGCTCCGGGGGCCGACGCCGTCGAGCAGGAGGCCGTCCGGGTCTGGCGCGGCATGCGCACCCTCGTCCTGGAGACCGCGGACGTGCGGCCCCGGGTCGTCGAGGCGCTGGGGATGAGCTACTTCCGCGCCAAGGCGCTGCGGTACGTCGCGGACGAGGGCCCGCTCACGCTCAGCGCGCTGGCCGCCGCCCTGTTCGCCGACGCGCCGTACACCACGCTCTCCGTCGACTACCTGGTGCAGCGCGGGCTGGTCACGCGGGAGCCGAATCCGGCCGACCGCCGCTCCAAACTGGTCGAGGTCACCGGGGCGGGAGCCGCGGCGGCGGCCGAGATGGCGCGGATCACCGACACCCCGCCCCCGGCCCTCCGCGGCCTGGCGGCGGCTGACCTGGCGGCCCTCGCCCGCATCCTGGACCGGGCCCTGCACACCGGCCCCGCGGACTGAACCGGCATTCCGGAACCTGAACCGGGGGCCGTACCGGGCCGGTGGCTCGCGTTCCGGCCGGGTCCGCCGGCCCGGCCCGGCCTGACCCGGGTTCGCCGCCCCGGACAGGCCGAGGGCCCGGCCGGACTGCGTCGTCCGGCCGGGCCCTCGGCACACGGAGCGGGCCGCACCTCGTGGGGCGGCACCCCGCGTCACTCTTCGACCATCAGCCCCTTGCGGAGCTTGCCCAGGGTGCGGGAGAGCAGCCGTGAGACGTGCATCTGCGAGATGCCGAGCTCCTCACCGATCTCCGACTGGGTCATGTTCGCCACGAAGCGCAGCGAGAGGATTCTGCGGTCCCGCGGGGGGAGTTCGGCGATCAGCGGCTTCAGGGACTCCACGTACTCGATGCCCTCGAGCCCGTGGTCCTCGTAGCCGATCCGGTCGGCCAGCGCGCCCTCGGTGTCGTCCTCCTCGGGCTGCGCGTCCAGCGAGCTGGCGGTGTAGGCGTTGCTCGCCGCCATGCCCTCGATGACTTCCTCGCTGGAGATGTTCAGCCGCTTGGCCAACTCCTCCGCGGTCGGCGCCCGGTCCAGCTTCTGGGCGAGTTCGTCGCCCGCCTTGGCCAGGTCGAGCCGCAGCTCCTGGAGGCGCCGGGGTACCCGCACCGACCAGGACGTGTCGCGGAAGAAGCGCTTGATCTCGCCGACGATGGTCGGCATCGCGAAGGTGGGGAACTCGACGCCGCGGTTCAGCTCGAAGCGGTCGATCGCCTTGATGAGGCCGATGGTGCCGACCTGGACGATGTCCTCCATCGGCTCGCTGCGGGAGCGGAACCGGGAGGCCGCGAACTTCACCAGGGCGAGGTTGAGCTCGACCAGGGTGTTGCGGACGTAGGCGTACTCGTGGGTGCCCTCGTCGAGGTTCTCCAGCCGCTCGAACAGCGTCTTGGACAGGGCCCGCGCGTCCAGCGGACCGACCTCGTCATAGGGTGGGATCTCGGGGAGCTGGAGCTGGTCGAAGAGGTCGGCTTCCACCGCCTCCGCGATCTGCTCGGCGCTCGCCGGATCGCCGAGGGTTTCGGGGGCCAGGGACCGGGAATCCGGCAGCCGGTCCGTGCTGCGCTGCTCCGGAACGGCGGGAAGGGCCTCGACCTGCGCGTGCGCGGGGTCGGATATCCCATTGTCGAGCCGGGGTGACATGGCTGTCCTCCATGGTTTCTCGGCATATGGCTGCCGAAGCCGTGACGTGCACTACGGGGTGCGGCGCCTCCAGGGCCGACGTTGTTTCGGTATCCCTACTAGACCTACCTGTTCCTGCACAGCGAGGGCAAGCTCCTTATGTCCATCTGTGACCAATCTGTCCGATGTTCGGCTACCGGTAAGGCTGTCGAAGGCGTAGGGTTGCCAACCGCTCGACGGGGGAAGCAGTGAAGGCCCTCACATGGATCAGAAGGGGTGTGCATGGACCGCGGGATGCCCGGCAGCACGAGCCAGGGTCGGCTGACGGTCGAGGTGCGGCACGAGGGGATCAGTGCCGTGGTGACCCCTGAAGGTGAGCTCGACCACCACACCGCCGAGCTGTTGCGCGAGCCGCTGGAGCGGAGCGTCGAAGAGGGGTACACCCGCCTCGTCGTGGACTGCTCGCGGCTCGAATTCTGCGACTCGACGGGATTGAACGTGCTGCTCGGCGCCCGCCTGAAGGCGGAGGAGGCCGACGGCGGCGTCCATCTGGCGGGGATGCTCCCCGTAGTGGCCCGCGTCTTCGAGATCACCGGGGCCAGCGCGGTCTTCACCGTGCACGACACCCTCGAATCCGCGCTCCGGAACCCCTCGGGAACGGAACAGCAGCCCGAGTCGTAATCAGGGCGTTACGCGCATCACACAGGTCCGGCCGAATCCGTAAGTGTTCTCACGGTGCGTCCGGGCAGGAGTCCATCGAATCTGTCAGACATTCGTGTACAGCGCGTCACGGCCCCGCACTGCTGCGGGGGGCGCGGGACGGCGAAACGCAACCGGTGATCGGTGAGGTGAACCACTGATGAGCACCACCCGGCCGCAACCGGCGGGCGACCGCGGTCCGGAGCCCGAGGGCACTCCGGCGACCGCGGGCCCGGGGTGCGGTGCCGCCGGGAGTGCTGACGCACGGGTGCGTACCGGTACGGACACGGGGCGTGAGCAGCTCTCGGGAGCCGCGGGCTCCGGGGCCGCCAACACGTCCGCACCCGAACCCGAGGGGGGGAGTGGCGCCATGGGGACCGCTGCGGAGAGCACGGCCTCGGCCGCGGCAGGGGCCGCACGCCGGGCAGGGCAGCCGATGCGGCAGGTCCGCAGGCTGCGGCTGGTCGGCGCCAGCGGAGCCGTGCCGCGGGCCCGGGACTTCACCCGCCGAGCCCTCCAGGACTGGGGTTGGCTGCCCGCCGCCACCGCGGACCAGCGCGCGGCCGCCGAGGACGTCCTGCTCGTCGTCTCGGAGTTGGTCACCAACGCGTGCCTGCACGCCGACGGCCCCGAAGAGCTGCGCGTGGGTGCCAACGCGAAGGTGCTGCGCCTGGAGATCGTCGACCCGGGGAGCGGTTCCCCGTCCCCGCGCACCCCGCACCGCGCCGGACGGCCCGGCGGGCACGGGATGTTCATCGTCCAGCGGCTGTGCCTGGACTGGGGTGTCGTCCGCAACCCCGAGGGCTCCGGCAAGACCGTGTGGGCGGAGCTCGCCGCTCCGCACTGAGGCGGCCCGCCGCCTCATCCGCTCTTCCCTTTTTCGCTGCTGTCCTCCCCGTCACCTTCCCGCCTCCGGGCCACGGTGCCGCTCGCGATCCACCGGCCGCCGGTCACCGTCCGTCCGGGGACCATCCGCCGCGAGCCGGGCGGCCCTCGTCCGGACGCCGTCGGACCCCGCCGCGCGGCTGCGGCGGGGTCCGACGGATCAGCAGGGGGCCGGCGTGCCCGACGGGAGCCGGTGCGGCCCGGCCGGGGTCCGGGCGCGGAGGCCTACTGGGGTTCGTCCATGGTGGCCGCGATCTGCCGCCGGTACATGTAGATGGCGAAGCCCGCCAGGGCGGAGAGGGTGGCCTCGACGGCGACGACGCCGGTGGTGCTGAGGTCGGCGCCGCCGATGGACAGCAGGCCGGTGATGCTGTCGCCCGCCGTCACGGCGAGGAACCAGACACCCATGAGCTGGCTCGCGTACTTGGCGGGGGCCAGCTTGGTGGTCACCGACAGGCCCACCGGCGAGAGGCACAGCTCCGCGATCGTGTGCAGCAGGAAGATGAGGACCAGCCACATGGGGCTCACCTTCGTCCCGCCGGAGGCCATGCCCATCGGGATGACGAAGACGAAGAACGACAGGCCCATCACGACCAGCGAGAACGCGAACTTCGAGGTGGTCGACGGCTCCTTGCCGCGCCGGTTGAGCGACAGCCACAGTGCGGCGAAGAGCGGCGCGAGCAGGATGATGAAGAGCGGGTTGATCGACTGGAACCAGGTCGAGGGGAAGTGCCAGCCCAGCACCTGCGTGGTGGTCTTGGCGTCGCCGAAGGCCTGCACGGTCGAGGCACCCTGGTCGTAGATCATCCAGAAGATCGCCGCGGCGGCGAAGAACCAGATGTAGCCGGTCATCCGGCCCTGCTCGGCCCGGGTGAGGTCCTTGTCGCGCTTGATCCGCACCAGCATGCCGAGCGGGATCAGCAGGCCCAGGACGGTGAGCGGGACCATCGCCCAGTTGAGGGTGAAGGTACCGGTGGCCACCACGACGCCGTAGAAGAGGACGGCGACGATCAGCCACAGCAGTGCCTTGCGCAGCACGGCCGACTTCTCCTGCGCCGAGAGCGGCGAGGGGATCTGGCTGCTGCGCGGGTCCAGGTGGCGCGAGCCGACGAGGAACTGGATCAGGCCCAGGCCCATGCCGACGGCGGCCATGCCGAAGCCCAGGTGCCAGTTGACGGTCTGGCCGACGGTGCCGATGGCGAACGGGGCGAGGAAGGAGCCCGCGTTGATGCCCATGTAGAAGACTGTGAAGCCGCCGTCCCGCCGCGGGTCGTCGGGGCCGTTGTACAGGTCGCCGACCATCTTGGAGATGTTGGCCTTCAGCAGCCCGGAGCCGGTGGCCACGCAGGCCAGGCCGACGAAGAAGGCTCCCTCGCCCGGCACCGCCAGGGTGAGGTGGCCGAGCATGATGATCCCGGCGCCGACGGTGACCGTCTTGCGGGGTCCCCAGAGCCGGTCGCCGAACCAGCCGCCCGGCATGGTCAGCAGGTAGACCATGGCGTTGTAGACGGAGTAGATCGCGGTGGCGGTCGCCAGGTCCATGGCCAGGCCGCCGCCCTGGTGGCCCGCGCCGCCCTCGCCCGCGTCGGGCCCGCCGGCCACGAGGTAGACGACGAGCAGGGCGCGAAGGCCGTAGAAGCTGAAGCGCTCCCACATCTCCGTCATGAAGAGCGTGGCCAGACCTCGTGGGTGGCCGAAGAAGGTCCTGCCGCCGGTGTTGCCGGGGGCGTCCTTCGTCAGGCTGGGCGCCATAATCGGTGTTCCTTGCCGTTGCGCTGCGGGGCCGCGCTGACCAGCGGCGTTGCTCGCAAGCGGGGCCCGTACACGGAGAAGGACCCCTGGCCGTGGTGCTGTGGCGCCAGGAGTCCTCGACGTTCACTACATAAGTGCATTCACCATAAGTCACCGTTCGCGGTACGAGGGAAGGCCTTGCGAGACAGATCACAGGTGAACCGTGCAACCCTCCCGCTGTTTCGACGGTGTCGTGTTCATATCACCTGGAGATCGACAGTGCCGGTGAAGGGAACGCACCATGTCCCCACTGGCGCTCTGCCACGCGGATTACCATCGGTGCATGACCCGTGTACTGCTCGCCGAGGATGACGCATCGATCTCGGAACCCCTGGCCCGCGCCCTGCGCCGGGAGGGATACGAGGTCGAGGTCCGCGAGGACGGCCCCGCCGCGCTCGACGCGGGGCTGAGCGAGGGAATCGACCTCGTCGTGCTCGACCTGGGGCTGCCCGGCATGGACGGCCTGGAGGTGTGCCGCAGGCTGCGCAACGAGGGCCACGCCTTTCCCGTCCTCGTGCTGACCGCGCGCGCCGACGAGGTGGACACCGTCGTCGGCCTCGACGCGGGTGCCGACGACTACGTCACCAAGCCCTTCCGACTCGCCGAGCTGCTCGCGCGCGTCCGCGCCCTGCTGCGCCGCGGCACGCCCGCCGAGCCCGCCCAGCCCCCCGCCACCCACGGCGTACGGATCGACGTCGAGTCCCACCGCGCCTGGATGGGCGAGGAGGAACTCCAGCTCACCGCGAAGGAGTTCGACCTGCTGCGGGTGCTGGTGCGGGACGCGGGCCGGGTCGTCACCCGGGACCAGCTCATGCGCGAGGTGTGGGACACCACCTGGTGGTCCTCGACCAAGACGCTCGACATGCACATCTCCTGGCTGCGCAAGAAACTCGGCGACGACGCGGCCAACCCGCGCTACATCGCCACCGTGCGCGGCGTCGGCTTCCGCTTCGAGAAGAGCTGACGCCCCTCGGACCGCGCAGGGAGCCGGGGAGCCGGGGTCGCCCGGAGGAGCCCGTCCCGGGCCCCTCCGGGCGGCCGCGGGAACCCCCGGCCCGGAGACACCCCTCGCACACCGTCCCCTCGTGAACAGCCGGCCCCCGAAAACAGCCAGGCCCCCGGAAACAGCTAGGAAAGAAGCCAGCACGTGCGCCGTCGGCTCATCCTGTCCATCCTCGCCGTCGTCCTGGTCGTCGTCGCGGTCTTCGGGATCTCGCTCGTCATCGTGGAGTCCCGCACGATCGAGAACAGCACCAAGGAGAACGTCCGCTCCGAGGCGGTCCGGCTGGTCTCCACCGTGGAGAGCCGGCTGGTGGCCGGGGAGCGGGTGACCGAGGAGTCCATCGGCGTCACCACTTCCAAGGACCGCTACGTCCGCTACATCCGCGTCGAACTGCCCGGCCGGCGTCCCATCGAGGTCGGTGACAAGCCCTCCGGCGAGGTCGTCGAGTCCCGGCAGACCGGTGCGCACGGCGAACGCATCACGGTCCAGGCCTCCCGGTCGGCGGTGCGCGCCGAGGTCGGCCGTACGCTGCTGATCATCCTCGCGGTCGCGCTGCTGGCGGTGGTCGCCGCCGCCGTGCTCGCGGTCCGCCAGGCGCACCGCGTGGCGGCCCCGCTCACCGACCTGGCCGAGACCGCCGAGCGCCTCGGCTCCGGCGACCCGCGCCCCCGGCACCGGCGCTACGGGGTACCGGAGCTGGACCGGGTCGCGGACGTGCTGGACGGCAGCGCGGACCGGATCGGCCGGATGCTGACGGCCGAGCGCCGACTGGCGGCGGACGCCTCGCACCAGCTGCGGACGCCGCTGACCGCGCTGTCCATGCGGCTGGAGGAGATCATCGCGATGGCCGAGGGCGACGAGCCCGAGGACCGCGCCGTGGTCAAGGAGGAGGCGACCATCGCGCTCGCCCAGGTCGAGCGGCTCACCGACGTCGTGCAGCGGCTGCTGACCAACTCCCGCGACCCGCGTACCGGCTCGGCGGTCAGCTTCGACCTGGACGAGGTGGTCAAGCAGCAGATAGAGGAGTGGAAGCCCGCCTACCGCAGCGCGGGCCGGGCCATCGTGCGCTCGGGCAAGACGGGCCTGCGGGCCGTGGGCACGCCGGGCGCGGTGGCGCAGGTGCTGGCGACGTTGATCGAGAACTCGCTGATGCACGGCGCCGGGACGGTCGCGCTGCGCACCCGGGTGACCGGGAACCAGGTCGTCGTGGAGGTCACGGACGAGGGCCCCGGGGTGGACGAGGCGCTGGGCTCGCGCGTCTTCGAGCGGACGGTGAGCGGCCACAACTCCACAGGCCTGGGCCTCGCGGTGGCGCGGGACCTCGCGGAGGCGGACGGCGGGCGGCTGGAGCTACTTCAGCAGCTGCCGCCGGTCTTCGCGCTGTTCCTCAGCCGTGAGGCCGCCGACCTCGAGGCGTCCGGCGCCGGCTGAAGCCGCCGCCCCGACGGCCAACCGGACCCCGGCCGCGTCCCCCTCCCGGAACCCGGCCGGTTCCGCGCCCCGGAGGGCTGCCGCGCCGCCGCCGACCCCTGCGGCGCCGCCCGCGGGCCGGCGCTGCTCGGGGGCAGGACCGTCGGTCGGCGGTCCCGCGGCGTCGGCCCCGCGGATCCGCGCGGGCGCCTTCGTGCGCGCCCGGAAGACCCAGGTGCGGTACGCCCAGAAGCGGAAGGCGGTGCCGACGGCGAGCCCGATGACGTTCTTGGCGATGTTGTCCGCGAGTGTCGAGGTGTAGCCGAAGCCGTAGTGCGAGAGGGCGAGGATGCCGTTCTCCAGCACCAGCCCGGCCCCGCTGAAGAGGAAGAAGAGGACCGTCTCGCGGTGGATCCGGTTCTTGTCGGTGTGCCGGTAGGTCCAGTAGCGGTTGCCCAGGTAGTTGGTGCCGATCGCGACGACCTGCGCGATGACGCCGGAGCGGATGGGCGCGAGCTGGAACGTGTGCATGCACAGGTTGAAGATCGCGACATTCACCAGGAAGCCCAGCGCACCGACGGCGCCGAACTTGCCCAGTTCGCGCACAAGCCGTTCCAGCCCCGGGCGCATCGTGCGCCGTTCACCCATAGCGATACTGAGCCCCGTTTCGGTCGGTGTCGAAGCTGCCCCATGCTAACCAGGCGCGCATTCGCCCTGTAGGGCGATTGACGCACACAGGTGTGCCGAAGGTTGCGCCCGCGGCGGTGCGCTGCCGGACGCGGTGCCGGTCGAACCGCGGCCCGGTCACGGTCGGTCCACGACCGTGATCCGGAAAGTGACGACCCGGACGGGGTGGTCCTCGTCCGCCCGCGGATGCCCGGTCCCGCACCCGAAGCACTCCCGCAGCGCGAGCTCCGTGCTTCCGGACCGCTCGGCCCGGAGGGTGTACCAGCGCTCGCCGCGGTCGCCCGGACGGTCAGGCGTGAAGCCGTGGCTGGTGGTGCTCAGCCGGGTGAGGATCCGCCGGTCGGGCCGCTTTCCGCGGACGACCCAGCCGTATCCCTCGGAGGGCCGGTAGGGGACCTTCAGCACGAACGTCTCGTGCGGGCCGACCCGCACCCGGGTCCGGTCGGTGCCGAACTCGCGGGGCCGCGGGACGCCGGTGCCGCCGTCGTCCCCGCCGCTGCCACCGCCCGCGCCGCACGCCGTGGCGGCCAGCAGGACGGTCAGCGCCAGTGTGGCTGGTTTCATACGCCGCAATCCCGGCCCCCGTTTTCCGCAGGTCCCTGTCAGGACCGACCGGCGCCGAGCATAGGGCAGCGGGGCTGCCGGGACCCGGGCGGACCGGGCGCCCTCTCACGCGCCGTACCCTGGAGCCGTGACATTCCCGGTGGTCGGCATGGTCGGCGGTGGCCAGCTCGCTCGTATGACCCACGAGGCGGGCATCCCGCTCGGCATCAGGTTCAAGCTCCTCTCCGATACGGCGCAGGACTCGGCGGCACAAGTCGTCAACGAGGTTGTCGTTGGCGACTACCGAGATCTGGACACGCTGCGGCGCTTCGCCGAAGGCTGCGACGTGATCACTTTCGATCACGAGCACGTGCCCACCGAGCACCTCCGCGCCCTGGAGGCGGACGGCATCCCCGTCCGCCCCGGGCCGGACGCGCTCGTGCACGCGCAGGACAAGGGCGTGATGCGCGCCCGGCTCGCCGGACTCGGCGTGCCCGCCCCGCGCAACCGCCTGGTGAGCGACCCCCGGGACGTCGCGGCCTTCGCCGCGGAGGGCGCGGCCCCCGGCACCGGCGACGGCTTCCCCGTCGTCCTCAAGACGGTGCGCGGCGGCTACGACGGCAAGGGCGTGTGGGTCGTGCGCGGCGCCGACGACCCGAACGCGGCCGAGCCCTTCAAGGCGGGCGTCCCCGTGCTCGCCGAGGAGAAGGTCGACTTCGCGCGGGAGCTGGCGGCGAACGTCGTGCGCTCCCCGCACGGGCAGGCCGTCGCCTACCCGGTCGTGGAGTCCGTGCAGGTCGACGGGGTCTGCGACACCGTGATCGCCCCCGCGCCCGAACTGGCCGAGGACCTCGCGCTGGGAGCCCAGCAGATCGCGCTGAAGGTGGCGCACGAACTGGGAGTCGTCGGGCACCTGGCCGTGGAGCTGTTCGAGACCGCCGACGGTCGGCTGCTCGTCAACGAGCTGGCCATGCGGCCGCACAACTCCGGCCACTGGACCCAGGACGGCGCGGTCACCTCGCAGTTCGCCAACCACGTGCGCGCCGTGCTCGACCTGCCGCTGGGCGACCCGCGCTGCCGGGAGCGCTGGACGGTGATGGCCAACGTGCTGGGCGGCGACTACCCCGACATGTACGCCGCGTACCTGCACTGCATGGCCCGCGACCCGCAGCTCAAGATCCACATGTACGGCAAGGACGTGAAGCCCGGCCGCAAGGTGGGGCATGTCAACGTCTACGGTGACGATCTCGCCGAGGTGCGGGAGCGCGCCGCGCACGCCGCCGGGTATCTGCGCGGCACCGTCGTGGAGTGAGCCCGCGGGCGGCGCGCACCGCAGGGCGGATCGCCCCCGGCGAGCCGGTCCGGACCAGCTACCTAGGAGCCGTATGAGTACTGCTGCCAGCCCCCTCGTGGGGATCGTCATGGGGTCCGACTCGGACTGGCCCGTCATGGAGGGGGCCGCCAAGGCGCTGGAGGAGTTCTCGGTGCCCTACGAGGTGGACGTCGTCTCCGCGCACCGGATGCCGCGCGAGATGCTCGCCTACGGCGAGGACGCCGCCGACCGCGGCCTGAAGGCGGTCATCGCGGGCGCGGGCGGCGCGGCGCACCTGCCGGGCATGCTCGCGTCGGTCACCCCGCTGCCGGTCATCGGCGTACCCGTACCGCTGAAGCACCTGGACGGCATGGACTCGCTGCTGTCCATCGTGCAGATGCCCGCGGGGGTCCCCGTCGCGACCGTCTCCGTCGGCGGAGCGCGCAACGCCGGGCTGCTCGCCGTCCGGATGCTCGCCGTGCACGACGGCGAACTCCGCGAGAAGATGCGCGACTTCCAGCAGGAGCTCAACGAGCAGGCCACCGAGAAGGGCAAGCGGCTGCGGGCCAAGGCCGCCGGGGAGACCGGGTTCGGCTTCGGCCAGGCGGGAGGCAACCGGTGACGCGGCCCGACAGCCCCCGCCTGGAGCACGCCCGCGCGCTGCTGACCGCGCACCCTGTCGTGGACGGGCACAACGACCTGCCCTGGGCGCTGCGCGAGCAGGCGCACTACGACCTGGACAAGCTCGACATCGCGCTCGACCAGCGCGAGAAGCTGCACACCGACCTGGCGCGGCTGCGCGCGGGCGGGGTCGGGGCGCAGTTCTGGTCCGTCTACGTACCCGGCGAGCTGACCGGGGACGACGCGGTGAGCGCCACCCTGGAGCAGATCGACGCCGTACGGCTGCTGGCGGCGCGCTATCCGCAGGATCTCCAACTGGCCTTCACCGCCGAGGACGTGGAGGCGGCGCACGCGCAGCGGCGCATCGCCTCGCTGATGGGCGCCGAGGGCGGGCACTCCATCAACAACTCGCTGGCCGCGCTGCGCGCTCTCTACCAGCTCGGGGTGCGCTATCTGACGCTCACCCACAACAACTCGCTGGACTGGGCCGACTCGGCCACCGACGAGCCGCGTGCGGGCGGCCTGAGTCGCTTCGGCGAAGAGGTCGTCCGGGAGATGAACCGGCTCGGCATGCTGGTGGACCTCTCGCACGTGGCGGCCGGGACGATGCGCGACGCGCTGCGGGTCACCGAGGCGCCCGTCATCTTCTCGCACTCCTCGGCGCGCGCGGTCTGCGACCACCCGCGCAACATCCCCGACGACGTGCTCGCCCAGCTCCCCGCCAACGGGGGCGTGGCGATGGCCACCTTCGTGCCGAAGTTCATCCTCCCCGAGGCGGTGGCCTGGACCCGGGCGGCCGACGAGAACATGCGGGCGCACGGCCTCGACCACCTCGACCTGTCCGACGAGGGCCGTGCGGTGCAGCGCGAGTTCGAGCGCGCCAACCCGCGGCCGATCCCGGACGCGAGCACCGTCGCCGACCACCTCGACCACATGCGCGAGGTCGCGGGCATCGACCACATCGGCATCGGCGGCGACTTCGACGGCACCGCCTTCACCCCGGCCCAGCTCTCGGACGTGGCCGGCTACCCGCACCTGGTGGCCGAGCTGCTGGACCGCAACTGGTCCGAGGCCGACCTGGCCAAGCTGACCTGGTCCAACGCCCTGCGCGTGCTGCGCGAGGCGGAGGAGGCGGCCCGGACGCTGCAGACGCAGCGCGGACCCTCCATCGCCACGATCGACCAGTTGGACGGCGCCCGGCGCGCGAGCTGACCGGCCGGCACCGGTTCGGTGGGCCGATTCCGCGCCGGGAGGGCCGCGCGGCCCGGCGCGCCGGGCACCGCCACGGGCGTGCCCGGTGCGCACCCCGGAACGGGCCGGGGCCCGGGGAAGCACCCTGTGCTGCCCCGGGCCCCGGGCGGGAACCGGTCTCCCGGACGCCGGACGCCGCCGACCTGCGAAACCGCTACGGCAGGTTCCGCGCCATCACGATCCGCTGCACCTGGTTGGTGCCCTCGTAGATCTGGGTGATCTTCGCGTCCCGCATCATCCGCTCGACGGGGTAGTCGCGGGTGTAGCCGTAGCCGCCGAGGAGCTGGACGGCGTCGGTGGTGATCTCCATGGCGGCGTCCGAGGCGTAGCACTTGGCGGCGGCGCCGAAGAAGGTCAGGTCCTCCTTCTCGCTGCCTTCCGAGACCCGCTCGGAGCGCGCGGCGGCCGCGTAGGTGAGTTGCCGGGCGGCCTCGATCTTCATGGCCATGTCGGCCAGCATGAACTGCACGCCCTGGAAGTCGCCGATGGGCTTGCCGAACTGCTTGCGCTCCTGGACGTACCCCTTCGCGTAGTCCAGCGCCCCCTGCGCGATGCCCAGGGCCTGTGCGGCGATGGTGATGCGGGTGTGGTCGAGGGTCTTCATGGCGGTGGCGAAGCCGGTGCCCTCGGCGCCGATCATCCGGTCGGCCGGGATGCGCACGTTGTCCAGGTAGACCTCCCGGGTGGGGGAGCCCTTGATGCCCAGCTTCTTCTCCGGGGCGCCGAAGGAGACGCCCGGGTCGTCCTTCTCCACCACGAACGCGGAGATGCCCTTGGTGCGCTTCTCCGCGTCGGTGACGGCCATCACCGTGTAGTAGTCGGAGACCCCGGCGTTGGTGATCCAGCGCTTGACCCCGTCGAGGACCCAGTGGTCACCGTCCCGCACGGCCTTGGTCTTCATGCCGCCCGCGTCGGAACCGGCGTCCGGCTCGCTCAGGCAGTAGGAGAACATCGCGTCGCCCTTGGCCAGCGGCGTCAGGTAGCGCTTCTTCAGCTCTTCCGAGGCGGAGAGGATCACCGGCAGCGAGCCGAGCTTGTTGACGGCCGGGATGAGGGAGGACGAGCCGCAGACCCGGGCGACCTCCTCGATGACGATGACGGTGGCCAGCGCGTCGGCCCCGGCGCCGCCGAAGGCCTCGGGTACGTGCACCGCGTGCAGGTCGTTGGCGACCAGGGCGTCCCGGGCCTCCTGCGGGAACCGCGCCTCCTCGTCCACTTCGGCGGCGTGCGGCGCGATCTTCGCCTCGGCGAGCGCGCGCACCGAGTCGCGGAGCATCTCGTGCTCCTCGGACGGCCGGTAGAGGTCGAAATCAGACGCCAAGGTGTCTCACTCCTTCGAGAGGATGCGGAATGCCTGGGGTGCCACGGACTGCTGGGTGCCTCGGGAGTCGTGCCGGGTGCCCCGGGATTGCTAATTACCGTTAAGTAACCCCAATTTTAGTGGCCGCCGGCTCCTCGGGGGTACGTGAGGTTCGCGACAGCAGCGGTCCCGTTATGCTCGCGGACAGCGTTCTGCCGTCACAAGGAGCTCATCGCATGGCCTCGCCCAAGATCACCGTGATCGGCCTCGGCTATCTCGGCGCCACCCACGCGGCCGCCATGGCCGAACTGGGGTTCGAGGTGCTGGGGCTGGACGTCGTCCCGGAGAAGATGCGCAAGCTGGAACAGGGGCAGGCGCCCATGTTCGAGCCGGGCCTGGAGGAGCTGCTGCGCGCACATGTCGCCGGGGTCGAGGGCTCCACCGGCCGGCTGCGCTTCACCGACTCCTGGGAGGAGCTGGGCGCCTTCGGTGACGTGCACTTCCTGTGCGTCAACACGCCGCAGAAGCACGGCGAGTTCGCCTGCGACATGAGCTACGTCGAGCGCGCCGTCGACTCCCTCGCGCCGCAGCTGCACGGGCCCGCGCTCGTCGTCGGCAAGTCCACCGTCCCGGTCGGCAGCGCCGAGCGGCTCGCGACCCGGATCGCCGAGCTGGCGCCCGCCGGGCAGCAGGCCGAGCTGGCCTGGAACCCCGAGTTCCTGCGGGAGAGCTTCGCCGTCAAGGACACCCTCCACCCCGACCGCATCGTCGTCGGGGTCGGCGGGCCACGCGGCGAGGAGCTGCTGCGCGAGGTGTACGCGCAGCCGGTCGCCGAGGGCACCCCCTTCCTGGTGACCGACTTCCCGACCGCCGAGCTGGTCAAGACCGCCGCAAACTCCTTCCTGGCCACGAAGATCTCCTTCATCAACGCCATGGCCGAGGTCTGCGAGGCCGCGGGCGGCGACGTGGTCAAGCTCGCCGAGGCCATCGGCCACGACGACCGCATCGGCCACAAGTTCCTCCGGGCCGGCATCGGCTTCGGCGGCGGCTGCCTGCCCAAGGACATCCGCGCCTTCATGGCCCGCGCCGGCGAGCTGGGCGCCTCCGAGGCGCTCACCTTCCTGCGCGAGGTCGACTCCATCAACATGCGGCGCCGCGCCCAGATGGTCGAGCTGGCCCGGGACGCGCTGGGCGGGGTGCTGCTCGGCAAGCGGATCGCGGTGCTGGGCGCCACCTTCAAACCCGACTCCGACGACGTACGCGACTCGCCCGCGCTCAACGTCGCCGGGCAGCTGCACCTCCAGGGCGCCCAGGTGACGGTCTACGACCCGAAGGGCATGGAGAACGCGCGGGCCGTCTTCCCCACGCTGGGCTACGCGGACAGCGCGCTGGACGCCGCACGCGGCGCCGACGTGGTGCTGCATCTGACGGAGTGGCCGGAGTTCAAGGAACTCGATCCCGCCACGCTGGGCGACGTCGTCGCCTCCCGTCACCTCCTCGACGGCCGCAACACCCTGGACTCCGCGCTCTGGCGCAAGTCCGGCTGGCTCTTCCGCGCACTCGGCCGCCCCACCGCGTGACCCCGGCGGCCCACGCGGCCTGACCACCCGGCGCCGACCGGCCTCGCCCCGCTCCGGGCCGGGACGCCCCGTCCCGCTCCGGGCCGGCCCGCGAACCTGTGGCCCGCGCCTCCGCGCCCGGAGGCGCGGGTCGGGCCCCGGGCCCGCTAGCCGCGCCGGGCGCGGTAGGCGCGCATCTTGGCGCGGCTGCCGCAGACGGCCATGCTGCACCAGCGGCTGCGGCCCGCGGGGCTGCGGTCGTAGTAGACCCAGCGGCAGTCGTGCGCCTCGCACGCCTTCAGCCGCTGCCAGGTGCCCTCGCCCGCCGCGGTGGCGATCCGGGCGGCCAGCTGGGCCGTGAGCGCGGGCAGGCCCGTCAGGCCGGGTGCGGGGCGCAGCACGGCCGCACCCCGGGAGTCGAGGCGCAGCGCGAGCGGTGCCGCGTTCAGCAGCCGCTCCAGGGATGCGGCCGCCTCCGGCGGGACCGCCGTGCCCGTGTGGGCCGTACAGGCCGCGCGCAGCGCCTCCCGGAGCTCGCGCAGCTCCACCAGGTCGGCCGGGCCGAGCCGGTACCGCGCCAGCCCGTGGTCGTCGGCGAACCCGGCCAGGTCCGCCGGGGAGGCCAGCTCGTCGATGCCGGATTCGATGTCGAGGGTGTTCACCAGCTCCTGCACCAGGCGGAGGGACTCCGGCGCTTCTCTGTCTCCCACTCTTGTGACGTTACCGGTCTTCGCCCATCATGGGGTAACTCAGGCCGTTACCCCATACACCTTTCTGCCGGTAACGGTTCGCGGCGGTCGAGACGGTGGCCGCCGAGCAGCGGAGAGAGGAATCACGATGGCCATCCCCACGATGGGCGTAGTCGTACTCGACTGTCCCGACCCCCTGCGCCTGGCGGACTTCTACGCCCGGATGCTGGGCTGGAAGGTGGATCCGGGCGGCGACAGCACGTGGGCCGAGGTGCTGGACACCGACGGCCGCAGGCGGCTGGCGTTCCAGGAGGCGCCCGGGTTCGTCCCGCCGCAGTGGCCGAGCGGGGAGCACTCCCAGCAGCTCCACCTCGACCTGGACGTGCCGCGGGCCCACCTGGCGGAGGCCGAGCGGGAGGTGCTGGCGCTGGGCGCCCGGCTCATCCAGGGCGACGCGGACGGTGCCCGGGACTTCCGCGTCTACCTCGACCCGGCGGGGCACCCCTTCTGCCTGTGCCTGTGCGACCACTGAGCCGCCGGGTGGCCGGCCACTGAGCTGTCGAGGGGGAGCCTGCCGCGGTGCGGAACGACGGCGGCCAGGCCCCCTTCCGGGAGCCCGGCCGTCCTGCGTGCCGCGGGGTGGCCGCCTCGGCGGTCACCTCAGGGTGTGCCTCAGCGGTCGGAGGTCACCGTCACCTTCTCGTCGTTGTTGAGCTGGTCGACGAGCTTCTTGACCTTGGCCTCGTCCCACTGCAGGTTGCCGTTCGGCGTCGAACCGGAGATCGGCATGTTCATGGAGGTGCCGTCGCCGCCGGAGACGCCCTTCATCGCCCAGAACATCGAGGCGACGTTCCACAGGCTCATGTCCTTGTCGACCTTGAGGGTGTCCAGACCCGCGCCCATCGTCGGGTAGAGCTTGAACGGGTTGAGTACGGTGCCGGGGGTCGCGGCCTGGTTCGCCAGCGCGGCGAGGAACTTCTGCTGGTTCTTGGTGCGGTCCAGGTCGCTGCCCGGCAGCGCGTACCGGGTGCGGACGAAGGCGAGCGCCTCCCGGCCGTCGAGGGTCTGCTTGCCCTTCTCGAAGTCGGCGCCGGACTTCTTGTCCTTGATGTCGCGGGGGATGTCCATCTCCACGCCGCCGACCGCGTCCACGATCTTGGCGAAGCCGCCGAAGCCGATCTCCGCGTAGTGGTCGATCCGCAGCCCGGTGTTGTGCTCGACGGTCCGGACGAGAAGCGTGGGGCCGTCCTCGGCGTAGGTCGCGTTGATCTTCGTGTGGCGGTGCCGGGCCGGGTACTTCTTGCCGGACTCGGAGCCGGTGTAGGACGGCACCTCGACGTTGGAGTCACGGGGCAGCGAGATCATGGTGTTCCCGTTGCTGCCGACGTGCAGGATCATGATCGAGTCGGTGCGGCCGCCGTCGGTGGGCCCGCCGGTGTGCAGGTTCTGCCGCTCCTCGTCGCTCATGCCCTCGCGGCTGTCCGAGCCGACGATCAGATAGTTGGTCCCGTCGCCCGCGTCCGGACGGTCCTCGACGATGCTGAGGTCCACCTCGCGGCGCAGCTTGGAGTCCGCCCAGAAGTAGGTGCCGACCGACCACACCAGCAGGACGACGACCAGGGTGAGCAGCGTCCACTTGGTGCGGCGGCGCCAGTCGGGGCGGGGGCGGTCGCCGTAGTCGCCACCGCCGCGTCCGCCGCCGTAGACCTGGCCCTCGCTGTAGCCGGAGTCGTAGCCGTCCTGCGGCTGTCCGTAGCGCGCGTCGTGGCCGCCCGGGCCGTACCCGGGGCCGCCCTGCCCGGAGCCCCGGGTCTGCGGGGGCACGCCGGGGGCCGATGTATGGGGCATGACACGTGTGGGGTCGGGCCGGGGCGCGCCGCGGCCACGACCTTCCCGGCCCCGCGAGCTGTCGGTCCAACCATCGGGCCACTGATTCATGCCCGCAGTGTGCCTGCACTCCGGGGGAGGAACACAGGCCGGGTACCACTTCGGGGGAAGGCTGTAGCAGTTCTGATGCAGAATGCCGGGTTCTGAGGGGCTTCCTCCGCGCGCATAGGGTGGTGCACATGACCCACCAGGCGCACACGGCGCACGGCGAGCTCCCGGGCAAGCCGACGGCCGCCTCCCGTACCACCCTCTCCCACATCATGACCGCGGGTGACACCAACCTGCTCGGGACCGTGCACGGCGGGGTGATCATGAAGCTGGCCGACGACGCGGCCGGAGCCGTGGCCGGGCGCCACTCGGAGGGCCCGGCCGTCACCGCCTCCATGGACGAGATGGTCTTCCTCGAACCTGTCAGAGTGGGCGACCTCGTCCATGTGAAAGCCCAGGTCAACTGGGTCGGACGGACCTCCATGGAGGTCGGTGTGCGGGTGCTGGCGGAGCGCTGGAACGAGTCGACGCCCGCCACCCAGGTCGGCTCCGCCTATCTCGTCTTCGCGGCGATCGACGAGGACGGCAAGCCGCGTTCCGTGCCGCCGGTGATCCCGGAGACCGAGAAGGACCGGCGCCGCTACCAGGAGGCGCAGATCCGCCGGACCCACCGGCTGGCCCGCCGCCGCGCCATCAAGGAGCTGCGCGCCAGCCGCTCCCCGGACTGAGTCCGGCGCCCCGGCGGGCACGCGGCCCGGGCCCCGGGCTCAGCCGCAGTCGGCCTCGTCCCCGCGCATCGGGGCCTCGTCCGGGGTGCCGTGTGCGGCCGGGGCGCGCACGGGCCTCACGCGCTGGTCCGGGGCGCCGACCGTGACCTTCATCCGCGCTCCGCGGTGCGGGTCCTTCACCAGCTTCGCCCCCGGCAGCGCCGCTGCCAGCGAGCGGGCCGAGCGGTCCCAGCGCGGGTCGTAGGCGATGGTCGTCCGGGCGTGCTCGGCGTGCCGGGCGTTGGAGGGTGCGCCGGTGGTGGCGAAACCGGTGCCGCGCAGCTCCCGGTCGATCCGCGCCCCGAGCCCCCGGTGGCCCGTGGCGTTCGCGACCTCCACGCGGATGTCGCGTGGGGCGACCTCGACCCGCGGTCCCGCGTCCCGGTCGGAGTCGTCCTGCTCGGAGGCGTCCGTGTCCGACGCCGCCGGGTCGGACGCCGCCGATCCGGGTTCGGCCGGCGCGGAGAGCGGCCGGTCCGCGCGCAGCGCCGCGAACAGCTTCGCGGCCCTGGACCGGTCCCACTCGACCGTGGAGCCCAGTCCGGGCACCCGGTGGTCGACGTCGGACAGCGGTACCGAGGCGAACTCCGAGGAGGCGAGGCTGAAGCCGCGCATCGCCCGGCCCAGCGCCATCATCTGCTCGGTGCCGAACCCGGGGTCGGCGCGTACCGACTCCAGCAGGGTGGCGGCCACCTTGTTGAAGCGGACGGGGTTCATCAGGACCCCGGTGTCCGTGGCCCGGGAGATGACCGAGGCGAGGAAGTGCTGCTGCCGCTTCATCCGGCTCAGGTCCGAGCCTCCGTCCAGGTGCCGGGCCCGCACGTACTGCAGGGCCTGGCCGCCGTTCAGCTTGGTGGTGCCCTTGGGCAGGTCGAGCCCCGAGTAGCTGTCCTTGAGCGGCTCGGTGGTGCAGACCGGAACGCCGCCCAGGACGTCCACCGTGCTCATGAAGCTGGTGAAGTCGACCTCCAGGTAGTGGTCGATGTGCACATCGGTGAGCTTCTCCACCGCTCGCACGGTCAGCGGGGCGCCACCGGCGGTGTAGGCGGCGTTCAGCTTGGCCGGCCGCGCGGCCACCCGCTTGCCGGTGGCGCGGTCCTCGTGCGGCGGGAGCTTGGTGTAGGTGTCGCGGGGGAGGCTGACGACGGTGGCCCGGTCCCGGTCGCCGGAGAGATGCACCAGCAGCATCGTGTCCGTGCAGTCGCAGGCCGAGCCGCCCAGGTTGTACCGCTCCTTCTGGGTCGCCGAGATCCCGTCCCGCCGGTCGGTTCCGACGACGAGGAAGTTGACGCCGTTGTCGCCCCTGGGGCGGCTGTCGGTGTCGAGGTCGTCGAACGGGTCGACCCTGCGCACGTCCTCGCTCAGTCCGGTCACCATCGCATGGCCGACCCCGCCGGCGGCCAGCAGCAGCACGGAGGCGCCCGTGGCGATCCGCAGCCCCCAGCGCGGGCCCGGACGGCTCCAGCTCGGGCGGCGGCGGCCCCCGCGGCGGTTCCGGCCGGGGCTCTTGCGGGTTCCCCGGGTGCTGCCGTGGGGACTGCTTGGACTGCCAGGAGGGGAGGAGGCGCGTCGAGGCAAGGGTGGCCGCCTTCCGCGAGAGAAGAACAGGGACAATACCTAGAGTGACAATAAGGTGACGTGAAGTTCCCACACTGTATGCCGGTACGATCTCCGGATCGTGCGTACACGCCGTCCCGTCCCGGGAGCCGCCTGCCGCGGGGCGCCGTGCGTACGGACCGTTCGCCCGATCGCGGTAACGTGAGCGCCGTGACTCGCGAGAACCGACGTCCTTCCGCGGACGAAGCCCCGCCCCCCGTTTCCGTGATCATGCCGGTACTCGACGAGGAACGGCACCTGCGCAGCTCCGTGCGGCACATCCTGGAGCAGCGCTACGAGGGTGAGCTGGAGGTGATCATCGCACTGGGTCCCTCCACGGACCGCACGGACGAGATCGCCGCCGAGCTGGTCGCCGAGGACCCCCGCGTGCGTACGGTGCCCAACCCCACGGGCCGCACCCCCGCGGGGCTGAACGCCGCCATCGGGGCGTCCCGGCATCCGGTGGTGGTGCGGGTCGACGGGCACGGCATGCTCTCCGCCGACTACATCGCCACCGCCGTGCGGCTGCTGGAGGAGACCGGTGCGGCCAACGTCGGCGGCATCATGCACGCCGAGGGTGAGAACGCCTGGGAGCACGCCGTCGCCGCGGCGATGACCTCGAGGATCGGGGTGGGCAACGCCGCCTTCCACACTGGAGGCGCCGCCGGCCAGGCGGAGACGGTCTACCTGGGGGTCTTCCGCCGCGAGGTGCTGGAGCAGCAGGGCGGGTACAACGAGGAGTTCATCCGCGCCCAGGACTGGGAGCTGAACTTCCGCATCCGCTCCGCGGGCGGGCTGATCTGGTTCTCACCCGAGCTGCGGGTCTCCTACCGCCCCCGGCCCAGCGTGCGCGCCCTGGCCAAGCAGTACCGCAACTACGGCCGCTGGCGGCACGTCGTCGCCCGCTACCACGCGGGCTCCATCAACCTGCGCTACCTGGCCCCGCCGGTCGCCCTGTGCGCGGTCGCGGCGGGCCTGGTGGCCGGTGCCGCCCTCACGCCCTGGGCGCTGGTGGTCCCCGGCGGCTACCTCGCGGCCATAGCGGCCGGTTCGCTGCCCGCGGGCCGGGGCCTCCCGCTCGCGGCGCGTGCGCAGATCCCCGTCGCGCTCGCCACCATGCACATGTCCTGGGGCTGGGGCTTCCTGACCAGCCCGAAGAAGCTGGCCCGCAAGGTCATCGCCAGCCGCCGCGAGCCGGTGCCCGCGACGCGGTAGCAAAGCCGCGGGCGGCCGCGACCCCGGCAGCCCGGCACGAGCAAGGGGCGCCCTCCCGCGGGAGGGCGCCCCTTGCTCGTGCCGACGTGGTGTCAGGTCCTCAGCACGCGGTCCTGTGTCAGGGCCACGTTCAGGACCTCACCATGTGTAGTTCGGGTTGACGTCCATGCACGCCTTCTTGTTGTCGCCCCGCAGCGTGTCCGCACTCTCGGGCGCCTTGTGGTGGCCCTTGTCCGCGCCCCCGCCGCCGTCGCCCTTCGGATAGCTCGTGCCCTCCCGCCAGTCGGCGCCGATCACCAGGGTGACCTGCTGCACGCCCGTGGAGTGCTTCACCAGTCGCTCGGGGATGCCGAGCGTCTCGGCGACGGCCAGCGCGTCACCGCGCAGCTCCTCGCGCGGGTAGCGAATGGTGGTGTCCGCACGGGACTGGGGCGTCGGGTCGGCCGCGGCCCGGCCGAAGCCCTCGCGGGTCAGGGTCTGTGCGACCTGGCCCGCGCGGCCGGTGACCGGCCGCTGGAGCGAGGTGCCGGTCCCGTTCATCACACTGACCGGGATGTCGGCCTTCGGCCGGGACGGCTCCGTCGGCTGTGCGGACTTGCTCGCCTCCGCCTTCTTCTTGTCCTTGCCGTCGAGCGCCACATCGTTGCGTATGAGGGAGAAGACCTGGTCCGCGTCGTCCTTCTTCGGGACGACGTAGCTGCCGCCGCCCCCGTACACCCACGGCATCGTGGCCATGGTGATCCGTTCGGTCGGCACCTGCTTGAGGTCGTTGCCCAGGTCGTAGAGCTTCTTGACCGTGCCGATCCCCTTGTCGACGGTGAGCGCCTTGGTGGCGGACTCCGCCAGGCCGCGCAGCTTGCCCGGGTCGCTCAGCTTCGTCCCCGCTTTGAGCTGGCGCACCATCGCGTTCATGTACATGTGCTGGGCCCTGGCCCGCCCTATGTCCGTGCCGTCGCCGAAGCCGTGCCGGGTCCGCAGCCAGCTCAGCGCCTGCTCGCCCTTGATGACGGTGGTGCCCTTCTCCAGTTTCAGCTTCGACTTCGGGTCGTGCACGTTCTTCTTGACGCAGACCGGGACGCCGCCGACCGCGTCGGCCATGGAGACCACACCCGAGAAGTCGATCATCATGAAGTGGTCGACCGGAATGCCGGTCATCTCTTCCCAGGTCGCCACGGTGCACCCGGGGCCGCCGTGCTGGAGGCTGGTGTTGATCTTGTCCGTGGTCGTCGGATAGACCTTCCCGTCGTCCGGGTCGGTGCACTTGGGAATCGTCGTCCTGGTGTCCCGTGGTATGGAGACGACGGACATGTTGCTGCGGTTCGCGGAGACGTGCAGCAGCATCTGCACGTCCGCCAGCGGCGGCCGGTCGCGGTCGGCGCGGGAGCCGCCGAGCCGGACGTTCTCCTTGGAGGCCCGCGAGTCGGAGCCCAGCAGCAGGATGTTCAGCGGGGTCTGCCCCGCGGCGTTCGGGTCCGAGTGGTGGAGCTTGCTGTCCCCGAGGTTGAGGTCGTCCTTGTGCAGGTTGCCGTTGAGGTGCTGGTAGTAGAAGTAGCCCGCCGCCGCGGTCGCGAGTATGAGCACCGAGAGGACGGCCACGGACCAGCGCAGCACCCGGCGGCCGCGGCTGCGCCGCGGGGCGCCGCTCACCGCCGCCGGACTCTCGCCGCCGGCTCCGGAGGGGCCGCCGCCGTCCGGTCCGCTCCGCCCGCCGCCGGCACCGGGTGCGGTACCGGGCGCGGACGCGGCGGAGGCGCGCCCGGGGCGGGGGCCGGGCTCCGCCGGGGGCTCCCCGTACAGGCTCTCGTCCCAACCGCGGTCGGCGGCGGTGGGGGCGCCGCGCTGCGTCTGTCTGCCGCCGTCGGTGTCGTCGTGCCGCACGGGACCTCCCAGGGATGTTCATGTTGTGCTGCCCCCGGGCGTCCGGTGGGACCTGCCGGAGGGGTCTGCGTCATTTCGCGCACTTCTTCTCGTTGGCGTTGACCTCTTCGACCCCGGACGGTGCCTTGTCGGGAGCTCCGACCGACTCGCCCGGGGCGGTGAAGTCCTTGCCGAGGGTCAGCTTCATGCTGGGACCCGCTCCCTCGGTCTTCTTCAGGGCCGAGGCCGGCAGCTTCAGCATGTCGGCCAGCCTGGCGGCCGCGCCCTCCTGGGAAGGGGCGAATTCCAGCCGCGTCTTGGAGAGCTGCTGCGGTGCGTTGCCGCCCGAGACCGCGTTGCCCGCGCCCTTGTTCACCAGCCACTCCACCGTCCCGGCCGCCGCCCCCGAGGGGCCGCCGCCGTTGAGCACGGAGACGTCGACCTCGGATACCGGGGCCTTCTCCACCTTCGGCTTGTCCGACTTCTTCTTGTTCTTCCCGGTCAGGGACTTGTCCTCCTGGACCATCCTGAACAGCGGGTTGGCCTTGTTCTGGTTCAGGAGAACGGTGGCCTTGTTGTTCGGGTTGTCGACGACCGGGACCGTCGCGAAGGTGATGTTCTTGATGTTGACCCGCTTGAGGTCGTTCGCCAGGGCCATCAGCTTCTTGACGCTGCCGATGCCGGGGTCCACGGTCAGAGCCTTGGTCGTGGCGTCGCTCAGCTTGAACAGCTTGGAGGGGCTGCTGAGGGTGTCCCCGGACTTCATCTTGCGGATCATCGAGCTGAGGAACTGCTGCTGCAGCTTGATCCGGTCCAGGTCGCTGCCGAAGCCCACCGCGTGCCGGGTCCGGACGAACGCGAGCGCCTGCTCGCCCTGGACGATGTGCTTGCCCGCCGTCAGCTTCAGATGCGACTTGGGGTCGTTTATCGCCTTCTTGGTGCAGACCTCGACGCCGCCGACCGCTGTCGAGAGCTCCTTGACGGCATTGAAGTCGGCCATCATGAAGTGGTCGATCTTCACCCCGACCAACTCCTCGACCGTGTTCCAGGTGCAGGTCGGGTCCCTGTCCTTCTGGCCGAGGCTGGTGTTGAAGCGGACGTTCTGGTCCCCCCGGATGACCTTGGTGGAACCGTTCTCCTGCTTGATCTCGCAGTCCGGGATGTCGGTGATCATGTCGCGCGGGATGGACAGCGCGGTGGCGTTGGAACGGTCCTCGGACACATGGAAGAGGAAGGTGGTGTCGGCGTGGCCGACGCTTCCCGCGTCGCCGTAGCCCGTGTTGCCCTTGCCCTCGCGGGCGTCGGTGCCGATCACCAGGATGTTGACCGGGCCGTCCTTGACCGCGGGGTTGTTCCTGCCGACGTCGACCTTGTTGATGTTGCCGTTGAGCCGCTGGTACCAGACGACGCCGCCGACGCAGCCGGCGACCATCAGCAGGCCGACCGTGCCGCCGCCGATGCGCAGCACCTTCTGCTTCCGGGAGAGCTGGCGCTTGGCCTTCCGGCGTCCCCGGCCGCCGCCCTTGCCCGGTGCCTCGCCGGAACCGGTCCGCTCGGAGGCGCGGGCCCGCCGCTGGGCGGGCAGCCGTGCCTCGGCCCGCCGCGCCGAGCGGGACCCGGCGCCGTCGCCGCCCTCACCCGTCCGGGAGCGCGGACGGTCCCCGTCGGAGCCCTCGGAGCGCCTTCCGTCGCCGGCGGGTGTGTCCGTGCTCTCGTCCGGGGAGGCGCTTCTCTGGCGCGGTGCGGAAGTGCGGCGGGAACCGGGCCGACGGGGAGAGTCGTCGGCGTCGGGGTTCAGTCGCAGTTCGTAGCTGCCGGTGTCCGGGTTGAACACCCACTGATCCGCGGGATCGACATTCCCCGCGTGCCCACGGCCTTGCGCGTCCACGATTGCGTAAGTCCTCCATAGAACCGGCTGCTGATGCCGCCCCGGGGCTGACCGGAGCGCTCACACTATCCGGCAGGTTCCGCGGCCAGCGACGGCGGTGACAAGTTCTGTGCAGCCGGAAACGGTCAATTCGCCTCAATCTCAGCGTGCTGTGTTCGCGCAGATGTCCAGGTCCGCCGTCGTCCCGCGGTACGACCCGTCCGCCTTCTCCTTTCCGTCCTTCTCCTTCGGTCCGTCTCCGCCGACGGTCACCGGGCTGTCCTCGCGCAGCTTGGTGAAGAGCTCGTCGGCGGCGGGCTGTACCAGCTCATCCCGATTGATGTCCAGTTTGTACGACTGCCGGGGCACCGTAAGGAAACGGATGTGGTCTTCCGGGATATCGCGTACGCTCCGCACCAGTTCGTACAGTTCGGAGAGGGAATCAAGTCCGGAATCCGCGGTCAGTGACGAGGTCGCGGCATCCAGCACGGGATAGGCGCGTGTGGGGTTCAGCAGAACTCCCTTGCTGCGCACCTTCTTCACCAGAGATCCCAGAAATCGTTGCTGGCGCTCGATGCGCTGGGTGTCGCTGCCGTTCCCCAGGCCGTGCCGGGCGCGGACGTAGCCGAGCGCGTCCTCCCCGGCGAGGGTCTGCCGCCCGGCGGGCAGGTCGAGCTTCGCCTCCCGGTCGTGCACCGGCTCCGCCAGGCAGACCTCCACCCCGTCCACCGCGTCCACCAACTTCTTGAAGCCGTTGAAGTCCACGACCAGGTGGTGGTCGACACGGATCCCGGTCAGCTTCTCCACCGTGCGGATGGTGCAGGCCGCGCCGCCCCGCTGGAACGCCCAGTTGAACTGCGCGAACTGCGGGGCGGTGGTGGAGCCGTCCGGCTGCCGACAGTCGGGGATGTCCACCATCAGGTCCCGCGGTATCGACATTCCCGTCGCGCCGCGCCCGTCGGCGGCTATGTGCAGCAGGATCGCGGTGTCCGAGCGCTGGCTGCCCTCGTCGTGCCCGTAGGCGCCGTTCCCGTCGCCGCGGTTGTCCGAGCCGAGGACGAGGATGTTGCGCGCCTCCTGGGTGCCGCGCACCGGCGTGGGCCGCTCTTTCTCATAGGGCGCCAGTGCCTGCGCGGTGCCCGCGTCGGTGCGGATGTTGCCGTCCAGCTTCCGGTAGAGGGACCAGCCCGTTGCCGCGGAGGCCAGGACGAGCACCGCGGCGCCCAGCGCCGCCCAGCGGGGCCAGCGGCGCGGGCGCGTCCGGACGGAAGCCGTACTGGACGCGCCGGAATCGGCATCGGTGGTGCCCGGATCGGTCACGAGTGTTCATCCCTCGGGTGGCGGCGACACCGGCGCACGCGGAGTAAGGCGTACGCCCGCAAGGGTGCGCCGGTCATGAAGACAGACGCTCGAATCACTCGCAAGGTTGTACGGACCATCCGGCTCAGGTGTCCCGGGAGGGGCCCGGCCGGGAGTTCAGTCGGCGGTGTGCGTCACCCGCTCGTCTTCCACGCGCTGCCGGCGGGCGGCGGCGTCCAGCTGCCCTGCGCGGGGTGCGAGTACCACCGATCCGCCCACGGCCAGCGGTGCCAGCAGTCCCGCGCTGAGTCCGTCCCAGCCGTCCCACGGCAGCGTGGACAGCAGCCGGGCGCCGGGCTCCAGCCCCCGCGCGGCGGCGTCCGCCCGGGCGCGCTCCACGACCTGCGCGCCCGTCAGCTCGCCGCCGTCGGGCAGCGCCAGGCTCGCGGCGTCCGCGTCCACGGGTGCGTACGGGGCGAAGTGGTCGCCCTGGCCCGGCACCTCCACCGCGTAGTCGGCGAACCCCTCCGGCGGCTGGGGGAAGCGCCCGCCCATGGGGCGCAGGCCGAGTGCCACCCGCTCCCCGGAGCAGCCGCGAGCCGCCTCCAGGGTGTCCGGTCCTGTCACCACCAGGTCGGCACGGGCGGCGTCGCCGCCGAGGTCGGCCACGACCCCCACCGAGGAACAGGCCAGCAGCCAGACCGCTGTCTGCCAGTGCGCCGGGAGCAGCAGCGCGAGCCGGTCCCCGGGTTCGGCCGAGAGCTCGTCCTGGAGCAGGTTCGCGGTCTTCGCCACCCAGTTGGCGAAGGTCGCCACCGAGAGCTCGACGCGCTCGCCGGTGGCGTCGTCGTAGTAGGTCAGCAGGGGGCGTGCCGGGTCGGCGGAGAGGGCGGTCCGCAGCAGCTCGGCTGGGGTGCGGTCGGAGGCGTTCATTCCTGCAAGCGTACGCGGGCGCCCAACTGGCGGTGCGTCAATGGACGGGAATGATCATATATGTCCATGATCTGAAGTATGCGTGCGAATCGTGTTCAAACGGTCGGTGTCGTGAGTGCGGCGGCGCTGCTGCTGCCCCTCGCCCCCCTCGCCACGGCGGCCCCGGCGTCCCCGTTCTCCTCCGCCAAGGCGCCCGAGTCCTCCGCGGCTTCCGAGTCCTCCGCGGCTTCCGAGTCCTCCGGGTCCTCCGCCTCCGCCAGGTCCGCGATCCCGGGCCGCACCCAGTCGCTCTCCTTCGACGCGTCCTCCGAGGGGGATTCCGGCGCCCGCGCGGCGGAATCACCCGAAGCCGTCGTGCGAGTCCCGGCCCGCGCCGTCCGCCCGTACTCCCTGCTGGGCGTGGTCTGGGACGGGGCCGGCACCCCGCTGCGCGGGCGGGTGCAGGTCCGCACCCGCGACGCGGACTCCGGGCACTGGTCGGCGTGGCGGCACCTGGAGAACCATCCCGTCGACGCCCGGCGTGGCGGCGCCCGCGGACCGGCCCGCGGCGCCACGGCTCCGCTCTGGGTCGGCACCTCCGACGGCGTCGAGGCCCGGGTGCTGCCCGAGCGCGCGGACCACGGTGGGTCGCTGCCCCACGGACTCCGCCTGGAACTCGTCGACCCGGGCCCCGACCCGAGCCCGGCCAGTCCGGACCAGGGCAGGCAGCCGGACCAGTCCGCGGTCCCCGGTCAGTCCGCTTCCCCAGGCCGGCCCGCGGCCTCCGGCCAGTCCGCGGCCTCCGGTCGGCCCGCGGCTCCCGGTCCGGCGGAGGAGCCGGCGGGCGGTCATCGGGACAGCGCGGCGGCAGGTGCGGCGGCGGAGGGGGCCGGGGGCGGTGCCGCGGGAGCGGGGCCCGCGGAGGCGGACTCCGCAGCGGGCGCCGGCGGCGGGGTGCTGCCTGCCCTCTCCCGGGAGGCGACCCGCTCCCAGTACCCGGAAGCCGGGTCGTTCGCCGGGCCCCGCCCGCGCATTGTGACCCGCGCGGGCTGGGGCGCCGACGAGAAGCTGCGGGAGGCGGAGTTCCGCTACACCAACACGGTCAAGGCCGCCTTCGTGCACCACACGGCCATGACCAACGACTACGCGTGCGACCAGGCGCCCTCCATCATCCGCGCGATGTACCGCTACCACGTCAAGAGCAGCAAATGGCGGGACATCGGCTACAACTTCCTCGTGGACAAGTGCGGAACCGTCTACGAGGGGCGGGCCGGGGGCGTGGCCAAGCCGGTGATGGGAGCCCACACCTACGGGTTCAACACCGACAGCACGGGCATCGCGGTCCTCGGCTCCTACGGCAAGCAGGAGCCCTCCGAGCGCGCCGTGGACGCGCTCGCCCGGCTCACCGCGTGGAAGCTGGGGCTCTTCGGTGCCGACCCGGCCGGCAAGACCTGGCTGACGTCAGGCGGCGGCAAGTTCAAGAAGGGGCGGAAGGTCCACTTCCACACCGTTTCCGGGCACCGGGACGGGTTCGTCACCGAGTGCCCCGGCGACCGGCTCTACGCGAAGCTCGGCGACATCCGCAGCGCGGCGGCCCGGCTGCAGGGCCGCTGACCCGGCGCCGGTCCACCGGGCCGGGGTGCCGGACCGCGGTGCTCCGGCGGAGCGGAGCAACCGCCGGGCCTCCGGCCGCGTCTGCCGGGGACGGCCGTACCGGGCCGCCCACGCGTCCGCACGCGTCTGCATAGACTGTCCGCCGGCCACCCGAAGGGCGGTCGGCGGACCCCGGCAGGAAGCAGAGACAACAGGTGACAGAAGCGATCCTTCTGGTCGGGGGCAAGGGCACCCGGCTGCGTCCGCTCACGGTGAACACCCCCAAGCCCATGGTCCCCGCCGCGGGTGTGCCCTTCCTCAGCCACCAGCTGGCCCGGGCCCGCGCCGCGGGCGTCGACCACGTGGTGATGGCCACCTCCTACCTCGCCGAGGTCTTCGAGCCGTACTTCGGCGACGGATCCCAACTGGGCCTGCACCTGGAGTACGTCACCGAGGAGGAGCCGCTGGGCACCGGCGGCGCCATCCGCAACGTCGCCTCCCGGCTGCACTCGGGCCCCGACGAGCCGGTACTCGTCTTCAACGGCGACATCCTCTCCGGTCTCGACATCCGCGCCCTGGTCGACGAGCACTCCCGGGCCGCGGCCGACGTCTCGCTGCATCTGACCCGGGTGACCGACCCGCGGGCCTTCGGGCTCGTCCCCACGGACGGCTCGGGACGCGTGACGGCCTTCCTGGAGAAGCCGCAGACGCCCGAGGAGATCGTCACCGACCAGATCAACGCGGGTGCCTACGTGTTCACCCGCTCGGTCATCGACACCATCCCCGCGGAACGCCCCGTCTCGGTGGAGCGCGAGACCTTCCCCGGGCTGCTGTCCGCCGGGGCGACGCTGCACGGCATGGTCGACTCGACCTACTGGCTCGACCTGGGCACCCCCGAGTCGTTCGTCCGCGGTTCCGCCGATCTCGTGCTGGGCCGCGCGCCCTCGCCCGCCGTACCCGGCCGGTGCGGGGAGCGGCTGATCCTGGAGAGCGCCGACGTGGCGCAGGACGCCAAGCTGACCGGCGGCACCGTCGCCGGAGCGGGTGCCGCGGTCGGCTCCGGCGCCCGGATCGACGGCAGCGCCCTGCTGGACGGCGCGGTGGTGGCGCCCGGCGCCCGGATCCGCGACTCGCTGATCGGCGCGGGCGCCCGCATCGGCGCCGACACCGTGCTGGACGGCGCCGTCATCGGTGACGGAGCCGTCGTCGGCGAGGGCAACGAACTGCGCGGCGGCATCCGGGTGTGGTGCGACGCCCGGATACCGGCCGGGGCGGTCCGCTTCTCCTCGGACCAGTAGCCGCGGCCCGCCACCCGGCGCTCCCGGCCTCCCGGGTCTCCCCGCGCTTCTTTCCAAGCAGTGGGCCGGGAGGTCCCGTCCGGGCGCCGCCCGGTCGGGCTGTCGGTGCCGGGCCGTAGTCTTGCTGCCCGTGTCACTCACCCGCTCCTGGACCCCGCCGGGCCCGTACGACCTGCACGGCAGCCTGCGCGTGCTGCGCCGAGGCCCGTACGACCCGACGTACCGCACCGAGGACGGTGCGGTCTGGCGCGGCACCCGCACTCCCGACGGCCCGGCGACACTGCGGCTGTCCCGTCGGCGGGAAGCCGACGGCGGCGCCGTGTGCGCCGAGGCGTGGGGGCCGGGGGCCGGGTGGCTGCTGGACGGGCTGCCCGCGCTGCTCGGCGCGGAGGACGACCCGGCGGCCTTCGTCCCGCACCACGATGTCGCGCGGGAGGCGCACCGGCGTCACCCCGGGCTGCGGCTCGTCCGCACGGGGCGGGTGCTGGAGTCGCTGATCCCCTCCGTACTGGAGCAGAAGGTCACCGCCGAGGAGGCGTACCGCGCCTGGCGGCTGCTGGTCCGCAGATTCGGCGAGCGCGCCCCGGGGCCGCATCCGCACCTGTGGGTGATGCCCCACCCGCGCGACTGGCTGCGCATCCCCTCCTGGGAGTGGCACCGTGCCGGGGTCGACCAGAAGCGCTCCGCCGCCGTGCTGCGCGCCCTCCAGCGGGCCGGCCGGATGGAGGAGGCGGCCCACCTGGGTCTGGACGCGGCACTGGCCCGGCTCCAGGCCATTCCGGGCATCGGCCCCTGGACGGCCGCCGAGGTCCTGCAACGCTCGAACGGGGAACCCGACGCCGTCACGGTGGGGGATCTGCACCTGCCGGGCCAGATCGGCTACGCCCTCACCGGCGCCCGCGGCACCGACGACGATGGCATGCTGGAACTCCTGGCCCCCTACGAGGGGCAGCGGCACCGCGCCAGCCGGCTCATCCTGCTGGGCGGCCCGCGGATGCCGCGCCGCGCTCCCCGCTTCCCGGTGGGGAACATAGCGCCGCTGTAGGGCGCGCGGGCGAACCGACGGCACCGCTACCGACGGCACCGCACGGGTCGGTCCTCAGCGGGGGTTCACCGCTCGACGACGAAATCGGCCGCGGAGCGCGGCGGGCGCTCCCGGGGTGGGGCCGCCGGATGGCCGATGGCGACCGCGCCCATCGGGTCCCACCCCGCGGGCAGGTCCAGCACCTCGCGCACCACCTCCCGGCAGAACATCGTGGAGGAGATCCACGCGGACCCCAGTTGCTCCCCGGCCAGTGCGACGAGGAAGTTCTGGATGCCGGCGCCCGTCGCGACGACGAACATCTCCCGCTCGGCGGCGTTCCGCCGCGCGTCCGGGTAGGTGTGCGAGCCGTCCATCACCAGGCAGGGCACCGCCAGGCAGGGCGCGTTGCGCAGCACGTCGCCGCGCTTGACGCGCTTGGCGATGCTCTCCTCGCTCTTCCCGTCGCCGCGCAGGTCGGCGATCCAGGCGTCCCGCATGGCGTCCAGCAGCCGGGTCCGGGACTCGGCGCTCTCCAGCAGGACGAACCGCCACGGGGTGGTGTGGTGCGGAGCCGGCGCGGTCACGGCGGCGGCGACCGCGCGCCGCACGGCCTGCCCGTCCACCGGCTCCGTGGTGAACTCCCGTACGGTGCGGCGCAGCGTCACCGCCTCGCGCACGGCCTCCGAGGTGCCCAGCCGGAACATGTCGGCGGCCGCGTCGCGGACCAGTGCGCGGGCCGTCGCCTCGTCCTCGGGTGTCTCGGGTGACCCGGTGGCGGGCTGCGCGCTGCTGCCGGGCGCTGGCCGCACGTGGTGGGCCAGTCCGCGCACCACCGCGACCGGCAGCCCGCTCGCCTTGCGCTTGACCAGTTCGCCCGCTCCCGCCAGTTCGTCGCCGACGGCGGTGACGGTCACGCCCAGCGGGTTGCCGTACATGTCGACGCCGCCGCGCAGGTCCTCCAGGACCCGCACCCCGGCCGCGCCGATCGCCACGTCGGTCTGGCCCTCGCGCCAGGGCCGCCCGAAGGTGTCGGTGACGACGACGCCGACGGTGACCCCCAGCGCCTCCCGCACCCCGTCCCGCAGCTGCCGGGCCGTCGCGTCCGGGTCCTCGGGCAGCAGCAGCACGGTTCCCTTCGGGGTGTTGGAGGCGTCGACCCCGGCCGCGGCCATCACGAAGCCGTGCCGGGACTCCACGATCCGGGCCGGGCCGCGCCGTGCGACGACCCGCACGGTCTCCGCGTCGATGGCGGCCTCGCGGTCGTCGGCCCGGACGATGCGGCCCTCGGCCTTGCTCACGATCTTCGAGGTGACGACGAGCACGTCGCCGTCCGCCAGCCCCCGCCCACCGGGTGCGGCCGCCGCGTCGACCAGGAGCCGGACCAGGTCGTCGCCGGGGCGCACGTCCGGGATGCCGGGCAGCGCCCACACCTCGTAGGAGGTGCCGGGCCCGCTGCGCTCCCGGTCCGCCGGCTCGGCGGCCTCCGCGGGTGCCGTGGCCCGCGGGTACCGCTCCTGTCCGGGTGCCCCGGTCGTCACCGCCGTCACGCGCGCACCTCCTCCGCCAGCGCCAGCGCCTGCCGGGCCATCTCCGCGGTGGTCTCCTCGTCGCGCATCAGCAGCGGCACGGCGCGGCAGCGGATGCCCGCGTCCTCGACGGCCGCCACGGCGTCGGCGTCCGCGGTGTCGACGAGCCAGCCGTCCAGCAGCCCCGAGCCGTAGTGCGCGGCGACGGCCGCCGCCGTGGTCTCGACCCCCACGGCGGCCAGCACCTTGTCCGCCATGCCGCGCACGGGGGCGTTCCCGACGATGGGCGAGAGGCCGACGACCGGTACCCCGGCGTCCGCGATCGCCTCCCGGATGCCGGGGACGGCCAGGATCGTGCCCACGCTGACGACGGGGTTGGAGGGCGGGAAGATGACCGTGTCCGCCGCGGCGACGGCCTCCAGCACGCCCGGTGCGGGTTTGGCGGCGTCGGCGCCGACGGGTACCACGGCGTGCGCGTCCACGGAGGCCCGCAACCGCACCCAGTACTCCTGGAAGTGCACCGCCTTGCGTCCGGCCGTGCCGTCCCCGCCGTCCTCGCCCCGGCCGGAGTCCCCGGCGTCCGGGTCGTCGATCAGCACATGGGTCTCGACCCGGTCGTCCGTCATCGGCAGCAGCCTGACCCCCGGCTGCCAGCGGGCGCACAGCGCCTCGGTGACGGCGCTGAGCGGATAGCCCGCGGAGATCATCTGGGTGCGGACGATGTGGGTGGCGAAGTCCCGGTCACCCAGCCCGAACCACTCGGGGCCCGCGCCGTAGGCGGCCAGCTCCTCTTTCACCGCGAAGGTCTCGCCGGCCCGTCCCCAGCCCTGTTCCTCGTGGATGCCGCCGCCCAGGGTGTACATCACGGTGTCGAGGTCGGGACAGACCTTCAGGCCGAACAGATGGATGTCGTCACCGGTGTTGCCGACGACGGTGATCTCCGCGTCGGGCACCGCGGACCGGAGCCCGTGCAGGAAACGGGCACCGCCGATGCCCCCGGCCAGAACCACAATGCGCTGCATGGGCACCAGTCTCGCAGCCCGGTGCCCGCACCCGACATCAGGTGCCCCGCCCGGTGCCGGAGCGCCGCCTACCCGGTGTCAGGCCGGCGACTCCTGCGCCGGGTTCCGTACGGCGCCGGGGCCGCTGGAGCAGTGCTGGGGCATCTCGGTCAGTCCGGGAGCGTAGATGTGCGCACTCACGACGGGTTCCAGTCCGTCGTTGACCACTTCGTGCACATATCCGGGCGCGAAGACGCGCACCGCGCCGGTGTCGAGTACCCGGGTGCCGTGTCCGGTCGTGCCACTCGTGCCGCGTCCGCCCCCGGTCGTGCCGTATCCGTGTTCGGTCAGCTCGCCCGCGAGCACGCCGAACACGCCGGACGAGCGCCCGTGGTCGTGCCGGCCGCTGCCCTGCCCTGGCAGCCAGCTCAGCAGCCACATCTCGTAGCCGGGGCCGGTGCGCAGCCGGTGGTACCAGCGCAGGGTCGGGTCGTAGCGCACCAGCGGCGCCCAGGCGGCCCGGTCGGCGGCCAGTGCGCCGATCAGCCCGGCGAAGTCCGCGACGGTGGCCGGGTGCGCCGGGGGAGCGGGGAGCAGATGGGGGACGGCGAGCGGATCGCCGGCGATTTCGAGGTCGCTGTTCACGTGCGGAAGTGCCTTTGTGCGGGGCCGGCCGGAACCGGGCGGCGAGCGGAGCCGCACCGGGTGGGAGCCGGGGCGGCGGGGGAGGGGCGCGACAGGGCGCGCGGGGCGTGCGGAGGAGGTGAGGGCGCTCCGCCGGAGCGGCTGCCCGGCGGGGGCGCGGGCGCCCGGATCAGCGTGCAGCCGACCTCAGCGACAGCTCAGCGACAGGGCGTGTGGCAGCCGCGCGGACAGCGACAGCGGTGCGGCTCCAGGACATGAGAGGCGGCACGGAGGAGCGCGGACGCACCTCCGGCAGACCGCATGGCGGGGGCGCCACGGGTCGTACGGGTCTCAGAGGTCACTGCCATGCGCTCCAGAACAGCGCCCCCGTGCCCCAGGTGTCAACCTGTTGTCGCGTTTGTGGCGAATGTTTCACCCCTTCCGGCTCCTTCGGTCGGCGAAAGGTTTGCGCCCGCCCGCGCGGGAGACCTGGCGCAGTAGCCGTGCCTGCACGCCGTTGCGCCTTCGTGATCAGAGTGTGATCAGGGCCATCCGAGGGTTGGTGCGGAACGTGACCGCAGGTCATCGCGTTCTGAATACAGGAGTCGGGAAAACACTCCGACTCCGGGCACGAGTGTCATATTTCGTAGTGATTTGAACACTTACTGCGAAAGCTTGGTTCCGCCGGGTGAATAACGGGCTCAATAGCAGATCTCGGCTTGACTGCCCCGGATCGGCACACTTGTAATTTCACTCGTGTCGTTCATGAGGGTTCGATAACGACAGCATCACGGGGTCGAAGAGACGGATCGAGGGGCGCACATGACCGAGCTGTTCCAACAACTGCTGGTCGAAGAGGCGGACGAGGAGCTGGGTTGGCAGGAGCGCGCCCTGTGCGCGCAGACCGACCCGGAGTCGTTCTTCCCCGAGAAGGGCGGATCCACCCGCGAAGCGAAAAAGGTCTGCCTCGCGTGTGAAGTCCGCTCCGAATGCCTCGAATACGCCCTCGCCAATGACGAGCGTTTCGGTATTTGGGGCGGCCTGTCCGAGCGTGAACGGCGCCGACTGAAGAAGGCCGCTGTCTGACCCGGCCGCGCGCCGGACCGTCGAACAGCCGCACCCAGGAAGGACCCGGGCGACCGGGCCGGGCCCGCGCACCGCTCGCGCCGGGCAACCAGCAGCCGGACCCGGGCAGTTGCCCGGAGGCGCCGGGCGCGTGAGGGTGAGCCGTTAGTGTGGGGCCGTCCACGACGCACACCACCCTGGCAAGGGCGTGCGCTCACCGCTCCGATACGCGTCTTCCGGGGGCTTGCAGCCACACCGCGGCACCGCCGCGAGGCCCCGGCACCCCGGGGAGGGCCCCTACCTCGATGTCCGTGCACAGTCACATGGCGGCCCACTACGAGGCGGCCGCAGCAGGGTTGGCCCCCTTGGAGCCGCCCGAGTCCCCCCGGCACGTCGTCACCGCCGTCCTCGTCGCCCACGACGGCGCCCGCTGGCTGCCCCGCGCGCTGAGCGGGCTGCTGGAGCAGAACCGCCCCGTGCAGAACATCATCGCGGCCGACACCGGCAGCGCGGACGACACCGCCCGGCTGCTGACCGACGCGCTCGGCGCCGAGCGCGTCCTGCACATGGCGCGGCGCACCGGGTTCGGCACCGCCGTCGAGGAGGCCGCCCGCACCGCGCGCCGGCTCACCCCCGAGGACCTGCCGTACCTCAAGCGGCCCAGCGGCTGGGACCCGGTCAACCGCACCTGGCGCGACGACGCCTACGACCTGCCCGAGCTGCCCCACGGCGAGCCCGTGGAGTGGCTGTGGTTGCTGCACGACGACTGCGCCCCCGAGCCGGACGCCCTGGCCGAGCTCCTGCGGGTCGTCGACGCGGATCCGTCCGTCGGCATCGCCGGCCCCAAACTCCGCAGCTGGTACGACAAACGCCAGCTCCTGGAGGCCGGGGTCTCCATCGCGCACAGCGGACGGCGCTGGACCGGCATCGAGCGTCGCGAGCAGGACCAGGGCCAACACGACCAGGTGCGCCCCGTGCTGGCCGTCTCCACCGCCGGCATGCTCATCCGCCGCGACGTCTTCGACCAGCTCGGCGGGTTCGACCGCCGGCTGCCCCTGATGCGTGACGACGTCGACCTGTGCTGGCGCGCCCAGTCCGCCGGGCACCGGGTGCTGACCGTCCCGGACGCCGTGCTGCGGCACGCCGAGGCCGCCTCCCGGGAACGCCGCCCGGTCGACTGCGTGGGGCGCTCCAGCAACGGCGCCAGCCCGCACCGCGTGGACAAGGCGGGGGCCGTCTACACCCTGCTCGCCAACGTGCCCGGTTCCCTGCTGCCGTGGGTGCTGCTGCGCCTGGTCGTCGGCACCGTGCTGCGCACCCTCGGCTACCTCATCGGCAAGGTGCCCGGCCAGGCCCTGGACGAGATCACCGGCCTCTCCGGCACCCTGCTGCGCGGTGGCCGCATCCTGACGGCGCGCCGGCGACGGGGCAGGCCCGCCGTCCCGCACAAGGAGCTGCGGCCGCTCTTCCCGCCCCCCGGCGCCACCCTGCGGGCCACTCTCGAACAGGCCACCAGCAGCCTTCCCGGACGCTCCGAACCGGACTCCTCCGCCGCGGGCCGGCACGGCGCCGCCGAGACGGGCCCCGGGGACGAGGACGCGGACTTCCTGGAGGTCGAACAGTTCGCGCGGCTCAAGCGGCTCGGGCAGCAGCCCGGGCCCGTCCTGTTCGCCGTCCTGCTGGTCGTCTCCCTGGTGGCCTGCCGGGCGCTGCTGGGCGGCGGCGCACTGGCGGGCGGTGCGCTGCTGCCCGCGCCCGACGGGGTCGCGGAGCTGTGGGCGCGCTACGCCGAGGGATGGCATCCGGTGGGAACCGGCGGCACCGTCTCGGCTCCCCCCTATCTCGCCGTCCTGGCCACCTTCGCCACCTTGCTGTTCGGCAGCACCGGGTTCGCGCTGACCCTGCTGCTGGTCTGCTCGGTCCCGCTCGCCGGTGTCACCGCCTACTTCGCCTCCCGCCCCCTGGTCGACTCCCGACTGGTGCGCGCCTGGGGAAGCGTCGCCTACGCCTTCCTGCCGGCCGCCACCGGCGCGCTCGCCCAGGGCCGCATCGGCACCGCCGTGCTCGCCGTACTGCTGCCGCTGCTGGCGCGGGCCGCCGTGGCGGCGAGCGGACTGCGCGGCAGGGGCGGCTGGCGCGCGGCCTGGGCCTACGCGCTGCTGTTGACGTTCACCACCGCGTTCACCCCCGTCGTGTGGCTGATCGCCGCCGTGCTGGCGCTCGCGGTGCTCGCCGTGCGCCGCGCGGACGGCGCCTCGCTCGGCGCGCTCCTCGCCCGGCTGGCCGCCGTCCTGGTGACGCCGCTGGTGCTGCTCGCGCCGTGGTCGCTGACGCTGTTCACCAGCCCCGCGCGGTTCCTGGGCGAGGCCGGTCTGGAGTACGGCACCGGCGCGGCCTCCGCCGTCGACCTGCTGGCCCTCTCCCCGGGCGGCCCGGGGACCACGGACGCGCTGTTCCTCGTCGGCCTCGTCCTGGCCGGGCTCGCGGCCCTGCTGCGCAGCGAGCGGCGGCTCGCCGTGTCCGCCGCGTGGGCCGCCGCGCTGGCCGGACTGCTGGCGGCGGCGCTGTCCAACGGCTCCGCCTGGGCCGGTCCCGCCACCCTCGTCTACGGGCTCGCGCTGCTGTGCGCCGCCGCGGTCGGTGCCGAGGGCGCCAAGGAGCGGGTGGCGGCGCAGAGCTTCGGCTGGCGCCAGCCCGCCGCCGCCCTGGTCGCCGCGGCCTGCGTGCTCGCCCCGCTGGTCGCCGCCGGGGGATGGATGCTGCGCGGCGCCGACGGCCCGCTCTCCCGGCGCGACCCGGTGCAGGTGCCCGCGTTCGTCGCCGAGGAGAGCACCACCAGCGACCAGGCCCGCACCCTGGTCCTCGACCAGCCCGAGGGCGCCACGGGTGTCACCTACACGCTCACCCGCGGTGCGGGCGCCCGGCTGGGCGACGCCGATCTGGCGGCGGCCGAGGGCGACGACGGACGCCTGGACGGAGTGGTCTCCAACCTCGTGGCCGGGTCCGGCGCCGACCAGACCAGCCAACTGGGCGGCTACGCGGTCCGGTACGTGCTGCTGCGCGACGGCGCCTCGCGCCGGGTGAGCCGCACCCTGGACGCCACGCCCGGACTGACCCGGCTCAGCCAGGAGGACGGCAGTGCGCTGTGGCGCGTCGACCGCCAGGTGTCGCGCGTCTCGATCGTCCCGGGCGGCCCGGAGAACGGCGCGGGCGGCGCGGTGACGGCGCCGGTGGCCGTTCCGGCCGGTCCGGTGGCCTCGCACGCGACGCTGCCGTCCGGTCCCTCCGGGCGGGTGCTGCGGCTCGCGGACCGCGCCGCCGACGGCTGGGAGGCCACCCTCGACGGCAGCCCGCTCAAGAGCGTCACGGTGGACGGCTGGGCGCAGGGCTTCGAACTGCCGACCGAGGGCGGCAAGCTGGAGCTCGACTACCGGACGCCCCTCTCGCACACCGCGTGGGTGTGGGCACAGGGCTTCCTCCTGCTGGTCGTCGTCGTCCTGGCACTGCCGGGCCGACGCCGGGACGTGGACGACGACCTGCCCGAGACCGAGCCCGCGGCGCCGGATCCGTCGGCGGCGGGAGAGGGCCGCAGGGCCCGCAGGCTCCGCGCCGCCGCCGAGGCCGCCCAGACGCACCCCGCGCAGCCCGCGCAGGAGCAACACCCGGTGCCGCCCGAACCGGCGCCGCCGCAGGATCCGCAGCAGCAGCCGATGCCGGAGCAGCCGGAGTACGACCCGTACGGTCAGCAGCCGATGCCCGAGCAGCCGGAGTACGACCCCTACGGACAGCAGCAGCCCTACGTGCCGCAGCAGTCCCCGTACGCGGACCCGGGCTACGGACAGCCCGCTCCGTACGAGCAATCCCCCTACGACGCCTACGGCGCGGCCCCCTACGGCCAGGTCCCGCAGCAGTCCTACGGCCAGGGGCACCAGGAGCAGCAGTACTACGGCAGCCGGTCCGGCTACGACGCCTACCCGCAGCAGTCCTACGAGGAATGGCAGGCCCAGCAGTACGCGGCCCAGCAGTACGCCGCGCCGTACGACCACCCGCAGGGCCACGACGGGACGGGCGCGCACGGCTACGACAGCAGGTACGGCAACGGCGACGGGAGCGAGCAGCAGTGAACCGGACAGTCCTCAGCGTCGGAGCGGTCGCCGTCGCGCTCGCCGCGGTCACCGGCGTCGCCGCGCTCACCGCCCCCCAGGAGGCGGCGAGCAGTGCCGAGAGCGTCGGGACGGCGGCCCGCAAGCCGGTCGAGCGCTCGACGCTGGTCTGCCCGTCCCCGAGCACGTCCGATGTCGCGGAGACCGCCTACGAGGCGTTCACGCCCAAGGGCGGTCCCGGCAAGAAGGGCAGCGCGGCCCTGTATGCGGCCGAGCGCGTCGACCCCCAGGACCCCGGGGACGGCAAGGACGACAGCGGCGGCAAGTCCGGCGGCAAGTCCGACTCCGAGGAATCCGACAAGGACAAGGACAAGAACGAGGACGACGGCAAGGACAAGAACCCCGAGGAGGGTGCGGGAGGCGGGGACGCCGCCGGGAAGGGGAACGGCAAGCCCTTCCTCTCCCTCAGCAGCCCCGGCACCCCCGTCGCGGCCGAGACGGACGACTCCGGGGCACCCGCGCTGACCGGCACCGCCGACGGCCCCTTCGCACCGGGCTGGACGGTGCAGCAGACGACGACCGTCGCCGCCGGAGCGGGGCGCGGCCTGCAGGGCACGTCCTGCTCGGTGCCGGACACCTCGTTCTGGTTCCCGGGTGCCGGCACGGCCGAGGGCCGGCAGGACTATGTCCACCTCACCAACCCGGACAGCACCCCCGCGGTCGTCGACCTGGAGCTGTACGGCAAGGAGGGCAAGGAGAAGGCCGGGCAGGGCAGCGGCGAGGGGATCACCGTCCCGCCGCACGCCACCGTTCCCGTGCTGCTGTCCACCCTGACCCCCGAACCGGTCACCAATGTGACGCTGCACGTGATCGCGCGGTCCGGCCGGGTGGGCGCCCAGATCCAGTCCTCGGACCGCAAGCTGGGCGGTGACTGGCTGGCGCCCGCCGCCGACCCGGGGCCCGGCCAGGTGCTGCCGGGCATCCCCGAGGACGCGACGGCGGTCCGGCTCTCGGTGCTCGCCCCCGGCGGCGCGGACGCGGACCTGAAAGTGCAACTCGCGGGCAAGTCCGGGCGGATCAGCCCGGCCGGGCACGAGTCCCTGCACGTGAAGGCGGGCATGGTCACCACCGTCGACCTCAAGGGCCTGATCAAGGGCGAGGCCGGGTCGCTGGTGCTCTCCCCGGCCGAGGACGGCGACGACGCCCCCGACGTGGTGGCCGCGGCGCGGGTGCTGCGCGGCAAGGGGAGCAAGCAGGAGACGGCGTTCATCCCGGCGACGGCACCGGTCCAGAAGCGGGCCACCGCCGCCGGCAACACCGCGAGCGGAACCACCCTGGCGCTGGCCGCTCCGGAGGGCGGCGCGAAGGTGCGGGTGACCGCGTCGCCGGGCAGCGGCGGCGGCAGCCCCAAGAGCACCACCGTCACGCTCAAGGCGCACACCACCAAGGCGTTCGCGCCACCCCGTCCCGCGGACGGCAAGGGCGGCTACGCGATGACGGTGGAGCGCCTCTCGGGCGGCCCGGTCTACGCCTCCCGCACGTTGGAGCAGGAGCAGTCCGGCGTCCCCGGGTTCACGGTGCAGACGCTCCCCGACGACCGGAGCACGGTCGCCGTACCGGAGTCGGCCCAGGACCTGTCGGTGCTCAACGACGACGAGTGAGCGGACGGAGCGGACGGGGACCGGACCGTCCGCTCCCGCCGGGATGTCTGGTCCCGGCCACAGCGGGGCGCCTAGTCCTGGCCGTAGCGGGGGTCCACCGACTCGGGTTCCAGGCCCAGCAGTTCGGCCACCTGCTCGACCACCACCTCGTGCACCAGGAGGGCCCGCTCGTCCCTGCTGCGGCTGCGGATCTCCACCGGGCGCCGGAAGACGATCACGCGGTCCGGATGCTCGCCGCCGCCCTCGGTGACCCGGCCCAGCGGCACGGCGTCGTCGCCCTCGCGCACCTCCCCGTTGTCCGACCGCGGCACCTCCTGGACGGCGAACTCGACACCGGCCAGTTGCGGCCAGTGCCGCTCCAGGCGGGTCACCGAGTCGCGCACCAGGTCGTCGAACGCCTCTGCCCGGCTGATGGCGAGCGGTACTTGGGGAGGGGCGACGGGGCCGCGCATGCCGCGGCCGTGGCGGTCTCGGCGGCGCGGCCGGGAGTCGGCCCGGCGCGGCGGTACGGGGCTGTCCATCGCCCCCGAGCGTAGCCCGCCGCGGGGCCCGCGCGGGGCGCGACGGGCGGGTGCGGGCCGCGCGGGCCCGCTTCGGCGGACGGCGGCGCCGCGCCCACGCCGCCGGGGCGGACGCCGTTCCGGCGGCGTGGGCACGGGAACCGGTCATGACCAGGTGCGGAGCCCGGGGCGTGCGCGCCCGCCGGCTGCGCGGGGCGATCGGGGGCGGGGGCGCCGGGCCTCTCGGTCTGCCTTTCAGCAGATCAGACGTTTCCGGAGAACCCGGACGACACGGCAGGGTGACGTCCTGGCGAGTCGTCGCAGCCCGCTCAAGAGTGCGGTACGGTCCAACGCTGTGAGCCCTGTACGTCGCTGTTCGCGCACCGCTTGCGGTCGTCCCGCCGTCGCGACGCTGACGTACGTCTACGCGGACTCCACCGCCGTCCTGGGCCCCCTCGCCACCTACGCCGAGCCGCACTGCTACGACCTGTGCGCCGAGCACTCCGAGCGGCTCACCGCACCCCGCGGCTGGGAGGTCGTCCGGCTCGCCGTCGACACCGCCGCCGCCCGCCCCAGCGGCGACGATCTGGAAGCCCTGGCCGATGCCGTGCGCGAGGCGGCCCGGACACCGCGCCCCGACCCGCGGGACCCGACCCCGCGCGACCGGCGGGGCGGGCCCGAGGCGGGCGAGGCCGACGCGACGGAGGTCGCCCGGCGCGGCCATCTGAGGGTCCTGCGGTCCCCGGAGCCGTAGCGCACCGCGCTGCCGCACGGCGCCCTTCCGTGCCGCGGGTAGATTTGGGACCGTTTACGACCGACGACCCAGGAGAGGCTGGCCGTGGCTGATCTGTCTCAGATCGTGAAGGCGTACGACGTGCGCGGTGTGGTGCCGGACCAGTGGGACGAGGCGACAGCCGAGCTGTTCGGCGCCGCCTTCGTCCATGTCACCGGCGCTTCGGCGCTCGTCGTCGGGCACGACATGCGGCCCTCCTCGCCCGGCCTCGTCCGGGCGTTCGGCCGGGGCGCGGCCGGGCAGGGCGCCGACGTCACCGAGATCGGCCTGTGTTCGACCGACGAGCTGTACTTCGCCAGCGGCAAACTCGGCCTGCCCGGTGCGATGTTCACCGCCAGCCACAACCCCGCCCGTTACAACGGCATCAAGATGTGCCGGGCGGGTGCGGCGCCGGTGGGCGAGGAGACCGGGCTGGCCGAGATCCGCACCCTGGTGGAGCGGTGGACGGACAGTGGCGGCGCACCCGCCTCCGACAAACCCCAAGGCACCGTCACCCGGCGGGACATGCTCGCGGAGTACGCCGAACACCTGCACTCCCTGGTCGACCTGTCGCACATCCGCCGGCTCAAGGTCGTGGTCGACGCGGGCAACGGGATGGGCGGGCTGACCGTTCCCTTCGTGCTGTCCGGGCTGCCGCTCGAACTGCACGACCTGTACTTCGAACTGGACGGCACCTTCCCCAACCACGAGGCCAACCCGCTCGATCCGAAGAACATCGTCGACCTGCAGCGCCGGGTCCGCGAGGTCGGCGCCGACCTCGGCCTGGCCTTCGACGGCGACGCCGACCGCTGCTTCGTGGTGGACGAGAACGGCGACCCGGTCCCGCCGTCCGCGATCACCGCGCTGGTCGCCTCGCGTGAGCTGGCCAAGGCGCCCGGCGCCACCGTCATCCACAACCTGATCACCTCCTGGTCCGTCCCCGAGGTGATCAGGGAGAGCGGCGGGCAGCCGGTCCGCACCCGCGTCGGCCACTCCTTCATCAAGCAGGAGATGGCCAGGACGGGCGCCATCTTCGGCGGCGAGCACTCGGCCCACTACTACTTCCGCGACTTCTGGAACGCCGACACCGGCATGCTCGCCGCCCTCCACGTGCTGGCCGCGCTCGGCGGACAGGACGGCACCCTCTCCCGCCTCGTCGCCCACTACGACCGCTACGCCTCCTCCGGCGAGATCAACAGCACCGTCGAGGACCAGTTCAACCGCACGGCAGCCGTCAAGGCCGCCTTCGCGGGCCGCGAGAGCGTCACCATGGACGAGCTGGACGGCCTCACCGTCACCGGCGTCAACTGGTGGTTCAACCTGCGCCCCTCCAACACCGAACCGCTGCTGCGGCTGAACGTGGAGGCCCGTGACGCCGCCACCGTCGAGCGGGTCCGTGACGAGGTGCTGGCCATCGTGCGGGCGGAGGGCGAGCGGACCCTCACGGTCTGACGGCCGCCCCCGGTACCGCCGACCGCACCCGGCGGTACCCTGACGGCACAGTCACCGCAGCCGCAGCCGCAGCCGCAGCCGCAGCCGCAGCCGCAGCCGCAGCCGCAGCCGCAGCCGCAGCCGCAGCCGCACACCGCACCTGGAGGAAGACATGCCGCTCGAAGCCGGACTCCTGGAGATCCTCGCCTGTCCGGCGTGCCACGCGCCGCTGCGCGAGGAGGGCGACGAACTGCAGTGCACCGGGGACGCGGAGTGCGGCCTGGCCTACCCCGTACGCGACGGCATCCCGGTGCTCCTGGTGGACGAGGCCCGCCGGCCCGCCTGACCCGGGCCCGTAGCGGCACCCGGCGACACGGCGGCGCCTCCACCGGGACGCGCCGCCGGAACGAGCCGGCGACGTGCCGACGGAGCGCCGCACCCGCGGTGGCTGCCACCACGCGCAGCACCGGAAGCCGATCGGAGGCACGGAAGATGCTCGACGAGACGCTCCTCGACGCCCCCGAGGACCTGGCCCGCGCCGACACCCGCGGTCTGCTGCGCGGCGCCGCACAGGCCGGTGCGCACGTGCGCACCGGCATCCGGCAGGCAGCCGAGGCGGGTGTGGACACGCTCCGGCCGGAGGGCCGCCCCCGTGCGCTCCTGGTCGCCGGCCCGGGGACCGCCACCGCGTGTGTCACCGACCTCCTGGGCGCCCTCACCAACGGCTCCCTGCCCGTCACCGGACTGCGCACCAGCGGTGCCCAGACCACCGGCGACGCACTGCGCTGGACGCTGCCCGGCTGGGCCGGGCCGCTGGACCTGCTGCTGCTCGTCACCCCGGACGGCACCGAACCCGGTCTCCCGGCGCTGCTCGACCAGGCGTACCGGCGCGGCTGCTCCGTCGTCGCCGTCACCCCGCGCGGCACCCCGCTGGCCGACGCGCTCGGTGAGACCCGCGGCCTCACCCTGCCCCCGGCCCCGGCCCCGCACGGAACCCGCTCCTCGCCGGACCGCCCCGGGCACCCGCTGGACCCCGCGGCCCCCGCCGCTCCGCCCGGCGGCGGACCCGGCACCTTCTGGAGCCTGCTCACCCCGCTGCTGCTGCTGTGCGACCGCCTCGGACTGACCCGCAGCGGCCCCGCGGAGCTCGCCGGGGTCGCCGACCGGCTGGACGAGGTCGCCGAACGCTGCGGCCCCGCCGTCCCGACCTACAGCAACCCCGGCAAGACCCTCGCCGTCGAACTGGCGGGCTCGATACCGCTGCTGTGGAGCGAGGGCGGCGTCGCGGGCGCTGCGGCGCGGCACTGGTCCGCGGTCCTGGCCGCGCTCTGCGGGCGCCCCGCGCTCGCGGCGGGCCTGCCCGAGGCCCTGACGGCGCACGGGGCGCTGCTGACCGGCCCCTTCGCCCCGGCCTCCGGCCAGGACGACTTCTTCCGCGACCGGGTCGAGGACGAGCAGACGACCCGCGTCCGCGTCGTCCTGCTCCGCGAGGCACCGCCCGGCGGCGACTCCGCGACCGTGCCGGCCCGCGACCTGGCCTACGCGCACGGAGCGGCACTCAGCGAGCTGGAACCGGCCGAGGGCAGCGGGCCGCTGGAGGCGGCCGCCGAACTGATCGCCACCGCCGATTTCGCCGCCGTTCACCTCACGCTCGCCGACAGCGACTCCCCTTGGGCAGGACGCGGCACCCGGGCGTGACACGGCACCCGGGCGTGACACGGCCCCCGGCGTGACCACGCGCCCACCGCACCCCGCACGGAACACCTCCCCGCACGACAGGAACAGCACCTCTCATGGACCGTCTGGAGAACTCCGTCAGGCCGTACGCCTGGGGCTCCACCACCGCCCTCCCGGAACTGCTCGGCCAGGAGCCCACCGGCCGCCCGCAGGCCGAACTGTGGATGGGGGCACACCCCGGCGCGCCCTCCCGCATCGACCGGGGCGCCGGACCGCTCCCGCTGTCCGAGGTGATCGACGCCGCTCCGGAGCGCGAACTGGGCACCCCGGCGGTGCGCGCCTACGGCCCCCGGCTGCCCTTCCTGCTGAAGCTGCTGGCAGCCGCCGCCCCGCTCTCCCTCCAGGTGCACCCCGACAGCACGCAGGCCGCCCAGGGCTACGCCGACGAGGAGGCGCGCGGCATTCCGCTGGACGCGCCGGAGCGCAACTACAAGGACGACAGCCACAAGCCCGAACTCCTCTGCGCCCTCACCCCGTTCGAGGGGCTGTGCGGATTCCGGCACCCCGAGGAGGCCGCCGCACTGCTGGACGGACTCGGCGTCCCCGGACTGAAGCCGTACGTCGACATCCTGCACGCCCGCCCCGGCGGCGAGGCGCTGCGCGAAGTGCTCTCCGCCCTGCTGACGGCGGACCGCGACGCGATGGCCGGCACCGTCGCGGCGGCCGCCGAAGCAGCCGCCGCGCGCCCCGGGTACGCGGTCTACGCGGACATCGCGCACCATTACCCGGGCGATCCCGGAGTGCTCGCCGCGATGCTCCTCAACCACGTCGTGCTGCGCCCCGGTGAGGCGCTGTACCTCGCCGCCGGAGTGCCGCACGCCTACCTCGGCGGCCTCGGCGTCGAGATCATGGCCAGCTCCGACAACGTCCTGCGCTGCGGCCTGACGCCCAAGCACGTGGACGTACCCGAACTGCTGCGCATCGTGCGCTTCGAGCACACCGCGCCGGGTGTACTGCGGCCCGAGGCCGACGAGGTGAGCGGCGAGGAGGTCTACGAGACACCCGTCGGGGAGTTCCGGCTCTCCCGCTTCGTCCTCCTCCCCGGCGCCCCGGCGCACCCGCTGGACCCGTCCGCCGCGCAGATCCTGCTGTGCACCGCGGGAGCCGTCGTCCTGCACGGCGGGGCCGACGGCAGTGCGGAACTCGCCCTCGCGCCCGGGCAGTCCGCCTACGTTCCGGCCGACGAGCCGGTACGGATCTCGGGTGACGGTACGCTCTTCCGCGCCACCGCTGCCGTCTGATCGGACGGTCGCACAGCAGCAGGAAGGGACCTCTCACTCGTGAGTGCATCAGGCGGAACAAAGGCGATCGTCGCCGCTCTGGGCGCCAACCTGGCCATCGCCGTCGCCAAGTTCGTCGCGGCGGCCTTCAGCGGCTCGGCCTCCATGCTGGCCGAGGGCGTCCACTCCGTGGCCGACTCCGGGAACCAGGCACTCCTGCTGCTGGGCGGAAAGCAGGCCAAGAAGGAAGCCAACGAGGAGCACCCCTTCGGCTACGGCCGCGAGCGCTACATCTACGGCTTCCTGGTCTCCATCGTCCTGTTCACCGTCGGCGGCGTCTTCGCGCTCTACGAGGGCTACGAGAAGATCGTCCACCCGCACGAGATCGAGCACTGGTACTGGCCGGTCGGCGTCCTGGTCTTCGCCGTGGTGGCCGAGGGCTTCTCCTTCCGGACCGCCATCCGGGAGTCCAACGAGATCCGCGGCAAGCAGAGCTGGACCCAGTTCGTCCGCCGGGCCAAGGCACCCGAACTGCCGGTCGTGCTGCTGGAGGACTTCGGCGCGCTCGTCGGCCTCGTCCTCGCCCTCGGCGGCGTCGGCCTCGCTCTGCTGACCGGCGACGGCGTCTGGGACGGGGTGGGCACCATGTGCATCGGTGCGCTGCTCGTCGTCATCGCGCTGGTGCTCGCGGCGGAGACCAAGTCGCTGCTGCTGGGCGAGTCCGCCGCCCCGGCCGAACGGGACCGGATCCGCGCCGCGCTCGTCGACGGCGAGACGGTCACCCGCGTCATCCACATGCGCACCCTGCACCTGGGCCCGGAGGAGCTGCTGGTGGCCGCCAAGGTCGCCGTACAGCACGACGACACGGCCGCACAGGTCGCCCGTGCCATCGACGCCGCCGAGCACCGCGTCCGCGAAGCCGTCCCGATCGCCCGGGTCATCTACCTGGAGCCGGACGTCTACCGTGCGGAGCAGGACCCCGAGCCGGAGCAGGACCCCGAGCCGGAGCCGGCGGCGGAACCGGCTGACGCCTCCGGCCGCGGCCCCGGCGCCTGACCGGGCCACCGGGCCTTCCGCCCTCCCGGTTGCGCCGGGCCCGCGTGGCCGCCGCGTGCGGCGCGAGGGCCCGCCCCGTGGGATCGTGGGCGGGCCCCCTCGCGGCGTCGGCACTGCCGCGGTGGGGTGCTCTGTCCCGGCGCCGGCGGTGCGCCGGGCTCAGCCGATCTCGGCGAGCGCGGCCAGCACCGCGCCCTTGTCCGGAGCCTCCAGCAACCGGGTGCGGAACGCGGGATCCATCAGCTTCCGCGACAGCAGTGCCAGGATGCGCAGGTGCTCGTCACCCGCCGCCGCCTCGGGCACCGCGATCATGAAAACCAGCCGCGCCCTGGTCCCGTCCAGCGAGCCCCACTCGATGCCCTCGGCGGACCGTGCGAACCCCACGACCGGAGCGCTGACCGCGTCCGTCTTGGCGTGCGGGACGGCGATCTCCTCGCCGAGCCCCGTCGTGCCCTGCTCCTCGCGGGCGAGCGCGGCCTGTACGAGCGCCTCGCCGTCGGCGACCTTGCCGCTGCGGCCCAACAGCTCGGCCATCTCCCGGATACCGGCTTCCTTGCCGTCGGCCGCGAGCTGCTCGCGCACGGTCTCCGCGGACAGATATCCGGACAGCGCCCCTGACGACTCCGCGGCGGCCGGGGGCTGCCGCGCCGCCTGGGCCGAGTGCACGGCCGAATCCGGCGCGGGGTCCGCCGCGCTCCGGGCGACCGGCGTGTTCGCCGTGGCCGGCGTGCTCCGGGCGGTGTCCTCCGCGCCGTCCCCGGTGCGGCCTCCGGCGCCCACCGCGGCCGGGACGGGCACCGCCTGCTCCGCGGAGTCCGGGCCGGGAGCGTTCTGCCCGGAACGCCGTGCTCCGAGCGTCACCAGGCCGACCGTGGCCGCCGCCGTGACCGCGGCACCGGTCAGGAGCGCCACGAAGAACATCGCCACACCGTCGACCGCGCCCAGCACCGCCACGATCGGCCCGCCGTGCGGCACGTTGTCCCCGACCGAGGCCAGCCCGGCGATGCCGCCCGCGACGGCGCCGCCGAGCATGTTCGCCGGGATCACGGTGGCGGGCCGCGCGGCGGCGAACGGGATGGCGCCCTCCGTGATGCCGAAGAAGCCCATGAACAGTGCGGCCAGGCCGGTCTCCCGCTCCTGGTCGGAGTAGAACCTGCGGCGCAGCAGCGTCGCGAGGCCCTGCCCCAGCGGCGGCACCGGAATGGCCGCCGCGCACATCCCCATCACCTCGGGGCTCTTGGAGACCAGTCCGGCCCCGAACAGGAAGGCGGTCTTGTTGACCGGGCCGCCCATGTCGAAGGCGATCATCAGCCCGAGCACCACACCCAGCAGCGCGGCGCTGGTCCCCGTCATACCGCCCAGGAAGTCGGTGAGGTTCTCGAAGACCCAGGAGATCGGCCTGCCGATGACATAGATGAAGAACAGGCCGAGCGCGGAGGTCGCCACGATCGGGATCACGATGATCGGCATGATGGGGCGTACGAACCGCGAGACCGGTATCCGCTTGATCCAGCGCACCAGGTACCCGGCCAGGAACCCGGTGACGATCGCGCCGATGAAGCCCGCACCGGACTCGGAGTCGTACAGCTCGCCGGTGTTGGCGATCCAGCCGCCGATCATGCCCGGAACCAGTGCGGGACGGTCGCCGATCGCATAGGCGATGTAGCCGGAGAGGATCGGCACCATCAGCGTGAATCCGATCACGCCGATGTCGTTCACGTGCTTCCAGAAGCTGCCGTCGGGGATCACCAGACCGCCGTCGGCCTGCGGATGCCCGCCCAGCGCGAGCGAGACCGCGATCAGCAGTCCGCCGACGACCACGAACGGGATCATGTACGAGACGCCGTTCATCAGCGCCTTGTAGCCGGCACTCCGCTCCCGGCCCCTGGCCCCGGCGGGTCCGGTGGCCGCCGTGCCTCCGTTGCCCCCGTCGCCGGCGCTGCCGCCGCCGTGGGCGTCTCCGGCCGGAGCGGAGTCCGCGCCGCCTGGATGCACCGGGGCTGTACGCACCCGGTCGATGAGCCCGTCGGGGTCGCTGATGCCCTCCGCCACTCCGACGCAGAGCACCCGCTTGCCGCCGAACCGGCTGAGGTCCACGTCCTTGTCGGCGGCGACGATCACGCCGTCCGCGGCGTTGACATCGTTGTCAGACAGGACGTTCTCCGCGCCGATGGACCCCTGGGTCTCCACCTTCATGGCAATACCACGGGCTTGTGCGGCCTGGGTCAGTTTTTCCGCCGCCATATACGTATGGGCGATACCGGTCGGACACGCCGTCACAGCGAGCAGTTTCAGCCCCGGGTCGGCTGGGGGAGCCGCTCCGTCTCGGGGGTCGGCAGGACTGGTCACGTGGGAACTCCTAGCTCGGCCAGGGTGTGGAGGGATGCGTTCTCGCGCCATCGCAGTCTCAGTCGCAGAGGCCGCACGGTGCACCGAACCAGCCGCACGGGCAAAAAAGCAAGCGGCCGAAAACTGACCCCGAGGCGCCCTTGCTGTCAGCGGCGCCCGTCTTGTCCCCTGGACGGGCGGTGTAGATTCGTAGAGCCAGACGTCGCTGCTGATGGCGGTCGGGAAGGCCCGGACCCCGGGCCACCGAGGGAGAGAGGGCCTCCGACGGACTGAGCTGCGAGCAGGGGACGAGTGTGTCCGGTCACGATGCGCGCCTCCGCGCGACCGGTACCGCACCGCCCCGGCGCCGCAGCACGGACCAGCCTTATTTCTCGACACCGAGGAGCAGCTCGCAATGACGACGACCTCCACGACCGGCCAGGACTTCAAGGTCGCGGACCTCTCGCTGGCGGCCTTCGGCCGCAAGGAGATCAAGCTGGCCGAGCACGAGATGCCCGGCCTGATGGCGATCCGCAAGGAGTACGCCGCCGACCAGCCGCTCGCGGGCGCCCGGGTCACCGGCTCCCTGCACATGACCGTCCAGACGGCGGTGCTCATCGAAACGCTGGTCGCCCTGGGGGCCGAGGTCCGCTGGGCCTCCTGCAACATCTTCTCCACCCAGGACCACGCCGCCGCGGCAGTCGCCGTGGGCCCCGACGGCACCCCGGAGAACCCGAAGGGCGTCCCGGTCTTCGCCTGGAAGGGCGAGACCCTGGAGGAGTACTGGTGGTGCACGGAGCAGGCCCTCACCTGGCCGAACGCCAGCACCGGCGGCCCGAACATGATCCTCGACGACGGTGGTGACGCCACCCTCCTGGTGCACCAGGGCGTCGAGTGCGAGAAGGCCGGCTCCGCACCCGCGGTCGAGACCGCCGAGAACGACGAGCACCGCGTCGTCCTCTCGGTGCTCAACCGCACCCTGAGCGAGAACCCGCAGAAGTGGACCCAGCTCGCCTCGGAGATCCGCGGCGTCACGGAGGAGACCACCACCGGCGTCCACCGCCTGTACGAGATGCACCAGGCGGGCACGCTGCTCTTCCCGGCGATCAACGTCAACGACGCCGTCACCAAGTCGAAGTTCGACAACAAGTACGGCTGCCGCCACTCGCTGGTCGACGGCATCAACCGCGCCACCGATGTCCTCATCGGCGGCAAGACGGCCGTCGTGTGCGGCTACGGCGACGTCGGCAAGGGCTGCGCCGAGTCCCTGCGCGGCCAGGGCGCCCGGGTCATGATCACCGAGATCGACCCGATCTGCGCCCTGCAGGCGGCGATGGACGGCTACCAGGTGGTGACCCTGGACGACGTGGTCGAGACCGCCGACATCTTCATCACCACCACCGGCAACAAGGACATCATCATGGCCTCGGACATGGCCAAGATGAAGCACCAGGCCATCGTCGGCAACATCGGCCACTTCGACAACGAGATCGACATGGCGGGTCTCGCCGCCATCGACGGCGTCGTCAAGGACGAGGTCAAGCCGCAGGTCCACACCTGGACCTTCAAGGACGGCAAGACCCTCATCATCCTCTCCGAGGGCCGTCTGCTGAACCTGGGCAACGCCACCGGCCACCCCTCGTTCGTGATGTCCAACAGCTTCGCGGACCAGACGATCGCCCAGATCGAGCTGTTCACCAAGCCCGAGTCCTACCCGACCGACGTCTACGTCCTGCCCAAGCACCTCGACGAGAAGGTCGCCCGCCTCCACCTGGAGGCCCTGGGTGCCAAGCTGACCACGCTCCGCCCGGAGCAGGCGTCCTACATCGGCGTCCCGGTCGAGGGCCCCTACAAGCCGGACCACTACCGCTACTGAGCACCGCAACCGGTCGGGCCGGTGCGGGACGCGTACGCGACCGTGCGCACCCGCACCCGGCCCGCACCCGGACCCGGACCCAGGCCCCCCGCCTCGCGGGGGGCCTGCCCGTCACCGCACCGACCCCGGACACCGCCCATGCCCCGCGGCCGCTATTCGCTGCACGATCCGCACGACCACACCTTCCTCGGAGAAGAGCACTTCCACTGCGCCACCGGCCCCTCCGGCTGGCGCTACGTCTCACAGCTCACCGACCCCGCGGGTGAGCACACCGGGTCCGTCGACCTCACGCTCGACGATCTCGGCCGGCCGATCCGGCTCGAACTCCGCGCCGCGAACTGGCGGATCCGCGGAGCGGCACTCGACGGCGTCACCTGGGTGCGTTCCGACCCCATGGGCGAGCAGGCCCAGGAGGGCAACGCCGCCGCGCACTCCTTCACCGGCGCCTCCCCCGCCTTCCTCATCGCGACCGCGCGGCTGCTGCGCCCGGCTCCCGGTGACCGGGCGACCCGCGTCCGCCTCGTCGCGTTCACACCCCCCGTCCTCGCCCCCCGCACCCTGGATCAGTCCTGGGCGCTGTCCGACAGCGAAGCACACGACACCGACAACGGCCCGCTCGTCGTGCACAACTACCAGGTCAACGACGTGCAGACGGGGGAGCAGCACGCGGTGCACCTCGCCGGCGACGTCGTTCTGGCGGCCCCGGGCATCGAGTTGGAGGACCTGGAGTCCCCCCCGTCGGTGTTCGGCCAGGGGTAGACGCGTCGGAGTCCGGTCCCCGTGCTCCCGTGCTCCGGGATCCCGGATGCCCGTGCTCCCGGCACCGGCCGGATCGGGAACGGGCTACGAGGGCGGCACGAAGCCCGTGCGCGGAGTGGGCGGTCCGTCCTCGCCTCTGCCCTGGGCCGAGCTCTCCCGCCCCGAGGCGGGCCGGGAAGGAGGCGGAGCAGCCGTGGACGATGACGGCTGTGGCTGTGGCTGTGACTCCGATGACGGGGAGGGCGGCATCCCGGGGGAACCGAAAGACCGCCGCGCCTCCCGCTCCCGCCGCTCCGCAGCGACCCCGGCCAGATAGCTGATCGCGGGCACTCCGTTCGGCACCGGCGCTCCGGTCCGCTCGATGACATCGTCGGCCAGCCGTTCCGCCATCGAGTGCCGCACGGCGGGATCCAGTTGCCCGGCACGCAGCAGGAACTGCCGGATCGCGAGCCAGAGCGTATCCGGGACGCGCGAGAGATCGAGTTCGGCGAACTCCGCGGCGCACCACCGGGGTGGAGGCGGCACCGCCGTGCGCCCCGGCCGGGGACTGCGTTCCCGTACCACCAGCGTTCCGGCGAACACGTCCCCCAGCCGACGGCCCCGCTCGGACACCAGCGAGGCCGTACAGGCCACCACACCGAACAGCAGCTGCATCTCGACGACGCCGACCGCCCCGCGCACCAGCGCGTGCCGGAACCGGATCGGACCGCCGTCGTCCCGCACGACCCGCAGCCCCGCTGCCATCTTCCCGACCGAACGTCCACCGGTGAGCGTCTCGACCGCGATCGGCACTCCGACGAGCACCACCACGAACAGCCCCACCTGCACGGCCGCGAGCGCCGCTGTGTCCAGCGCGCCCACCGCCACCAGCAGGGCGAGCGCCAGCGCGAGGTAGATGACCCAGACGATGACCAGGTCCAGGCAGACGGCCAGTGCCCTGCTCGGCAGCCGCGCCGGACGCAGCCCGAGCACGACGGCCTCCCCGGTCACCAGCTCACTCATCGCACACCCCCGGTTCGTCGGCCGCGGCGCGATGGCACCCCAGGTACGAGCCGCCCTCGCACCTGGGGACGCTCCCGCCGCGGAACCACTCGGCACCCGCGGCGACCATCAGGCGCCGCAGCCCCAGTCTTCCAGTAAGACGATCTGGGAAACTCGCTCCATGGACCTGGACGTCTTCGTCTCGGCGCACCGCGCGGAGTGGGACCGCCTGGACGCACTGCTGCGCCGCCACCGCCGGCTCTCCGGCGCCGAGGCCGACGAACTCGTCCGGCTCTACCAGCGCGCTGCCACCCACCTCTCCCAGGTGCGGTCGAGTGCGCCGGATCCGGACATCACCGAACGCCTCACCCACCTCGTCGCCCGCGCGCGCAGCGCGGTCACCGGAGTGCACACCGCCTCCTGGCGGGATGCGGCGCGCTTCTTCACCGTCGGCTTCCCCGCCGCCGTCTACCGCTCGCGCACCTGGTGGCTCCCGACAGCCCTGCTGTCCATCGTGCTGACCGCGCTCATCGCGGGGTGGGTGGGCACCCACCCCGAGGTCCGCGCCACCATCGGAGCACCGGAGGAGCTCCGCGAGATGACGCGCCCCGGCGGCCAGTACGAGGCGTACTACTCCAGCCACCCCGCCACCTCCTTCGCGGCCCAGGTCTGGACGAACAACGCCCAGGCCGCAGCCCTCTGCCTGGCCTTCGGGGCCCTCCTCGGCATCCCCGTGCTCTGGGTGCTCTTCCAGAACGTCCTCAACCTAGGTGTCGGCATCGGGCTCATGGGGTCGGCCGGCCGCCTCGACACCTTCCTCGGCCTGCTGCTGCCGCACGGCCTCCTCGAACTGACAGCCGTCTTCGTCGCGGCGGGCACAGGACTGCGGCTGGGCTGGACTGTCGTCGATCCGGGACCACGGAGTCGGCGCACAGCACTGGCGCAGGAAGGACGTTCGGCACTCGGCATGGCCCTCGGACTGGCGGCCGTCCTCCTCGTCTCCGGCGCGTTGGAAGCCTTCGTGACCCCTTCCGGCCTGCCCACCTGGGCGCGGATCCTGATCGGAGTCCTGGTGGAACTGGCCTTCCTCGGCTACGTGTACGTCCTGGGACGACGCGCGGCCGGGATGGGCGAAACCGGTGACATCGCCGTGTCGGACCGCTCAGCCGAGGCACCCAGCGCCGCATGATGTGCGTGGACAGCCGGGAACCTGCTACTGTCCTCTCCGCCCCGGAAAACCGTTGACGCGGTGGCCTGCGGGCAGTAGATTCGAACAGTTGCCTAGAGTTGGACAAGCTCGGCAGCAGCGGTTAGATTCTTCTCCGCTTCGACTCACGAAATCCGGCAACGGAATTCTCGTGCGAGAGGCACTCCGAAACTCCAAGCAGATTCGATCTGATAGAGTCGGAGACACCGAAAGGGCAAACGTCCGGAGAAACCAGTGAGATGGTTTCGAAGGAAGCGTCCGTTCCTTGAGAACTCAACAG
>NZ_JBIAFT010000012.1:239492-299882 GCF_042869455.1 Streptomyces sp. NPDC007025 | reverse complement strand
CACCCCCCGGGCCATGCGTTCGACAGGGGGACACAGTCATGCCAGCTCCAGAGGCCGGGAGCCCCGTTGCGGGGCCACGAAAAAGGTAATGGGGGTGCGGGGCGTGCGGGGTGCGGGCCCGCTGTGCTGTGCCGGCCGAGGAGGGTGTGTGGTTCTGGCCGGAGCCGAAGCCGGAGCCTGGTCCTGGTCCGGGGCGGTCTCGGGCTGGGGTCTGGGGTCTGAGCCTGGGCCTGGGGCCTGGGGCCTGGGCCTGTACGGGCCGGTGCCCGTACAGGCGGTGCCCGTCCGCCTCAGACCGTGACCGGCTCGCGGGTCCCCGTCTCCTCCGCGGCCTGGGCACCCTCGGCCACGACACCCTTGACGCGGCGCAGCTTGCGCATCGGCGCCAGCTCGCTGTCGTACACCTTCTTCACGCCGTCGCCCAGGGACTCCTCGATGGTGCGGATGTCCCGCACCAGACGCTGGAGGCCCTGCGGCTCCACGGAAGCCGCCTGGTCGGAGCCCCACATGGCGCGGTCGAGAGTGATGTGCCGCTCGACGAAGACGGCACCGAGAGCGACCGCCGCCAGCGTGGTCTGCAGACCCGTCTCGTGGCCGCTGTAGCCGATCGGGACGTTCGGGTAGGCGTCCTGCAGGCTGTAGATCACCCGGAGGTTCAGCTCCTCCGCCTTGGCAGGGTAGGTGGAGGTCGCGTGGCAGAGCACGATGTTCTCGCTGCCCAGCACCTCCACCGCGTGCCGGATCTGCTGCGGCGTGGACATGCCGGTGGAGAGGATGACGGTCCGCCCGGTGGCGCGCAGCGCGCGCAGCAGGTCGTCATCGGTGAGAGAAGCCGACGCCACCTTGTGCGCGGGTACGTCGAACTTCTCCAGGAAGGCGACGGCCTCCTCGTCCCACGGAGAAGCGAACCAGTCGATGCCGCGCTCGGCGCAGTGCTCGCTGATGGCACGGTAGTCGTCCTCGCCGAACTCGACCCGGTGCCGGTAGTCGATGTACGTCATGCGGCCCCACGGGGTGTCCCGCTCCAGGTCCCACTGGTCGCGCGGGGTGCAGATCTCCGGAGTCCGCTTCTGGAACTTGACCGCGTCGCAGCCCGCCTCCGCGGCGGCGTCGATGAGGGCGAAGGCGTTGTCCAGGTCGCCGTTGTGGTTGATGCCGATCTCACCGGTGACGTAGACGGGGTGGCCGGGGCCGACCGTCCGGGTGCCGAGGGTGCGGATGCGGGAAGCTCCGTGGAGGTCGCGGCGGGCGTCGATGTGCTGGGCGTTGCTCGTCATGTTCACCATTTCCGGGAGTTTCTTTCTGTGGTGTGTGCAAAAGGTCGTCAGGCGCTGCACGGGGTGCCGGGGGCGCCGGTCCGGGTAGGGTTTGCGCTGGTCAGGAGGCGGCGGGTGGGGGGCGTCGGGGCTCCGGCGGGCTTCCTTTGTGGGTGGGCCCAACCAAGGCGAGGAGCCTGCGCCCCACCCCCCTCACAGCTCGGCCCTCACAGCTCGGCCCCCACCAACCACCCCGCGATCTCGCGGACCGCTCCCGCTCCCCCGCCGCGGGTCGTGACGGCACGGGCGGCGGCCCGCACCACGTCGTGGGCGTCCGCGACGGCGACGGGCCATCCGGCGAGCGCGAAGCACGGCAGGTCGTTCGCGTCGTTGCCCGCGTACAGCACCCGCTCGGGCGCGATCCCCCGCTCCTCGCACCACTGTTTGAGCGCCAGGTCCTTGCGGTCGATGCCGTGCAGCACCGGCAGCCGCAGCTTGGCGGCGCGGGCCGCCACGACCGGGTTGGTCTCGGTGGAGAGGATCAGCACCTCCAGGCCCGCGCGGCGCAGCGCGGCGATGCCGAGCCCGTCTCCGCGGTGGACGGCGACGGTCTCCCGCCCTTCGGCGTCGATGTAGACGCGGTCGTCGGTCTGTGTGCCGTCGAAGTCCAGTACGACGGCGTCCACGTCCTCCCGCGTCGGCAGCGCGCCCGGACCGTCGCGGTGCGCGTCCAGCAGCGGCGCCAGCAGGCGGGCTCGGGCGAGGTCGTGCGGGTCGTCGACCTCCAGGACGCGGGCCGGGTCGGTGCGGACGACGGCCGTCCGCCCGAAGAACCGATGGCCGGACTCGCGGAACCCCATGGCGTCCATGGCGTAGGCGGCGCCGGTCTCCAGCAGGTCCTCGGGCCGGTCCTGGCGCCGGGGGCGTACGGCCCGGTCGTGGTTGACGCCGTACGCGCCGCCGTCGGCGCCGGAAGCCCCCACCGCGCCGGAGGCAGCACCGGGGCCGTCGCCGGAGAGGCCTGCCGGGACGCCACCGGACCCGGCCGCCGGGGTGTCGCCGTCGCGCCAGACGAAGCCGTGGAACGGCGCCACGGCCAGGGCGCTGTCCGCGCCCTCCTCGATGACGGCCGCGGCCACCTGCTCGACGTCCTCCCGCACCAGGAAGGGGCTGGTGCACTGCACGAGCAGCACGGTCTGCAGCGGTCGCCGGTGCCGCTCCTCGTAGACGTCCATGGCGTGCAGGACGGCGGTCTCACTGCTGGCCAGGTCGCCGGCCAGGTCGGCGGGCCGGTCGACGACCTCGGCTCCGGCGGAGCGGGCCGCCTCGGCGATGGCGGGGTCGTCGGTGGAGACGACGACGTCGGTGACGTTCCGCGCGGCCAGGCACTCGCGTGCTGCGCGGGCGACGAGCGGAACGCCCGCGACCGGTGCGAGGTTCTTGGCGGCCACGCCCTTCGACCCGCCCCGGGCGGGTATCACCGCGAGCACGGCGGGGGCTGGGGACATGCTGGCTCCTGGGTGAGGCGAGGATGCGGACGGGGCGGCGCCATCGGGCGCACGCGGCGGCGCGGACGGCGAGGAGGTCTGCGGCGCAGTCGGCGGCACGGGAGCACCGGACGAGGCGGCGTCGCGAGGCGGCTCGGTCACAGTTCGCCCGCCTTCCGGATCAGCGGGGCGACGCGCTGGACTCCGTGCCGGTAGGCGCCCCGGGCCGCTTCGCGGACGACGCGCCGGACGGCACCGCGACCGGCGGCGCCGAGACCGTCGGCTGCCTCGGCGGAGCTTCCGGCGCCCGGTGATCCGTCCGGTGCGAGCCCGTAGCGCCGCAGGATGCCGGGCAGGTAGCCGGGTGCGGTGCGGACGGTGTAGTACGGCGCGAGGGGCGGCAGTCCGCCGCTCGCCGCGCGGCCGACCAGGCGGGTGACCCGGTCGCGGGCCGCGGCGAAGCCGTCGCCGCCGCGTACGCCCTGCCGCAGCGCCCACTTCTCGTCGGCTTCCGGGAGCAGGCCGTCGTCGAGTTCGTCCCAGGAGGCCAGGCAGCCTGAGCCGGTGAAGTAGTGGTTGCCCAGGGCTTCGCGGACGCCGAGGTCGGTGAGGACGGCGGTGGGTACGCCGCGGTGCAGGGATTCGAGGGCTGCGGTCGAGCTGACCGTCACCAGCAGGCCGCCGGTGTGCCGCGCCCGGTCCAGGATCTCTCCCATGTTCCCGTAGACGAGGCGGCAGTTGGGCGGCAGCCCGCCGTGCGCGCCGTCGCGTCCGCCGGGCAGTTTGCGGGCGAGCTTCTGGTAAGGCAGCTCCTCGATGTGCGTGGTGTGCTCACCGGGCTTGCTGCGCAGTTTGATCAGCACCTCGCGTTCGGGGTGGCGCAGCGCGTGCTGCACGGCCCGGCGCAGCAGGTAGGCGCGGTCGGCGCGGCCGGCCGGGACGGAGGGCTGCACGGCGAAGACCACGGTGAACGGCCCGTCGCCGGTCTCGGCCGGGGCGGGTGCCGCCGTCCCCTCCAGGAACGGCAGCGCGCACTCGGCCACGCTTCCGGCGTCGGCGCCCACGCCCTCGTAGACCACGCGGAACCGCTCGGCGTCGAAGGGCGAGTTGGCGAGGACGAGGTCGGCACCGTGCCGCAGCAGCAGTCCGTCGGTGAGCTTCTCGTAGACGACGCCGACGTAGCCGGTGACGACCACGGGGCGCCGCGCGGACAGCTCGCCGTCCGCTCCGCTCCCCGCCGCGGCTGCGCCGGCCCCCTCCGCAGCGGCTGCGGCCCCGTCGGCCGCGGCCCGCCGCAGCCCGTGCAGCATGGCCTGCACGGCGCCGCCGACGCATGCGAGGACGACCATGTCGTAGGCGCCGGGCGTGGTGGCGGCGCGGAGGAATTCGGCGGTCGTGACCTCACGGAGGGAGTCGACGGCGACGCCGACCTCGGCGAGCTGGCGCGGTGTGGGTGTGGCGCGGCCGCGCAGCAGCAGCCCGTCGACGGCGGCCTCGGGGGCCAGTCTGCGGGCGGTCAGGACACCCCATTTCCACCGGGTGTCGGAATCCGCGAGGACGACCACCCGGCGGGGCGCAGACCGCTCGCCGGGGGCGGTTCCGGTCGGCGCGGCCGGGGTGTTCGGTGCGGAGGGGATTTCTCGTGAGGGCACGTCTCCGACGCTAGGAAGGGATTCCGGAAGGCGGCCCAACGCGACGGCAACAGCCGGTTAACAGCACACCGACGAATACCCAACGCGGCGGCGGGAAAGGCCCGTTCACCATCCGGCCACGCGCCGTTCACTCACGGGTCCGCCGCAGGTCAAGACGGGGCGGGACGTGAACCCTAGGGTCCTTCGGGTGGTCAAGCTCTCCGTCATCGTGCCGTTCTACAACGTGCAGTCATACGCCCCGGAAACGCTCCGGAGTCTCCGGGCGAACGCCCGCCGGGATTTCGAGTTCGTTCTGGTCGACGACGCCTCCCGGGACGGGACGCCGGACATTCTGGAGCGGGCCGAAAAGAGGCTCCGGGACGTGGCGCAGGTGGTCCGGGTCCGGCACATGCGCAACGCCGGTCTGGCGACGGCCCGCAATTCGGGGCTGGACCGGGCGAGCGGCGAGTTCGTCACGTTCCTGGACGGGGACGACTGGCTGGCGCCCGGCCACTATCCACGGCTGGTGGCCTGTATCGAGCGGCTGGGCTGCGACTTCGTGCGCACCGACCACGTCCGGTGCACGGGGCGCTCGCGCACCCTGGCCCGGGTGCCGCACGGCCGGCGGGGGGTGGTGGAGGATCCGCGTGCGGCGATCCTGCCGGCGACCCGCAGCACCTCCGTGGACTACGCCTACGCCTGGGCGGGGATCTACCACCGCAGGCTGCTGGACGAGGGGCTGCTGCACTTCACCGACGGGCTGCGCACGGCCGAGGACCGGCCCTGGATCTGGCGGCTGCACCGCGAGGCGCGCTCGTTCGCCGCGGTCGGGCTGCTGGGGGTCTTCTACCGGCGCGGGGTCGCCTCCTCGCTGACCCGGATCGGGGACGTGCGGCAACTCGACTTCCTCCGCGCCTTCGACCAGGTGGTCGAGGAGACCGCGCGGGACCGGGACGCCGAGCTGCTGCTGCCCAAGGCGGTGCGCACCTATTGCGCGCTCGTCTCGCACCATCTGACGAGTGACACGTTCGAACCCGCGGTGGCGCGCACGCTGCGGACGAAAAGCGCGGCGGCGCTCGGGCGGCTGCCCGCCGGGCTGCTGTCGGAGGCGCTGGACTCGATGGACAGCGAACGGTCCGTCCGGCTGCGGCGGCTGCTCAGGCGCCCGGCCCGGCCCGGACGCGCGGCGGGCGACGCCCCGGAGGCGGTCGACCCGGGTGCGCACACCACCGAAGCCGCCGGTTCCGGCGCGCGCGACAAGGGAGCGGTGGCCTGATGCGGACGCAGGTGTTCCTCGTCGGCTCCCTGTACGGCGCCGCCGCCCTGGCGGCGGCGCTCGACGCGGGCTGCTTCGAGCCGGCCGACCAGCGGCTGCTGCTGGTCAGCAACAACGCGGCGACTCCCGAGACGGCGCCGCCGCTGGAGACCGCACCGGGTTTCGAGCGGCTGCGCGGCCGGTTCGACCGGGTGCTGTCGTGGAACGAGACGATCCGGCCGCTGCACCCGGTGGGCTGGTCGCCGCGCGCGGACGACGCCCCCTTGTGGGAGCGGTATCTGCGCCGGATGTGGAACCTGGGGGACGGCCCCGAGGACGAGGTCACGCTCGTGCTGGACACGCTCCAGGATGAGCCCGGGGCGGCGGTGGCGCAGCTGTTCGCGGACGCGCCGATCGAAGCGTTCGCGGGCGGGCTGACGGGCTACGGTCCCACCGGCGGCAAGCTGGATCCGCTGGTGGGCACCCGGGTGCGCCGGCTGCTCCACCTGGATCTGGTGCCCGGTCTGGCGCCGCTGCTGCTGTCGGAGTTCGGCGTGCTGTCCGAGCCCGTCCCGGCCGAGGCGTTCCGTGCGGTGGTGGCCGAACTCGCGGAGGAGGCGCCGCCTTCGGTGGCCTTCGTGCCGCGGGGTGCGGCGCTGCTGTTGGGTCCGTCGCCGGCCGCGCCGGAGCTGCTCTCCCCGGACGAGGAGGAGTGGCTCCAGGTGCGGATGCTGCGCGGGGCCGCGGCGCGCGGCCACCGCGAGCTGGTGCTCAAGCCGCATCCGGCCGCGCCCGCCGGCCTGCCGCGCGCCGTCGAGAAGGAGGCGGGCGAGCTCGGTGTCGCGCTGACGGTGGCGGATCCGCTGATCCCGGCGGAGGTGCTGTACGAGGGGATGCGCCCGGCCCTGGTGGTGGGCTGCTGTTCGACGGCGTTGCTGTCGGCGTCGGCGCTCTACGGACTGCCCGTGGTGCGGGCCGGTACCGGCCCGCTGCTGGAGCGGCTCGCGCCCTACGAGAGCGCACAGCGGGTGCCGTTGACGCTGGTGGACGCGCTGCTGCCGGATCTGGAGGACGGTTCGCAGGTCGGCTCCGCCCCGCTTCCGCGCGGCGAGTTGGCGGCGCTGGTGCGCGCTGTCGGGTTCTGCATGCAGCCGCGGGTGCTCCCGGGGCTGCGTCCGGAGGCGGAGCGCTTCCTGGCGGAGCGGTCGTCCCCGGCGACCCGCCGCTACTTCACGCGCCGCCGGCTGACCGTGCTGGCGCTGCCCGGCGCGGTGCCCCGCCAGTTCGCTTTCGTCCCCCGCAACCGTGTGGTGCGCCGGGTCGCCCGCCGGGCGCGGGCGCTCAAGCGAGCGGCTCTGGGCTGAGTCCGGGCCGTGGGGGGGCGGGCGGGGCCGGGGCGGCGCCGGAGGAGGGGCTGGCCGCGTGCTCGCGCCGGGCCGTGCGGCGGCCTCGGTTCACCGCCCGGTGGCGTCGCCGGCGAGCACGGTGGCGCGCAGCCCGGCGATCACGGCCTGGAGCCCTTCCTCGAAGCGTGCGTCGAAGTCCGTGAACAGCTCCGCGCTGATCTGCGCGGCCAGCGGGTGTCCCACCATGCGCGCGGCGCGCTCGTCGGGGTCGTAGCCGGGGGCGCGTTCGTCGGGGAAGGGCTGAACGGCCTGTTCCTCGATGACGAAGCCGACGGTGTAGCTGAAGGCGGTGAAGAATGCGCGGGCAGCGGCGTTCACGCTGAAACCCGCCTCGGTCATCATCCGCAGGTAGCGTTCCTGGCCCTCGGCGTGCTCGGTGGTGGTCAGCCGCGTGCCGCTGAAGACTTTCGCCCCGTCCCGGTAGCGCAGCAGCGTACGCCGCAGCAGCCGCAGGCTCTCGGCGAACCACTCGTCCCAGGAGGCCGTCCCGGATGCCGGGGCTGCGAGGTCGCGCAGTTCGCGTGTCATGACGGTGGCCATCTCGTCCAGCAGGGCCTGTTTGCTGGCGAAGTGCCAGTAGAGCGCGGGCGCTTTGACGTTCAGTTCGGTGGCGATGCGGCGCAGGCTGAGCTGCTCCAGGCCCGTCTCGTTCAGCAGCCGCAGCCCGGCTTCGGCGACCTGGGTCCGGTCCAGCCGGGGGGCCGCGGTCCTCCGTGCGGGGGCTGCCGCCGCACGCGGCGGCTTGCGGACCGTCCCGTCCGCTGCCGCTTCGTCCGCTGCCTGGTCGGCCGCCTGTCTCTTCGTCGCCACATGCGCCAGCGTATCGCCGTCGTCGTCGCCGCACCTTGACAATTTAACGCCGTTAAGCGCATTGTCGCCCCATGACAGCACTTAACGACGTTAAGGACACGCCCGCGGGAGGCGGGAACGCGCCGCGTACCGGGGTGCTCGTGGTCGGCGCCGGTCCGACCGGCCTGGCACTCGCCTGCGACCTGCGCAGACGGAACATCGAGGTGCGGGTGGTGGAGAGCCGCGACCGGCTCGCACGCGGCTCGCGGGGGAAGGGCATCCAGCCGCGCACCATGGAGGTCCTCGACGATCTGGGCCTGGCACCGGCGGTGCGCGCAGCGGGCGGCCCGTATCCGCGGATGCTCATCCGCCGCCCCGGCCTGCCCGCGGCGGAGTGGGACATCATCGAGCGCGCCGAGACCCGCGACGACACCCCCTACGCCGAGGTGTGGATGCTCCCCCAGTGGCGGACCCAGGAACTGCTGCATGCGCGGCTGCGGGAACTGGGCGGCGACGTCGAGTTCGGCGCGGGCGTCACGCACCTGACGCAGGACCCGGACGGTGTCACGGCCCGGCTCTCCACCGGCGAAACCGTCCGCACCCGGTATGCCGTGGCCTGCGACGGCGGCCGCAGCACCGTACGCGCGGCGCTCGGCATCGGCATGACGGGCGAGAGCGTGGACGCCGAGCCGTCCCTCGTGGCCGACGTCCGCATCCCGGGGCTCGACCGGGGACACTGGCACGCCTGGCAGGACGACGCACACGGCACGCTCGCGCTGTGCCCGCTGCCGGGCACCGACACCTTCCAGCTCGTCGCCCAGCGCGCGGCCCTCGCCGCCGAAGGGGAGGATCCCGCGCCCGTCCTGCGCCGACTGCTCGCCGCCCGGACCGACCTGGCCCCGGAACAGCTCGAAGAGGTGCTGTACGCCTCACAGTTCCGGGTCAACGCCGCCATGGCCGACCGGTTCCGCCGGGGCCGGGTCCTCCTCGCCGGGGACGCGGCACACATCCACTCACCCGCCGGAGGCCAGGGCCTCAACACCAGCGTGCAGGACGCCTACAACCTCGGCTGGAAGCTCGGACTCGTGCTCCACGGGCACGCCGGAGAGGCGCTGCTGGACAGTTACGAGAAGGAGCGGGCACCGCTCGCGGCACGGGTGCTCGGCCTCTCCACCCGGTTGCACGGCCGGGCGGAGCGCCGGGGCGGCGAGACCGGGCAGCTCGGGATCGGCTATCCGGACAGTCCGCTGACGCGGTACCCGGCCGTGCCCCTTCCCGGCGGTCCGGCTCCCGGGGACCGGGCACCGGACGCGCGCCTGCCGGTCGGCGGAAGCGGCCCTGCGGCCCACGGAAGCAGCGGCGCGGCCGCCGGAAGCCGCGAGGCGACGGCGCCCGGCGGCCACGGCCGGGTCTTCGACCTGCTCCGCGGGCCGCACGCCACCCTCCTCGCGGTCGGTGACGCCGCGCCGCCTCGCGGCCTCCCCCCGTACGTGCGCACCCGCGTGATCCCCCCGGCCGGCGCCTACCGGAACGGGACCTTCTACCTCGTCCGTCCGGACGGATACCTCGCCCTGGTCACCGGGGACCCGCGGGAGGTCGCGGCGTATCCGGCGGTGCTGCACACCGGGGCGGCCGAGGGCGCGGCGGGTCAGGCCGTGGCGACGTAGGTGCCGAAGGACCACAGGTTGCCCTCCGGGTCCCTGGCGGCGTACTCGCGCGAGCCGTAGTCCTGGTCGGTGGGTGGCAGCACGATCTCCGCGCCCGCCTCCACCGCGCGGGCGTGGTGCGCGTCCGGGTCCTGTACGGAGACGTAGACGGCGCCGGGCCCCAGCCCGGCCATCAGACCGCTGTCGCGGGCGGTGCCGAGCATCACGAGGCCGTCCCCGAACCGCAGTTCGGCGTGGACCACCGAACCGTCGTCGCCCTCGTGGACGCGGACGGGTTCGAAGCCGAACGCGGCCTGCAGGAAGTCGAGGGCGGCGCGGGGGTCGCGGTAGGTGAGCGCGGGGTTGAGCGGCATGCCGGCCCTCCTCGTGCGTCGCGCGCCCTCCGGACCTCTCGGGCCCCGCGGGGCCTCCCCGGTGCGGCGCGCCTGCCGGGTACTGCTCCCACCCTGGCAGACACCCGCGGCATCGGCCTGCCGAGCACATCCGCCGTGCCGGGGAGAGAGCCTGGGCGGAGGCCACGGCCCGGCCGGGAGGCGCACCCGGCGGGTGCCGCCGACGCCGCGCAGGGCCCGCTCGCCACGCGCCCGGCCGCTCACACCGCCGGGGGGCGCCGTTCGTACCAGCGCTGGTCGGTCTCCAGCTGGGCGGCGAGGGAGACCAGCAGGGGTTCGCTGTCGGCGGGGCCCAGGAGCTGGGCGCCCAGCGGCAGCCGGTCCGGCTCGGTCACGGCGGCGGGGACGTTGACGCCGGGCCAGCCGAGGACGTTCCACGGCCAGGCGTACGGGCAGTGGGCGATCATCCTGCGGTCGGTCTGCCAGTTGGACAGCCGGGCCAGATCGCCGATCCGGGGCGGCGGGGTGGCGGTGGTGGGGGCGAGGACGACGTCGTAGCGGCGGAAGATCCGGCCCACGTGGCGGCGCAGCGGCTCCTCGGCGGCCCGGGCGGCGCGCAGCAGCGGGCCGCCCAGCAGCCGCCCGGTGCGGGCGGCTGCGCGGGTGCGCGGGTCCAGCAGCGCGGGGTCGGGGGTGCGCTGCGCCCAGGTGCGGATGCCCGCGGTGGCGCGGGGGAGGAACGTCAGCCCGATCGGACCGTAGTGCGGGTCGGCTTCCTCCACCTCGTGTCCGAGTACGGCGAGCCGTTCGGCCAGGGCGCGCACGGCGGTGTCGACGCGGGGGTCCAGCCGCTTCGGGGTGGCGGTGAAGGCCCACCGGGTGGAGAGCGCGATCCGCAGCCGTCCGGGGTCGCGGCCGAGCGCTCCGCGCACGTCCACGGGCGGCGGCCGGTGCAGATCGCCCTCCCGGTTTCCCGCGGCGGCGTCCAGCAGCAGTGCGGCGTCCTCGACGGTGCGCGCCAGCGGCCCGAGGACGGTGATGCCGTTGAACGCCTCGGGGTCCGGCCAGGTGGAGATGCGCCCCCGCTGGGGCTTGATACCGACGAGATGCGTCCAGGCGGCGGGGATCCGGATCGATCCGGCGCCGTCCGAACCGAGTGCCGCGGGCACCAGCCCGGCGGCGACGGCGGCTGCCGCACCGCCCGAGGAACCGCCGGGTGTGTGGGCCGTGTTCCAGGGGTTGCGGGTGTCACCGAAGGCGCGGCCCTCGGTGAACGGCCACTGCCCCAGTTCGGGGCTGTTGGTCTTGCCGACGACGATCGCTCCGGCGGCCCGCAGTCTGCGCACCGCCTCCGCGTCGGCGGTCTTGGCGGGGAAGTCCCCGGCGCAGCCGAACGCGGTGGGCTCCCCGCACACGTCGGTGTCGTCCTTGACCGCGACCGGGACGCCCAGCAGCGGCCGGCCGCGGCCCTGCGCCCGGGCCCGGTCGGCGGCGTCGGCCTCGGCCAGCGCCGCCTCCGCGCGCACTCTGCGGAAGGCGTTCAGCGTGGGCTGCGTGGCCTCGATCCGGGCGAGCGCCCGCTCGGTGAGCGCCCGGGAGGTGGTCTCCCCCGCTGCGAGGGCGGCGGCGGCACGGGCGAGTCCGGGCAGCGGCTCCGGCTCGCCGACACCGGTTCCGGGGGCGGGCGGGGGCTGCTGGGGCCGGGGCTGCGGCTGTTCGGCGGACCCCGTCCCGGTTCCTGTCGACATGGACACCTCGCGGGCTGCTCGTCGGTCGTCGGTCACGCCTGCGCCTACTGTCCCCGATCCGCACCCGGTTTTAAACCCGCCAGTAACAAAACCGGATGCGGCACCCGCCGCGGCGAGCGGCGACGGCGGGTTCACGGGGCGGCACGCTGGGCAGTGATGGACGCGTACACCTGTCGAACCTCCGGGGGTGGGGATGCGCAGGAGGGGAGCAACGGCCGTGCGCGGTGCGGCGGTCTCGGCCGCGGTGCTGCTGACGGCGGGCGCGCTCGCCGCATGCGAGGTGAAGGAAGGAGCGAGCGGCCCGTCCGTGCGGATCTCCACGGCCCCGCAGAAGGCGGCGGGGAAGCCGCCGCCCGCCCCGTCGCCCGCGCAGTCGAAGCACTCGGCACCGGCCCGGCCCGCGCGGCCCACCCGGCCGCAGCAGCCGAAGGCCGCGCGACCGGCCGCGCAGACGGTGCGGATGGCACCCGGCGCACGCGGCGCGCACGTACGCGAACTCCAGGCGCGGCTGCGGCAACTGGGCCACTTCGACCGCAACCCGACCGGCTACTACGGCCCGGTGACGGCCGCTTCGGTCTCCGCGTTCCAGCAGCGGCGCGGCATGCCCCGCACCGGCAAGGTCACCGACGCGGTGCTGAGCGCGCTGCGGGCCCGCACCCACGAGCCCACCCGCACCGAACTGCACCCGCCCACCAGCCGGCCACTGGCCGTTCCGGACCCGCGCTGCACCACGGGGCGCGCGCTGTGCATCAGCAAGACGAGCCGCACCGCCGCGTGGATGGTCGACGGCAAGGTGCGCACGGCGATGGACGTGCGATTCGGCTCGGCCTACACACCGACCCGCGAGGGCCAGTTCAAGGTCGACTTCAAGAGCCGGCACCACCGCTCGACCCTCTACGACAGCCCGATGCCCTACGCGATGTTCTTCAGCCGGGGCCAAGCGGTGCACTACTCCTCCGACTTCGCCGCCCGCGGGTACGCGGGCGCGTCCCACGGGTGCGTGAACGTGCGGGACAAGAAGAAGATCGCGAAGGTCTTCGCGGAGATCCGCCCGGGCGACAAGGTCGTGGTCTACAAGTGACCGCGCTCCGCCCGACAGAACGCCCCGCCCGCGCACCGGGCCGCCGTGCGAACAGCCGGGGAAGAGCGAGGGAGTGAGGGGGCGCGGGCGGGACCGGGGGAACGTGTCCCGCCCGCGCCATCGCGCGAACCCAGAGGTACGGGGGGAACCTCGGGCTTACCGCGCCGCCGATGACCAGTCGGCTCACTCTCTTCAGCGCCGTGCCCGGCGAAAGTGTCACACCGTCGGCCGGGTGAACCGTGTGGCGCCTGTCACTGCCGCGTCGATGCGGCTGAGGTCACCGCGACGCCGGTACGGCTGATCACCGGTGCGCCGGTGCGGCCGAAGTCACCGCCGCGTCGGTGCGGGCGTCGTCGCCGTCGTGCTCGGTGCCGGATCCGAGGGCTCGGACGGCACGCCGCCCCCGCTCGCACCGGAACCGCCGGTGTCCCCACCGCCGTCGCCACCGCCGGCGCTCTCCCCCGAACCGCCGCCGGAGCCGGTGCTCTGCCCGCCGCCCCCGCCGGCACTCTCTCCGCCGCCCCCGCCGGAGCTGTCGCCTTCCCCGTGCCGGGCGCAGAACCTCCGCACCACGGCCCGGCCGCCCGCGGCGCGTTCCAGCTTGCGGCGGTCGTCGGTCTCCAGCTTGTCCGCCGCGTACGCCCTGCACAGTGCCTCGGCGATGGCTTCCTTCCGGGAGCCGCCGTGGCCGCCGTGGTGCCCGCCCGCGCTGGGGAAGGTGCCGCCGGGTCTGTCCCTCCACGGGCCGTTGCCGCCCAGGTCGCCACCGGTGCCGCCGTCGGCGAGGTCCCGGGAGGAGCCTTCCTGCCCGCTCCCCTTGCCCCCGTCGGCGCCCCCGCCGTCTCCGTCCTCACCGCTGCCCCCGCCGGGCCGGGTGGACCGGTCGCGGCCGCCGTGCCGCTCGCCCGCGCTGTCCCGGCCCGGTGAACCGGCACCGCCTTCGTCGCTCCCCTCCGGGCTCTCGGTCCCGGAACTGGCGGCCGGGGAAGCGCTGGCGGCAGGCGCGTCGCCACTCGAGAACGGGGTCGGCAGCACGCCCGCTCCGGCCGCGACCGCGACCCCGCCGAGTGCGCAGCCCGCCAGCGCGACGGCGAATCCGGCCCGCAGGGGCCGGCCCGTGAGGATGTGCCGGGTGCGGCTGCGGGCACCGCCCAGCGCGCCACCGCCGCCGAGCGCACCCGCCGACGCGGCCGAGGGGGTGCCGCCGGAACGGGCGGCGAGCCGGGCGGCACGGAAGGCGTCCAGCGCGGCGGCCTCGCCGGGGAGTTCGACCGGCGTGGTGCCGGGTGCGGCGGGAGGGGGAGCGCTGTGGGCGGCGGAGAGCTCGTCCAGCGCTGCGGCGAGCCGGGCCGCCGTACGGCGGTCGGCCTCGCGGAACCAGTCGGGTGAGGGCACATCGAGACGGCCCCCGGCTCTTCGGCCCGACCGTCCGGTGCCGGCAGCGGAGTCCGCCTGCGCCGATTCTCCGGGAGCGGGGTTCGTGTGCTCCTGGACCGGGTCGGATTCCCGCCCTCCGGCCGCGGGTTCGTGCTCGGCGGACGAGCCGATCTCCAGCTCGGCACCCCGCGCCTCGGGGGCCGGTCCGGAACCGGAACCCGGTCTGCCGTCTTCACAGGCTTCGACCGGCAGGCCGCGCAGCAAGCGCTCCGCAGTCTCTTCGTCCAGCCAACTGTACCGGTCGTCCGCCATCACGTTTCCCTCAGCGTTCGGGTGGCTTTATGCGTCACACCGCGCGCCATGCCGCGTGTCCTGCCCTTCGCCGTGCCACCGCCCGGCCTGGACCCGGAGCCCGGACCGCCGGGGCCACCGGCCGGGCCGTCGGCCACCGCCCCGCCCGCGCCGTCGACCGCGTCGCCGGAAGGGCCCAGGGCCCGCTCCTCCAGCAGCTCCGCCAGCCTGCGCAACCCGCGGTGCGCGGCCGTCCGCACCGCACCCGAGCGCTTGCCCAGCACCTGGGCTGCGCTCTTGGCGTCCAGTCCGACCACCACCCGCAGCACGACCGCCTCGGCCTGGTCGCGCGGGAGTTGCGATATGAGCGCCATCGTGCTGCTGGTCCCCAGCGCCTCCAGCGCCTCGTCCGCCGTGTCGGTGCCCGCCGGCAGGACGGTCAGTTCGCTCTCGTCACCGCCGACGGCGGGGCGGCGGCCGCGCATCCGCAGATGGTCCAGCCCCCGGTTGCGGGCGATCCGCGCCGCCCAGCCGCGGAACCGGTCCGCGTCGCCGTGGAAGCGGGGCAGGTCGCGGGCGATCTGCAGCCACGCCTCGGAGGCCACGTCCTCGGCGTCGGCGTCCGGCACCAGCGTGCGCACGTAGCCGAGCAGGCGCGGGTGCACCGAGCGGTAGACGGTGCGGAAGGCGGACTCGTCCCCCTCCTGCGCCGCTTGCACCGCAGCGGTCAGCTCCGCGTCGTCCCCCTGCACGCCCGTCTCTCGCCCCACTCCGCGAAGGTGTCTGTGCTGTGCGCCGTTGCCGGGAGTCAGCATCCCGGCCGCCGGATTTTCGCGTCCCGACTGCCGGGTTCGGTCCACCCGGCGCGGCGCGAGCAGCACGCTAAGGCCAAGTGTGCACGCTCGTCCATGCCGAAGGGAGAGGCGGGGCGGCAGCACGCTGTGCGTAAGGATGCGGTAGCCCACCGTCAGCATCCGGACTCCGTGGTGAGCGCGGAACGGCGGCCCGCGAACGGTTGCGGCGTGGCGCGTAACACATTGCGAGGCGGTGGCGCTGAGGAGAGTACGGGCAAGCCGCTGGCGTAGTGAGCCCGTGTCCGACGGCGGCCGGGGTCTCTCCTGTGGGGGGTGGCGACCCCGGTCGCCCTCGGCTTTTCCCGCCCCCCCGGCCGCCGAACCGGGGCCGGTCGGTCCACGGCCGGGCCGGTCCCGGTCAGTCCACCTTGTCGACCAGTTTCACGAAGTCGTCCCAGGAGCGTTCGGGCCGCTGCGGGTCCCACAGCTTCTGGGCCGTCGCGGCGAGCGGCAGCCGGATCCCGCGGGCGACCTGTCCGGTGGTCTGCGCGTCGGCGAGGTCGCCCCAGACGGCGAACCGGCCGCCGAGGATGCGGTCCCGTCCGGCCCACTTGTCCGGCACCGGTTCGGTGCCGCGCACCACGGCGGGGGTCCACTCCTCGTAGATGCGTCGGCCGGTCGGGTAGGTGAAGTTGTTGGGCTGGCCGAGGACGTAGTACAGGTACTCGTCGTTGAGATTGACGATCTTCCAGCCCTCCTTCAGGTACTCGGACGGCTCCCGCTCCCCCGCTTCCCGTCCGGTCCAGTAGGCGACCTCGCGCGGCTTGTTCGGCTTGACGACGCCGCCGCGGTGCATGCCGTCGTTCCACACCTGCGGGATCTTGCCCTGCTTGTCCAGGGTCGAGGCGCGGTCGTTGAGCCAGGCGGTCGCCAGGTCCTGGACGGTGGCCTTGTCCCCGAACTCCTCCCGCGCCTTCTTCGCGAGCCCGGGGTAGGTCTGCTCCGGGTTCTCCGTCATCAGTGCCTGGTACTCGTCGCCGCCCGCGTGCGCCCACTTGCCGGGGAACAGATCGGCGAACTCGACCAGCAGTTCGTCGACGAGCTTGGCCGCGGCGGGCTTGCTGATGTCGATCGCGCCGCGCGGGGTGGCGCCCGAGGCGCTGCGCAGTTGCAGTTCGGGGTGGGCCTTCAGGACGGCGCCGAGGTGGCCGGGCGAGTCGATCTCGGGGATGACGGTGATGTGCCGGGAGGCGGCGAGGTCGACGATGTCGCGGACCTGCGCCTTGGTCAGGTGGGGGTCGGAGACGATCTCGGGGTGGGTCTCGCTCTCGACGCGGAACGCCTGGTCGTCGGAGAGGTGGAGCTGGAGCTGGTTGAGCTTGAGGTCGCCCATCTGGCGGATCCGGGCCTCGATCCAGTCGGCGCTGAAGTTCTTGCGCGCGATGTCCAGGGAGAAGCCGCGCTGCGGGCGGTCGGGGGCGTCCGCGACGGTGCCCTCGGCGAAGCGGCCCTGGGCCCGCCAGGTCTGGAGGAGGGTGCGGGTGCCGTAGAAGACCCCGGCGTCGCCGCCTCCGGTGATGGTGATCTTGCCGTCGCTGCTGACCAGCCGGTAGCTCTCGGGGCCGCCGTTCACTTTGCCGCCGGGGGACTTCCCGCCGTCCTCGCCGCGCTTGAGCTCGATGTCGCCGGTGCGGGACGGGCCCTTGGCGACCGGCACCTTCAGCTCGTCGGCGAGCAGCTTCGCCTCGTCGCGGAGCGAGTCGGCACCGGGGACGACGCGGGTGCGGTCCGTACGCTGCCAGCCCGGACCCCGTACGGCCTTCCAGTGGCGCACCGAGGGCACGGCCGAGGGTGCGGGGCCGAGCCGGTCGGGCCCCTTGGGTGGCTGCTCCGATCCGCTCCCCGAGGCGGAGGGGGAATCGCCGCCCCCGTCGCCGTCACCGCCGCAGGCGGTCAGGCCGAGCAGGCTGACGGCGAGGGTGAGTGCCAGCGGCGCGCCGGAGCGGCGCAGCGCCCCGCCGGCAGTCCGTCCCGACTTCTTCGACCAGTTTCGTCCCATACGGATACGGTATTTCCCCTTCCCAACCCTTCCCCGTCAGCTATGCGTCCCCACGCGTTCCCTTACGGGTGAAAAGCACGACTCGGACGGCCGATCTTGCCTGGTCGCCACTACCGTGGCGCATCCGGGTCCACATCCGGATCCATCGGACTTACGGAGCGCATGACCCTTCCCACCCCTCCCCGCCACGGAACGCGGACACCCCTGGACCGGCTCAACACCGCCGCCCTCGCGACGATCGAGCCGCTGCTGCTGCGCTGCTGCGGCAGCCGCCGCTGGGCCCGCCGCCTCGTGACGCACCGGCCCTACCCGGACGTGGAGGCCCTGCTGGCGGCGGCCGACGAGGCGAGCTACGACCTGACCCCGGCGGATCTGCGGGAGGCACTGGTCTGCGAGACGGCCGCACACCCGTTGGAGGGGGAGCCGCAGCCGGGCGTACTCGCCGCGCACACGGCCCTGCGGGCAGCCCACGCCGCGTACGAGCGGAAATTCGGGCACGCGTTCCTGTACTGCCTGGACGGGTTCGCCGCCGAGGAGCGGCTGGACCAGGTGCTGGCGGGCATCAGGTTGCGGTTGGAGAACGATGCCGACGAGGAGTGGGCGGTCACCGCGGAGGAGCTGCGGCGGCTGGCACGCGGGCGGCTCGGCCGGCTGGCGGCGCCCGGACCGGCGGACTGAGCCCCACCGTGGGGCCCACGGTGTGTCGCCGCTCACACCGCGGATAGGCCGTCCGTGCCTGATTGATCACACCTGCACACCCCTGGGCGAAGGTGCCGACAACCCGTCGCTACGATGACCGAGGCCGGTGGACCGTACCCGGCCGGGCCCGCCCGACCTACCGAAGCCGGCAGGCCCCAATATCCGCTCCCGGAGGGTTTATCCGTGCCGGCTGGAACGCTGTACCGCGGCCGGGAAGGAATGTGGTCCTGGGTGGCTCACCGAGTCACCGGCGTCCTCATCTTCTTCTTCCTGTTCGTGCACGTCCTCGACACCGCGCTCGTCCGCGTCTCGCCAGAGGCGTACGACGACACTGTCGCGATCTACAAGACTCCGCTCGTCAACCTGATGGAGTACGGCCTGGTGGCCGCCATCCTCTTCCACGCGCTGAACGGCCTGCGGGTCATCGCCGTGGACTTCTGGTCGAAGGGCGCGAGGTACCAGAAGCAGATGCTGTGGACCGTGCTGGGCGTGTGGATCGTCCTCATGGCCGGTGCCTTCTACCCGGTCCTGCAGCACACGCTGCGCGAGCTGTTCGGGAGCTGATCCGTGATGTCGACGACCGAGACGACCGAGGCCGCCAAGAACGACGGCGCGGGCGAGCCCACCGACAGCGTCACGCTGTACGACGTGGACCACCCGGCCCCCGTCATCGAAGCGCCGCGCAAGCGGACCGCGAAGACGCCCAAGGCGTCCCGCGGCAATTTCGAGATGCAGACATGGCTGTTCATGCGGCTGTCGGGCATCGTGCTGGTGGTGCTCGTCCTGGGCCACCTGCTGATCCAGCTCGTGCTGGACGGCGGCGTCAGCAAGATCGGCTTCGCGTTCGTCGCGGGCCGCTGGGCCTCGCCGTTCTGGCAGGTGTGGGACCTGACGATGCTGTGGCTGGCGATGCTGCACGGCGCCAACGGGCTGCGCACGGTGATCAACGACTACGCCGAGCGCGACAACACCCGCTTCTGGCTGAAGATGCTGCTCTACACGGCCACCGTCTTCACCGTCCTGCTGGGCACGCTGGTGATCTTCACCTTCGACCCGAACATCCGCTGACGTACCGGGGCTGAAGGCTGAGGTTTTCCCGATGAACAACGTCAAGATCCACAAGTACGACACCGTCATCGTCGGCGCGGGCGGCGCCGGTATGCGCGCGGCCATCGAGTCCACCAAGCGCAGCCGCACCGCGGTGCTGACCAAGCTCTACCCCACCCGCTCCCACACCGGCGCGGCGCAGGGCGGCATGGCCGCCGCCCTCGCCAACGTCGAGGAGGACAACTGGGAGTGGCACACCTTCGACACGATCAAGGGCGGCGACTACCTGGTCGACCAGGACGCCGCCGAGATCCTGGCGAAGGAGGCCATCGACTCCGTCCTCGACCTGGAGAAGATGGGCCTGCCCTTCAACCGCACCCCGGATGGCACCATCGACCAGCGGCGGTTCGGCGGGCACTCGCGCAACCACGGCGAAGCCCCGGTGCGCCGCTCCTGCTACGCCGCCGACCGCACCGGCCACATGATCCTCCAGACGCTGTACCAGAACTGCGTCAAGGAGGGTGTGGAGTTCTTCAACGAGTTCTACGTCCTGGACCTGCTCCTCAACGACGTGGACGGCATCCGCAGGACCGCCGGAGTCGTCGCCTACGAACTGGCCACCGGCGACGTGCACGTCTTCCGCGCCAAGTCCGTCGTCTTCGCCTCCGGCGGCAACGGCAAGTTCTTCAAGGTCACCTCCAACGCGCACACCCTGACCGGCGACGGCCAGGCCGCCGCGTTCCGGCGCGGGCTGCCGCTGGAGGACATGGAGTTCTTCCAGTTCCACCCGACCGGCATCTGGAAGATGGGCATCCTGCTCACCGAGGGCGCCCGCGGCGAGGGCGGCATCCTGCGGAACAAGGACGGCGAGCGCTTCATGGAGAAGTACGCGCCCGTCATGAAGGACCTCGCCTCGCGTGACGTCGTCTCCCGCGCGATCTACACCGAGATCCGCGAGGGCCGCGGCTGCGGTGCCGACAAGGACCACGTCTACCTGGACCTCACGCACCTGCCGCCGGAGCAGCTCGACGCCAAGCTGCCCGACATCACCGAGTTCGCGCGCACCTACCTGGGCATCGAGCCCTACACCGACCCGGTGCCGATCCAGCCGACCGCGCACTACGCGATGGGCGGCATCCCCACCAACGTGCAGGGCGAGGTGCTGGCGGACAACAGCACCCCCATCCCCGGCCTGTACGCGGCCGGCGAGGTCGCCTGCGTCTCGGTGCACGGCGCCAACCGGCTGGGCACCAACTCGCTGCTGGACATCAACGTCTTCGGCCGCCGGGCCGGCATCGCCGCCGCCGACTACGCGGCCACCGCCGACCACGTCGACCTGCCCGAGGACCCGGCCACGTTCGTCCTCGACGAGATCGAGAACCTGCGCGACGCCACCGGCAACGAGCGCGTGGTCGACATCCGCAAGGCGCTGCAGGCCACCATGGACAAGAACGTCATGGTCTTCCGCACCGAGCAGACGCTGAAGGAGGCCGTCGAGGAGATCGGCGCCCTGCGCAAGCGCTTCCGCGACATCAGCGTCCAGGACAAGGGCAAGCGCTTCAACACCGACCTGCTGGAGGCCCTGGAGCTGGGCAACCTGCTCGACCTGGCCGAGGTCACGGCGGTCTCCGCGCTCGCCCGCAAGGAGTCGCGCGGCGGTCACTACCGCGAGGACTTCCCCAACCGCGACGACGTCAACTTCATGCGGCACACCATGGCGTACCGCGAGGTGGGCGACGACGGCACCGAGTCGATCCGGCTGGACTACAAGCCGGTCGTGCAGACCCGCTACCAGCCGATGGAGCGTAAGTACTGATGAGCACCGCAACGCTGGACAAGAACGACTCCGCCGGGCCCGTCGACTCGGCCGAGAACAGCGCCTCGCACCTGATCACCCTCACGCTGCGGATCCGCCGGTTCAACCCGGAGGTCTCCGAGGACGCGCAGTGGCAGGACTTCACGCTGAAGATCGACCCGAAGGACCGCGTCCTCGACGCGCTCCACCAGATCAAGTGGGAGCAGGACGGCACCCTCACCTTCCGCCGCTCCTGCGCCCACGGCATCTGCGGCTCGGACGCCATGCGGATCAACGGGCGCAACCGGCTCGCCTGCAAGACGCTGCTGAAGGACATCAACCCCGAGAAGCCGATCACGGTCGAGCCGATCAAGGGGCTCACGGTCCTCAAGGACCTGGTCGTCGACATGGAGCCGTTCTTCCAGGCCTACCGCGACGTGATGCCCTTCCTCATCACCAACGGCAACGAGCCTACCCGTGAGCGCTACCAGTCCGCCGCGGACCGGGAGCGGTTCGACGACACCACCAAGTGCATCCTGTGCGCCGCGTGCACCTCGTCCTGCCCGGTCTTCTGGAACGACGGCCAGTACTTCGGGCCCGCGGCCATCGTCAACGCGCACCGGTTCATCTTCGACTCGCGCGACGAGGGCGGCGAGCAGCGGCTGGAGATCCTCAACGACCGGGACGGAGTGTGGCGCTGCCGCACCACGTTCAACTGCACGGACGCCTGTCCGCGGGGTATCGAGGTCACCAAGGCCATCCAAGAGGTCAAGCGGGCCCTGATCACCCGCCGCTTCTGACCCTCTCCGGAGCGCCCCCCTTCGCGGGGTGCGACTTCGCGGAATCAGTCCCCCTCCGAGGGCTGCATAACGTCGGCGGGGCACGCCTCCTGGGGTGCCCCGCCCTCCGCTTCGCGGTGGGGGGCGCGTTGTGGGGGCACGCCCCCTGGCGTCTTCGGCTGCCGCCGAGATCGTGTCGGGGGGCTCCGCCCCCCGACGGCCCCCCGCTAGTGGGCTTCGCCCCCTAGGACCCCCAGCCGCACCCGTGCAAGCCCCTGCTTACCTCGCTCCGGACCAGGGGCCCGGCCCGTCGGGTGCGGGAGGAGTCCTGATGCCGTCCGTCACAGCCCAAGAGCGCTCCCGCCGTCCTCCGGAAGCAGGCCGAGGAGTTCTCGCAGTTCGGGGACTTCGGTGCTGTCGGTGCCGGACAGGGCGCCGAGTGCGGCACTCCACTGCTCCCGCGCCTGCTGCGCCCGCCCCATGTCCGCCAGCACGTGGCCGCGCTCATGGCGGGCGAGCCCTTCGGCGTGGCGGTCGTGCCGTTCCGAAGCCAGTTCGGCCAGCCGGGTGGCCTCGTCAAGGGCGCGCCCCCCGTCGCCCACTGCGCGCAGTCCGCGCACCAGTCCCAGGCGGGTCTGTGTCTCCGAGTGCCAGTCCGGGAAGTCCCGCAGGACCGCGAGACCGCGCTCGAAGCTGCACAGGGCCTGCTTCGGCTCGTCGGCCCGCAGCAGGGCGTAGCCGATGTTGCAGTACGCCGTGTGCCGCACCACCGCGTCGCCGTTGCGTTCCCCGAGGGCGAGGCTGCGCTCGTGGTAAGCGACTGCCCCGGTCGGATCACCACGGTGATCGGCCAGGTTGCCGAGGTGGCTCAGTACGTGGGACTGCGCCACCGTGTCGGCCAGGCCTTGAGCGACGCGCAGGGCTTCGTGAAGAGCGTCCTGCGCCTCCGCGTCCCTGCCCAGACGATCCAGCAGCAGGCCCTGGTGACTGAGGGACCTGCGGATGCCGACCCGGTCCCCCGCCGCACGCTGCATCCGCAGCGCGCGGCCCGTGAACTCCAGGGCCTGATTCAGGCGGCCCGCGAGGAAGTGGGAGCCCGCGAGATCACTCAGTGCGATCGAGATGGCGTGCGCGTCTCCGACCGCACACGCTGCGGTCAACGCATGCCGGGCCAACTCCTCCAGTTCGTTCATCCGGCCGTATCGCTGGAGGAAGGGAAAGAGCTGCCGGACCACACCGGCCAGCGCCGCGCGGTCCGCCGCGCGGACATCGGCCCCTTCAGCGACACGCTCTGCCAGCACCGCGATATTCGGAAGCTCCGCGTCCGCCCAGCCGACGATGCCGTCGGGGAAGGCTCCTTCGCCGCCCCCCTCGGGAACGTACAGCCGGTCCCGGCGCTCGGAGCCCGGTGGCACCAGCGCGCACAGAAGGCGCCCGGTACCTTCCGCGTACCAGCGCAAGGCGGTGCTCAGCCGGCCGGCGGACGCCGGACACCCGGCAGCCGCCTCCCGCACCAGATCGTGCGCCGTATACCGCTCGGGGACGGGTTCCTCCAGCAGCGCAGCCTGCGTGAGCCGTTCCAGCGCCGCCGCGGTGCGCCCGGCGGACAGCCCGGCGAGCCGGGCGAGCAGCGGCTCACCGTAGTCGGGTAGGGGCACCGAGCCCACACAGTCCAGGACGAGCGCCGCGTCCCGGTCGACGCCCCGCTCGGATTCGCGCAAGGCGCGTACAGCACCTGTCAGCAGTCGACGGACGCTCAGATCGTCGTACTCCAGTCCTTCCAGCAGGCCGTCACCGTCCAGCAGGAGAGCGAGCCGGTCGGCGGTCAGTGTGCTGCGGGCCGCCAGACGCGCGGCCATCACCCGGAGGGCCAGCGGCAGACCGCCCGCGAGCGCGACCAGTTGGTGCCCCGCGCCGATGCCGTCGTCCCGGCCGGAGGCGGTCCGTAGCAGCGCGGCGCTCTCCCGAGCCGTCATCGGGCGCAGGGCCACGTGCCGAACGCGGTCCAGCGCCGTCAGCCCGCTGCGACTGGTGATCAGCACCCCGCAGCCGACGCCCGAGGGCAGCAGCGGCCGGACCTGCGCGGCACAGGCGGCGTCGTCCAGTACCAGCAGCATGCGCTCGCACGCCAGCACCGTCCGCAGCAGCGCGGCAGCAGCCTCCTCGTCCCCAGGGACGTCCTGCGGCGCCACCCCCAGATCCCGCAGCAGGACGGCGATCGCCTGCTGCGGTGTCCGCCGGGAACCGTCGGCCGCCGCACCGTGCAGAGAAACGTAGAGCTGCCCGCCGGGGAAGACGCTTCGCAGGTCGTAGGCGGCCTGCGCAGCCAGAGCGCTCTTCCCCACACCGGGCATCCCGCTGACGACGGCCACCCGTGGCCCACCGTCCGCCGTCCCGCCCAGCGCCGAACGCAGCGCGGCACGCTCGGCTTCCCGACCCGTGAAGCACCTCGGCGGAGGCGGTGTCGTCGCCGGAGCGAGCCGTGCGGCTCCCCTGCCTCTCCCCCGCGGCGCGGCCGGGACGGCCAACACCTCCTGGTGAGCTGCCTGCACGGCGGGCCCCGGTTCGGTGCCGAGCCGTTCCGCGAGGGTCCGGCGCAGCACCCGGTGCACCTCCAGCGCCTCGGCCTGCCGGTCCGACCGGTGCAGGGCGAGCATCAACTGCCGGTGGAACGCTTCCCGCAGCGGATGCCCGGCGGCCAGCCCGGTCAGCTCAGGGACGAGCTGCGCGGGATCGTCGCGGAGAGCGAGCCTGGCCTCCATCCGCCACTCCAGGAGCTCCAGACGCTCCTCCTGGAGCCGGTCGGCGTAGGCGAGGTCGACGAACTCCGTCCGGACGCCCGTCAGTGGGGCGCCGCGCCACAGCGCGAGAGCCGCCCGCGTCCGCTCCGACACTTCGGACCAGCGCCCGGCCGCAGCGGCTGCACGGGCCGCGACCACACCATGCCGGAAGACCCGGACATCGAGTTCACCGTCCTGCACCACGAGTCGGTATCCGGTGCGCAGACCGCGCAACCGGCCCGGGTCGTCGAGCACCCGCCGCAGCCGTGCGGCGAAGTTCTGCAACGAGGCTCGGGCCGAGGGAGGCGGGCTGTCCCACAGCGCGTCCTGCAACGCCTCGACTGTCACGACCCTTCCTGGTTCCCGCAACAGCGCCGCCAACAAGGTGCGGACCATGGTGCCGCCCACCGGGCACGGCTCCCCCGTGACCGGATCGAACAGGCAGACCGTCCCGAGCAGACCGAAGCGCAGCCCGTCCGGACTCCGGTCCCGTATCTCACCGCTCCCGCGCATCAGCAGCCTGCCCTCCCGTCGGCATGCTAATGGCCGCCACCCGACACGAGACCGGTCGCCCAGGACTGTTGGCGTTGTGTTGGCGAGCCGGTCTGCAATGACGCCCAGGAGCTCTCACAGCAGAACCGGAAGAAAGCGGATAGCACCTTGTTCAAGCACGGCACGAAGCTCGCCAGGGGACTCGCCACGGCCGCTGCACTGGCAGCGGCCACCACCGCCACCCTGAGCCTGACGGCAGTCCCCGCCCAGGCGTCGGGAACCGTATACGGCACGCTCACGGACAACGACGGCATCGTGCGGGCTCGCTGGACCTGGAAGGACTACGGCGAGATCATCACGATCACCGACGCCCGCAAGGACGGATACGGCATCAGCATCTTCGTGGACGACTACAGCGACATCTCGAAGGAGTGGGGAAGGTGTCACGTGGGCGGCTACGGCAAGACCAAGACCTGCAACCTGAGCATCCCTGAGAACCGACGTCTGTACGTGTGGGCTGACGAGTTGAACAATTCCGCCATCCATGCCCTCTACCCGACGGGTGAGGTGCACTCCTGAGCCCCCAGGCGCCGATACCCGCGCCGGCCCGCCGGGGGGCTTTCGTTGCGGGAGCACTCTTGGGCTGTGACGGACGGCATCAGGACTCCTCCCGCACCCGAAGGGCCCAAGAAAAGACCCGGAGCAAGGCCCGCAAAGGCTCACACCACTGCGGCTGGGGGTCCTAGGGGGCGGAGCCCACTAGCGGGGGGCTGTTGGGGGGCGGAGCCGCCCCGACGCCCGTCCGGCGAGGACAACGGGGGTTCGGGGGCGAAGCCCCCGACAACGGCGCCGCACCCGGCAACGACCGACGGGGGCGCCCAGCGAAGAAGGGGGGACGGCGCCCCCGCAAGGGGGCGCCGGGGAAGAGTGCGTAGGGTGCGGACGATGGGACGCATACGGATCGCACCGACGGCAACGGCAGTGGCCATGGCCCTCGCCGCGACGGCCTGCGGGGCGAGCGACCCCGCGAAGGCGCACCCGGAGCCGAAGCCGACCGCGCACTTCACGGCGGACCATCCGGTCGCCCGCGCGGACGAGCAGGTGCATGTACGGCTCGAAGGGCTCACCCCGGGCACGAAGGTCAGGATCACCGCCGGGGCGAAGGACCGGCACGACCAGCGGTGGGCCGCGGCGGTGCGGCGGACGGCGGACGAGGACGGCGCCGTCGATCTGGGCAGCGGCGGCACCGCGGACCTGCTGGAGCGGATGCTGCCGACCGGCGGCCGGGCGAAGAAGCTGATCGGCAGCGGTAAGGCGTTCTCGTACCACCCGGGCCCGCCCGGGCAGCAGCGCTCCTACTCGGTGCGGCTCACCGCCACCGCGCTGTCCGGGAAGGACGAGGGCGAGCGGGTGGCACGCCGCGACCTGGTCCGGCAGTGGCTGACGAAGGGCACCACGCACCGTGAGCTGACCGTCGCCGGGGACAAGGTGGCGGGCGATCTCTACCTGCCGCCCGAAGGGCGGAGCGGCGGCGGGGACGCGAAGGCGCCCGTGCTGGTGTTCGGCGGCTCGGAGGGCGGCAACTCCGGTACGTACACGGCCGCGCTGCTCGCCTCGCACGGGCACCCGGCGATGTCGGTGTGCTACTTCCGCTGCGGAAAGGACTCCGGGCGCCCGAACGGCATCGACAGCATCGATCTGGACTACTTCACGCGGGCCGGGCGGCTGCTCCGCAAGCAGCGGGGCGCCGATCCGGAGAAGCTGGCCGTGATGGGCAACTCGCGCGGCAGCGAGGCCGCGCAGCTGCTCGGGCAGCGGCGCCCTGACGTGTTCCGCGACGTGATCGCGTACGCGCCGTCGTCCAAGGTCAACGGTCCGTATCTGAGCGGTACGACCGCCTGGACGGACCACGGGGAGCCGGTCCCGACCGGGCCGATTCCGCTGGACCGGGTGCGCGGCACGGTGCTGGCCGTCGCGGGCGGCAACGACAAGATGTGGGGCTCGGCCGCCTCGGCCGCCGCCATGGCCCGGCAGGGCGCGAAGAAGCTGGTGTATCCGGACGCCGGCCACCATGTGAACTGGTTCCCGCTGGGTCAGCCGGGCCAGGAGGGCGGCCGGGACGGCGCCGTCGCCGCCACCGCGGAGGCGGACCAGGCCGCACGCAGCAGTTCCTGGCCGCGGGCTCTCGAACTGCTGGAGCGGTGAGCGGCGGCCCGCTCGGCGCGGCCTGACTACGCCTTCTTGGCGGCCAGGGTGACGACGGTGATGTCCGAGTCGGCGCCGACGCGGACCGGCGGGCCCCAGGCGCCCGCGCCGCGGGTGACGTAGAGCTGGGTGTCGCCGTAGCGTTCGAGTCCGGCGACGGTCGGGTTGGCGAGCGCCGCCAGGTGGTTGCCGGGCCACAGCTGGCCGCCGTGGGTGTGGCCGGAGAGCTGGAGGTCGACGCCGTGGTCCACGGCCTCGTGGATCTGCACCGGCTGGTGCGCCATCAGCACGCAGGCCCGTTCGGCGTCCCGGTCGCGGAGCGCCCGGTCGAAGTCGGGCCCTTCGCCCTGCTCCTCGCCGGCGAGGTCGTTGACCCCGGCGAGGTCGAAGCCGGGCAGTTCGCGGCGGGCGTTCTCCAGCGGGTGGACGTTCAGCTCCCGCAGGTGGTCGATCCATTCGCGGGCGTCGCCGAAGTACTCGTGGTTGCCCGTCACGAAGAACGTGCCGTGCCGGGAGCGCAGTTCGCGCAGCGGCTCGGCGGCGGGGCCGAGGTGGGCGACGCTGCCGTCGACCAGGTCGCCGACGATCGTCACCAGGTCGGGCTGGGTGCCGTTGATGGCGTCGACGATCCGCCGGGTGTGGCCGCGGCCCAGGATCGGCCCGAGGTGGATGTCGCTGACGACGGCGACGCGGTAGCCGTGGGTGCGGCGGCCCAGCTTGGCCAGCGGGACGGTGACGTGCTTGAGGGTGGGCCCGTTCAACACGCTGTAGGCCCCGGCCGCGGTGGTGCCCAGCCCGGCGGCGCCCGCTGTGACGGCGAGGGTGCGGGCGAGGAAGACGCGGCGGGAGGGTACGGGCGCGGCGAGGGGCACGGTGTGCGGCTCGTCGGGGTGCGGCCCGGCCTCGGTGGAGCCGGTCGCGGTGGATTCCGCGACGGCGTGACCGGATTCCGCGTCGGCGTCCGCCGGGACGGCCGCCCCGGCGGACGGGGACGGGCCGCCCGCAGGGGTGACCGCAGGGCCGCCCGCAGGGGTGACCGGCTCCGCGACCGGCGCCGGCTCCACCACGGCCGGGGCCGGCTCCGCGGTGGGGCCCTGGATCGACCGTGCCCTCCCCCATGCGGTGCGCCGCAGGACGAACCGCACCAGTTCTCCGGCGAGCAGCGCCAGGGTCAGATAGAGCAGGCAGGCCAGCCAGAGGAAGCCCGGCCAGGCGAATATCTGCTCCGTCAGGAAGGGGGCACCGGCCCGGCCGGAGACCAGCGCGCCGAGGGTGGTGACCGGCAGCAGCACCGCCAGCACCGTGCCCAGGCGGCGCCACCCGCTCCGGGGCGCGGACACGTCGCGTACCAAGCGCCGCCACAGGTACAGGTGCGTGCCGGCCAGCAGGCCCAGCACGATGAGCCCGATCAGTACGAACACAACCACCATGGAAGTCGTCCCTCCCCCTCGTCTCCCCCGCTCACCGGATTCCGCGCCCGCCTCAGGTGCGCCGGGCCGCCCGCAGTCCGCGCAGTCCGAGCACGCCGATGGCCGTTCCCAGCAGGAACGAAGTAATCGCCAGCAGCAGATGGACCCAGAAGTAGCCCGTGGGCGCACCGGCGTCGTCGAAGGCCAGCCCGCTGCTGTCCTTCCATAGGTTTTTGACGAAGGTGACCCACACGAACCACGACCAGACGCCGAAGGCGAGCAGGAACCAGGAGACGCGCCGGGAGAGCACCAGCCCGGTGCGCCGCCGGGCCGGGGACTCAGACTCCGGCCCGGGGGCGGGTTCCGCGGTGGGCGGGGTGGTGGAGGCGTCGCGCATGATGTCCAGTATGGCCGGTGTGCCGTCGGTGGCTGCCGGGCGCCCCCCTGGTGAGCTTTCGGGACGGCCCTGGGGGTCCGGGTGCGCTGCCCCCTACCCCCCATTGGCCTACGGGACTGGGCGAGTTGGGCTACTTGGACCCGTGGTTGGCGGGCCTCGACGTCCCCGGCGCGCCGATGGGCCTGTACGTTCGCAGGGTGCCCATTTCTTCGCATTATTCAGCTCCCGCCGCGCGCCCGTGCGCGCGCGGCACCGCGCGCACGCGGCGTACGGCGGCGCGCGGTGGCCTCGCGTCCGCCGCCTTGGCCCTCTGCCTGCTGGCTGCCGCGGGTGCCCAGCCCTCCTACGCGGACGAGAACGAGCCGGGCGGCAAGCCCGCGGAGCCGAAGCCTCCGGCGCAGATGTCGACGGTCGGCGGCGAGCAGCTGGGCCGGCCGGGTACCCAGGTGAATCTGAAGGAGGGGGCGCCCGAGCTGCCCGAGAAGCTTTCGGGGCGTTCGTGGATCGTCTCGGACGCGGAGTCGGGCAAGGTGCTGGCCGCGCACAACGCGCACTGGCGGCTGCCCCCGGCCAGCACCCTGAAGATGCTCTTCGCCGACACGGTGCTGCCCAAGCTGCCCAAGGACCGCAGCCACAAGGTGGTCCCGTCCGACCTGGAGGGGATGGGCGAGGGCAGCAGCCTGGTCGGTGTGAAGGAGGGTGAGTCGTACACGGTGCACGACCTGTGGCTCGGCGTCTTCCTGCGCTCGGGCAACGACGCGGTGCACGTGCTGTCGGCGATGAACGGCGGCGTGCCGAAGACGGTGCGGGAGATGAACGAGAAGGCCCGCGCGCTGCACGCCGAGGACACCGAGGTGCTCAGCCCGGACGGCTACGACCACGAGGGCCAGGTCTCCTCCGCCTACGACCTGACGCTGTTCGCGCGCTCCGGCCTGCAGAACGAGGAGTTCCGCGAGTACGCGGCCACCGCCACCGCGAAGTTCCCCGGCGAGACGAAGAAGGACAAGAAGACCGGGAAGACCAAGCGCGGGAGCTTCCAGATCCAGAACACCAACCGTCTGCTGACCGGTGATGTCGGTGTCGACCCCTACCCGGGGATCGCGGGCGTCAAGAACGGCTTCACGACGAACGCGGGCAACACCTTCACCGGCGTCGCGCAGCGCGGGGACCGGGTACTGCTGGTGACGGTGATGCACCCGGACGCGAAGGAGCCGCACAGCGTCTACAAGGAGGCCGCCAAGCTGCTGGACTGGGGCTTCGCCGCCGACGGCAAGGTGGAGCCGGTCGGTCTGCTGGCGGCGCCGGGCAGCGCGACGAACGGCGGCCCCCAGGCGGGCAAGGACGGTGAGGCGGGCGGCTCGGACGCACGTGCCGCCGCGCACTCCGCCGACAAGCCCTCGGGCGGTGCCGGTACCGCGCTGGGGATCACGGCCGGTGTTCTGGTCGTCCTCGCTCTGGTGGCGTACGGGGTACACCGCCGCTGGCCGCTTCCGGAGCTGGCCCGCCGCCGTCGCGGGTGACGTCGGCGCCACCGGTGGTGTGCCGACCGCCGGTGGCGTCAGGGCCCGTGTCACCTCCGCCGGTGGCGTCAGGGCCCGTGTCACCTCCGCCGGTGGCGTCAGGGCCCGTGTCGCCTCCGCCGGTGGCGTCAGGGCCCCCTTCGCCGGTGGCGTCCTCTCCGGTGGTGTGGGGCCCGGCGGTGGACTCCTCACCGGCGCGGGCCGCCGCACCGCCGGGGTCGGCTTCGCTGCCCCCGGCGGCCTCGCGCTCGCTGCCCTCGGCGCCCTCGGCGTCGGGTGAGTCGTCGCCGCTCACGGCGTTGGGTGAGTCGTCGCCGCCGCTCACGGCCAGGTCCTTGACCGGCTGCCGGTCCTCGGGGCCTCCGTCGGGTGCCGGGGCCGTGGCCGTCCAGGCGGCGCAGTAGAGCAGGAGCTTGGTCATGAAGCTGATCCACAGCAGCAGCGCGATGGGGACGCCGAAGGCGCCGTAGAGGTTCTTGGCGGCGACCTGCTGGAGATAGCCGCCGAGCAGCAGCTTCAGCAGTTCGAAGCCGACCGCGCCCTGCAGGGCGGCCGCCACCGTCGCGCGGCGCGGCGGCCGCACCCGGGGCAGCAGGGTGAGGACGTACCACAGCAGCAGGAAGTCGGCGGCGACGGCCGCCGCGTAGGCGGCGGTGCGCAGCAGTACCGTGCCCACTCCGCCCTCGGCCAGTTCCAGGCGCTCGGCGACCCGGGTGACGGCGGTCACGGCGAAGGCGGAGCCGCCGAAGGAGACCAGTCCGACGACGCCGAGGCCCAGCAGGATCCCGACGTCGACCACGCGGCGCACGACGAGGTTGCCGGGGTCCTCCTCCAGGTCCCACATGGCCCGCAGGCTCTCGCGCAGTACGCCGACCCAGCGGCCGCCGGTGAGCAGCAGCAGTCCGCCCGCGATGCCGCCGACGGTGCCCGCGTTGTCCACCAGCGACTGGAGTTCCAGCCGGTCGGAGATGCCCGGCACCTGCTCGGTCAGGGTGTTCTGGAGCCGGGTCATCTGGCCGTGCGAGAGCAGCGCGGCCGCCACGGCGGCGCCCACGGCCAGCATCGGGAACAGCGCGAGGAAGCTGTTGAAGGTGATGGCGGCGGCGAGCCGGGTCCACTTCCGGGTGTCCAGGTGCTCGTAGATCCGCCAGAGGCGGGTGGCGCGGAGCCGGGCGAGGGACGAGCCCACGATCGGCAGCTTCGTCAGTTTTTCCACACCAGCCACCTGCCCAGCCCCGCGCGCTCCAGCCGTCACCGGACCGTATCGCGTACCGCACGCCGCGGGGGCGCTGCCCTGCTCAGCGTTCCCCGTCCGGGGGAGGCGGTCAGAGCGTGGCGGGCGGGCGGGCCGAGCGCCGCTGGTACGGCGGGCGGCAGGTTCCGGACGGGAGGGTGACCTCGAAGCTGGGCGCGGCCTCCACCCCGGGGCCCTGCGGATGGCCGGGGCCGGCCGCCGGGCCCGGGCCGGCGCTGGGGTGCTGCGCGAACGGGAACTCGCGCTTGAGCCGCCACACCTGGTCCGCGCCCTGCTCGTAGAGGGCGAACCCGGCGGCCGTCCAGGCGCACTCGAAGTCGGCCAGCTCCCGGTGGGCGCGGTCCATGGCGGGCTCCGGAATGCCGTGCGCGACGGTCACGTGCGGGTGGTACGGGAAGTGCAGCTCGCGATCGAGCGGGCCCTGCGGGTCGCGGACCTGCTCCTGGAGCCGGGAGCAGGCCGTGGCTCCTTCGACGACCTGGACGAAGACCACCGGTGAGAGCGGCCGGAAGGTGCCGGTGCCGGAGAGCCGCACCGGGAAGGCGCGTCCGGCCAGCGCCACGGCCGCCAGGTGCGCCTCGATCTCCGGCCGGGCCGCGGCGGGCACCTCGGTGGGCGGCAGCAGCGTGATGTGGGTGGGGATGCCATGGGCGGCGGCGTCGCCGAAAGAGGCCCGCCGCGCCTGGAGCAGTGTGCCGTACGGCTCCGGGACAGCGAGCGATACGCCGAGGGTGACGGTCGCTCCCGCGCCCATAGGTTCTCCCTTCACTGCCTGCCGGGCACGAGGCCCACCTTGTCGTACACGGTCCGCAGCGTCTCGCTCGCCACGGCCCTGGCCTTCTCCGCGCCGTCGGCCAGGATCTTGTCCAGCGCCGACGGGTCGTCCATGAATTCCTGCGTCCGGGTGCGGAAAGGTGTCACCCACTCGGTGACGATCTCCGCGAGGTCGGTCTTCAGCGCACCGTAGCCCTTGCCCGCGTACTTATCCTCCAGTTCCTGGATTCCGGAACCGGTGAGCGTGGCGTAGATCGTCAGCAGGTTGCTGATGCCGGGCTTCTTGTCCTGGTCGAACCGGATGACGGTGTCGGTGTCGGTGACCGCGCTCTTGATCTTCTTCGCGGTGGTCTTCGGCTCGTCCAGCAGCTCGACGAGGCCCTTGGGAGTGGACGCCGACTTGCTCATCTTGACCCCGGGGTCCTGGAGGTCGTAGATCTTCGCCGTCTCCTTGAGGATGTACGCCTCGGGCACGGGGAAGGTGGCGCCGTACCGCCCGTTGAAGCGCTCGGCGATGGTGCGGGTCAGCTCCAGGTGCTGGCGCTGGTCCTCGCCCACCGGCACCTGGTGGGCCTGGTAGACCAGGATGTCCGCCACCATCAGTGCCGGGTAGGTGAACAGCCCGACGCTGGTGTGGTCGGTGCCCTGCTTGGCCGACTTGTCCTTGAACTGCGTCATGCGCGCGGCCTCGCCGAACCCGGTCAGGCACTCCACGATCCAGCTCAGCTGGGTGTGCTCGGGAACGTGGCTCTGCAGGAAGAGCGTGCACCGCTGCGGGTCCAGTCCGGCGGCCAGGAGCTGCGCCGCGGCCAGCCGCGAGTTGTCGCGCAGGTCGGCCGGGTCCTTGGGGATCGTCAGGGCGTGCAGGTCGACGACCATGTAGAAGGCGTCGTGGGTCTCCTGGAGGGCCACCCACTGGCGCACGGCACCGAGGTAGTTGCCGAGATGGAACGAACCGGCAGTGGGCTGGATACCGGACAGCACACGAGGACGATCATTGACCATGCCGTCATTCTCTCAGGTGTCCGGACCGGCCGATGCCCCCGTCCCGGGTGACCTGGGGCACGGGAGAGATCCGCGGGAGCACGCGGGCCCGGCACGGAGGCACGGGGGCTCACGGCCCGGGCCGGGGGCGCGCGGCGGAACCGATCGGGCACTCTCGTACCCCCCGCCTGCCGAGGGACGATAGAAAGGTGCGGCCCCACCGGGCAGGTATGCCGGTATGCACGGCGGAACGGAGACGACGATGTCGACGCAACCCACCCTCTCAAGCTCCTCGAGCGCGCAGAGCATCGCCACAGCGGAGGCTCACAGCGCGCACAACTACCATCCGCTCCCTGTCGTCATCGCCACCGCGGACGGCGCGTGGGTGACCGACGTCGAGGGGCGCCGCTATCTCGACATGCTGGCCGGTTACTCGGCGCTGAACTTCGGCCATCGCAACCCGCGCCTGATCGCGGCGGCCAAGGCCCAGCTCGACCGGGCCACCCTCACCTCGCGTGCCTTCCACAACGACCGCTTCGCGGACTTCGCCGCACAGCTCGCGGAGCTGTGCGGCATGGAGATGGTGCTGCCCATGAACACCGGCGCCGAGGCGGTGGAGACCGCCGTCAAGACGGCGCGCAAATGGGGCTACCAGGTCAAGGGGGTCCCCGACGGGCAGGCGAAGATCGTCGTCGCCGACAACAACTTCCACGGCCGGACCACGACGATCATCAGCTTCTCGACCGACGAGGAGGCCCGGGCCGACTACGGACCGTACACGCCGGGCTTCGAGATCGTCCCCTACGGCGATCTCGCGGCGCTGGAGGAGGCCGTCGACGCGGACACGGTGGCCGTGCTCCTGGAGCCCATCCAGGGCGAGGCGGGCGTTCTGGAGCCCCCGCCCGGGTATCTCGCCGGGGTCCGCGAGCTGACCCGCTCCCGCGGGGTGCTGTTCATCGCCGACGAGATCCAGTCCGGGCTCGGCCGCACCGGCGCCACCTTCGCCTGCGAGCAGGAGGGCGTCGTCCCCGACATGTACGTACTGGGCAAGGCGCTGGGCGGCGGCGTGGTGCCCGTCTCGGCCGTCGTCTCCACCCGCGAGGTGCTGGGCGTCTTCCGCCCCGGCGAGCACGGCTCGACGTTCGGCGGCAACCCGCTGGCCTGCGCGGTGGCGCTGGAGGTCCTGGAGATGCTGCGCAGCGGCGAGTACCAGCAGCGCGCCAAGGACCTGGGCGAACACCTGCACCGGGAGCTGCGCCTGCTCCCGACCACGGCGGTCCGCGAGGTCCGCGGCCGCGGCCTGTGGGCGGGGGTCGACATCGATCCGTCGTACGGCACCGGCCGCGAGATCTCCGAACGGCTGCTGGCCCGCGGGGTGCTGGCCAAGGACACCCACGGCTCCACCATCCGGCTGGCCCCGCCGCTGTGCATCTCCAGGGAGGACCTGGACTGGGGCCTGGACCAGCTCAGGTCGGTACTCACGAGCTGACCCCGCCGCCGCGACCGACACGGCCCGCACGGCACGGCGCCGCCGCCCGGCCCCTCCGGGCGGCGGCGCCCTGTGCGTCGCGGGGTGACTCCCGGCGTGCCCCTGTCCCGCTTCGCGCGGAGGCAGCCGGGGGGCAACCGAGGGGACGGCCGAAGCCGGGCGCGGCGCGGAGCCGCACGCCGGCAGCGCGTCCCCGCGCTACTGCCCCGGCTACCCGTCGTCGCAGACCCCGAGCCGGAGCCCCCGGCTGTGCGCGATGCGCAGCGCGTCACGGAGGGCCCGCACGGCCGCCGTCAGGGCCAGGCGCAGCGCGAGAGCCCCGGCGCCGGGATCCGCCAGAAGCGCCTCGCCCTCCCCCAACACCCCCGCCGCGTCGCGGATCTGCCGCTCCTCGGTCGCATCGGCCGGCGCGGAGATCATCCCGTCCTCGGCCCCGGGCGCCAGGTAGCAGGGTTTCCCGGTCTCCGACGTCCACGGCAGCAGGCGCAGGTCTTCCTGAAAGAGGGGGTCGTTCTCGGAGCCCATACAGCGCTCCTCTCTTGAGAGGTGAATTCGGTGTGCACTAGGTCACTGTGCGTCCGTCCTAGTTCACCGACAAGCCCTTCGGTCGAGATTCACCCATCAGAGGTGCACTAGTTCGCACTTGAGCCCTTCCGGCGAACTAGTTCACCGGATAGCGTCCGTCCCATGGCAGAGCAACGCTTCATGGACATCGCGGCCGAACTGCGGGACCGGATTCTGAGCGGCGAGTTGAGCCCCGGGGACAAGGTGCCGACCGTCAAGGAGTTGGCGGCTTCCTATCGGTGCGCCGGAGCAACTGCACAGCGGGCACTGGGCCAGTTGTCGGTGGAAGGAGTCGTACGGACATCGCCGCGTGGCACATTCGTCGCGGACGAGGCGCCGGTCAGCATGACGCCTGCCGAGCGGGCCGGGCTGGCACGGCGGACCGGAAGCGTGCTGACGAACGGCGAGTCCGTGGTCGTCACGGCGGCGGAACTGATCGTGCCCCCGCTGTACGTGGCGGAGATCTTCGACCTGGAACACGGAGACCAAGTCGTCCGGCGGGAGTACGTGGTCGGGCGGGGAAGGGCCCGGCTGATGCTGGCGGTCGACTGGTTCCCCGCCCACTTCGCCGCGCTCGTACCGGATTTGCTCAGCACCGCACCCGGCAAGGTGCATGGCCTCCTGCCCAAGGTCCTCGAATCCACCGGGCGCGTTCCCACCTATGCGCGCGACGACATGCACGCCCGACAAGCGGACCAGCGCGAAGCCGGGCACCTCGGCATTCCGCCGGGCGCACCCACTCTGGCTGGTGCGCACCGCTGGAGCGACAAGGACGGCATGATCCTTTACGGCGAATGGTGCCTGCCTCCACGGTTGACCCTCTCCTACGAGACGGACCCCAGCGGTCTGGGCACGGACGGCTGACAGCCGCGCGCCAGCGCCCCGCACAGGGCCTCCAGCGCGGCGGTATAGGCGTGTTCGGGCGGGGTGCCGTAGCCGACCACCAGCGCCGGGTCCGGCGGCGGCTGCGCGGGTGCCGCCGGATGGCGGAAGGCGGAGAGCGGGTCGAGGGCGACCCCGGCGCGGTCCAGGGCACGCAGCGCGTCCGCCTCGGTGACCCCGGGCGGCAGGCGCAGCACGGCGTGCAGTCCGGCCGCGATACCGGTGGCGCTCACCTCGGGGACCCGCAGGGCCAACTGTTCCACCAGCCGGTCGCGGCGGACACGGTAGCGCTGCCGCATGGCGCGTACGTGGCGGTCGTAGGCGCCGCGTTCCAGGAAGTCCGCGAGGGTGAGCTGGTCGAGGGCGCCGGTGGTCCACTCCGCGGGCGTCTTCGCGGCCAGCACGGCGTCCACCAGGTGCTCGGGCAGCACCATCCACCCCAGCCGTAGCGCGGGGGCGAGGGCCTTGCTGGCAGTGCCCAGGTAGACGACCCGGTCGGGGTCGAGCCCTTGGAGCGCCCCCACCGGGTTCCTGTCGTACCGGAACTCGCCGTCGTAGTCGTCCTCCAGGACCAGTCCGCCGCTCCGGCCGGCCCAGTCGACCACGGCTGCCCGGCGGTCGGGGTGCAGCGGCGCCCCGAGCGGATACTGGTGTGCCGGGGTGAGCAGTACGGCCCGTACACCGGTGAACTGCTCCTCGGTGTCGAGGAGTTGCGTGCGGGCGCCGTGGGAGTCGACCGGCAGGGGGCGGGTGCGGGGGCGGGAGGTCTGCTCCAGCAACTCGCGGTGGAAGGGCAGTCCGTACTCCTCGACGGCGATGTCCCCCGGCACCGCCCGGGCCAGCAGTGCGATGCCCTGGGCGAATCCGGCGCAGATGACGATGCGGTCCGGGTCGGCGCGGACTCCGCGGGCCCTGGCGAGATAGTCGGCCAGCGCCTGCCGGAGCTGGCGGGCGCCGCGCAGGTCGCCGTGCGAGAAGGCGCCGGCCGGTGCGTCGGTGAGGGCGCGGCGTGCCGAGGTGAGCCACGCCGAGCGGGGGAAGGCCGAGACGTCGGGTGCGCCAGTGCGCAGATCGTGGGCGGGGCGCTGCTGCCCGTGCCGGTCCCGGGCGAGCGACAGCCGGGAGGGCCGCTCGGCGCGGGTCCGGGCGGCCGGGCGGCGCGGGGGCGCCGGGGCCGCGCGGTCCGCCACCCGGGTCCCGGAGCCCTGCCGTGCGGACAGCCACCCTTCGGCCACGAGTTCCGTGTACGCCCCGGCCACGGTGTTGCGCGCCAGGCCCAGATCGGCGGCGAGGGTGCGGGACGAGGGCAGGCGGGTGCCGGGGGCCAGCCGGCCGGTCCGGACGGCGTCGCGGAGCGCGGCCAGCAGGGCGGCGCGGGGGCGGGGCGCCCCGGGGCCCGCCGTGGAGCCGAGATCGAGGTCGAGGTGGAGGTCACTGCCGGTGCGGCGGTCCCGGCGATGCCGAGAATTGGCCCACGAATCTGCCATGGAAGTGGACCATACATCTGAACCACTTCCGCATAGGCTCGCAGCCATGACGACCACACCGCGGATGGACATCTGGCAGACCGCACCCCGGCTGATGAAGGGCATGTACGCCTTCCAGGAGGCCGCGTCGGCGGCGGGACTCGAACCCGTGATCGGCGAGCTGGTCAAGATCCGCGCCTCGCAGATCAACCGCTGCGCCTACTGCCTGGACATGCATCTGGCCGACGCGCGCAAGGCGGGCGAGTCGCAGCTGCGGCTGGACCTGCTCGCCGCCTGGGAGGAGAGCGGCGACCTGTTCACCGAGCGGGAGCGGGCCGCGCTCGCACTGACGGAGGCCGTCACCGAGCTGACGGACGGCTTCGTGCCGGACGAGGTGTGGGAGCGGGCCGCCGCGCACTTCGACGAGACCGAACTCGCCGCGCTCATCGGCCAGATCGTGGCCATCAACGCCTGGAACCGGTTCAACGTGACCGTGCGGGGCCTTCCGCAGAGCCTGCGGGACGGCGGTCGGGCCGCCTGATGGACACCGCGGACCACGCGGATGCCGCTGCCCGGTTCCGCCGGCTGCACCACGACCGGAAGCCGGGCGAGGCGCTGGTGCTGCCCGGCGCCTGGGACCCGGCCTCCGCACAGATCTTCGCCCAGGCGGGGTTCTCCGCGCTGGCCACCCCCAGCGCCGGGGTGGCGGCCTCGCTCGGCTACGAGGACGGCGCGTGCCCCGCCGACGAGATGTTCGCCGCCGTCGCCCGGATCACCCGCGCCGTCACCATCCCGGTGAGCGCGGACATCGAACGGGGATACGGGCTGCCCCCGACCGAGATCGCCGCCCGCCTCCGCGCCGCCGGGGCCGTCGGCTGCAACCTGGAGGACTCGGCGGACGGAGCGCTGCTGCCGACCGAGGAGCAGGCCGGCTTCCTGGCGGACGTACGGGCCGCGCTGGGCTCCGCACCCTTCCTGAACGCACGGATCGACGTCTACATCCGGGGCGCCGAGGAACCGCTCGCGGAGGCGCTGGCACGGGGCAGCGCCTACGTCGCGGCGGGCGCGGACGGGGTGTATCCGATCGGCGCGCCGACGGAGGACCTCGCGGTCCTCGCCCGCACGCTGCCGGTGCCGGTCAACGCGCTGGCCGAGGAAGACGGACCCCGCGCCGCGGAGCTGGCCGCCGCCGGTGCCGCGCGGGTCACCTTCGGCGGCGGCCTCGCGGCCCGCGCCTACGCGGGCGTCCAGGCCCTCGCGGACCACCTGCTCGCCTCCTGACGCCGGGCGCCCCCTTCGCGGGGGCGCCGCATCGGACGGTGTTGCGGCTGTCTCCTCTCGCGTCCGCCCCGATGCGCAGAGGACCGCGGACGAAGTTGGCGCTTGCCGCACCGAACTTCTTCCGCAGCAGGCCCGAAAGGGTCCGGAGCGCGGCGCGGATGTCAGCCGCCGCAGCAGCTCTCGCGGAGTGCGAGGCGACGTTCTCACGATTCGCACTCCGCCCACTGACATCGCGCAGGGGTTGTACAGCAGACCCGGATCGTTCCCCCCTCGGTATGTACGTCTGTTGTCTGAGAGCAAAAATTTCCGAGCGGATTATGTGCGCCCTCTGGATCTGAGTCGCCACGGTGTGGAACCGTCGCAGGCGCTTCCGGTCAGAGCGGCCGGGGGCTGATTCCCAGGGGGGAAGACGCTGTTACGTGCTTCGGGCACGTCCATGTGGCGTGCCCGAAAACAGTCCAGACGTTCCGTCACTGCCGTGATCGCCCTGCTGGCGGCTACCGCGACCGGCGCGGCGGCGCTTCCGGCCACCGCGAGTGCCGCGGCCCCGGCGAAGGGGGCGCCGGGGTCGGCGTGGGGCACGGGCCGGCCGGACGCGAAGCTCCCGCCGGTGAAGGTGGGAGGGACCGAACCGGCCGCCAACGAGGACGAGGTCGAGCCCTCCCCGGAGGTGGCGGCGCAAGGCGCAGAAGGAACGCGCCGATCGGCCGTCCGACGCCACCGAGGAGAAGAAGGCACGAAAGTCCGCAGCGGCCACGTCGGACGTCGTACCGGAAGGACAGGGGGACGTTCCCTGGCACGGGATATCCGACTTCCGGATCACCGACTCCCTGGTGGCCCGGGTCAACTACTCGACCGGCAACCTGATGCTGGCGGCGACCGACTTCGACGCCACCGCGATGTACCACACGGGCGCCCGCTACTACGACCCCCGCATCGGCCGCTTCACCCAACCCGACCCCTCCGGCCAGGAAAAGAACCCCTACCTCTACGCCGAAGGCGACCCGGTCAACCGCATCGACCCTGGAGGGCTTCTCGATATTCCAGGAGCCGTGGGCAAGTTTCAGGATGCAATGGACTTGGTCAGCATAGGAAAAGACCTGGCTTCCGGAGACTTCACAGAGGCAGCCAAGGGTTCTGCAAGTTTCACCGCTGGCTTCGTCGTCGGCACAGTGTGCACGGCAGCCACCGGCCCCGAGACGGGCTTCGTCTCATCCGTCGGCTGCTTTGCGGCCGGAGCCAACACCAGCGCCCTAGTGGAAAGCTGGATATCCTAGAGAAGGGAAAGAAATGCCACGACCGGACCCCCCGCCTTCAATGCGGAGAGCAATGCTTCAAGTATTTCTGGCATTCGCACTCCTGTATGTCATCTGGTTCCTGATTGCCGTGACCACCGGGGGTGACATTCTCTCTTCCCTCAGCGCACCTCTGATTCTGGTACCCCCGGGCCTCGGAATTGCCTGGGTGCGTTATCGGAACCTCAAACGCGACTGAGGAACCGGGGTGAGCAATTCCTGAGCAAGGCGGGCGAGAGCGTAAATCTGATCTCGGATCAGGCACAGCAGGTCGACACTCGTGGTTGACCGACCTGGCCTGTACCGGACCCGTCGGTCCCGGCCAGACCCAGGACTCACCAACGAGGAGAAATCGGGTGATCCAAACAGGAAGAGGAAGCCGAAGCTGCGCCGGTGTCGCCCCAATTCTTCAACCCGTCCTGGTCCCACCGGCAGTCCTGCTTGTCGCCACCGGACTCGTAGCCCTGGTTCTCGGACCGATCAGCCGGCAGAAGAGACAGAAGAAATGGGCGAGCCTCACGAGTTCCGGGGGTCAGCCCGATGCGGCAATCGCTGGGGGACTTTCGACCGCGGAAGCGTTCTTGGGCTGTGCCGGACAGCATCTGGACTCTCCCCGCACCCGACGGGCCAGGAACCTGGTCCGGAGCGCACGTACGGGAGGGGAGCCGAGGGATGCGGCTGGGGGTTCCAGGGGGCGAAGCCCACTAGCGGGGGCCGTCGGGTGGGGGTCCCCCGGACGAAGTCTGGGGGAGGAGCCCCCCGACACGACCTCTCGGCGGCAGCCGAAGACAACGGGGGCGTGCCCCCCACACAGCACCGCACCCCGCGAAGGGGACAGCCGAAAAACCCAGAAGGCGTGCCCCTCACAACGCAAACGCGTTCCGCAGAGGGGAACCGACCCGGCGAACACGCCCCCCGCGAAGCGGGAACGCACCGGCCCCCGCGACGACAGGCGTCGCGGGGGCCGGTAGTGCGTGCAGCGGCAGCGGCGACAGCCGCACCGCGCGGGATCAGTCCTTGGGGATCCACTTCTCCCACGTGGACTTGTTGTCCTTGATCCACTTGGCCGCGGCGTCCTCCGGGTCCATCTTCTTACCGGCGATCATTCCGGCGACCTCGTTCTGGTCCTTGGTCGACCAGTGGAAGTTCTTGATGAACTCGGCGGCCTTGCTGTCACCGTTCGCGAAGTCCTTGTTCATGAACTTCTCGAGCTGGTTGGTCTCGTAGCCGCACTTGGCCTCGGACGCGGGAACCTCGCAGCCCTTGGTGTACTTGGGCAGCGGCACCTCGACCAGGTCGATCTTCTCGTTCATCCACTGCGGCTCCCACCAGTAGGTGAGGAACGGCTTCTTGGCGTCGTAGAGCCGCTTGAGCTCCTTGAGCTGGGCCGCTTCGGCGCCGGAGGGGATGTGCTTGAACTTGAGCCCGAGGTTCTTGATGAGCTCCTTGTCGTGCTGCGAGTAGGACGGGGCGGCACCGATGAAGTGGCCCAGGTCGCCGCTCTCGGAGGTCCTGAAGTCCTTGTAGTGCTTGTTGAGGTTCTTGTAGCTCTTCAGGATGTCGGGGTGCTTGTCGGCGTAGTACTTCGGCACGAACCAGCCGATGTGGCCGACGACGCCGAGGTCGCCGCCGGAGACGACGGTCTTCTTCTCCTCGACGTACTTCTTCTGCTTCTTCGGGACGCCGTGCCAGTCCTCGAGGATGACGTCGGCCTTGCCGCTGTTGAGCGCGTCGAAGGCGACGGGCTCGTCCATCTGCTTGGCCTCGACCTTGACGTCCATCTCGTCCTCGAGGAGCTTCTTGACGACGGCCGCGTTGGCGGTGGCACCCACCCAGGACGGCTCGGCGAGGACGACCTTGTCGTCGCCGCCGCCGCTGGCCTTGGTGTCGGCGGCGCAGCCGGTGGTGAGGGCGAGCACGCCCAGCAGACCGACGCCGGCCACTCCGATGGTGCTTACGCGCTTGATTCTCATGCGAATTTCTCTTTCCTGTGGGACGGGATGGGGGGACCCGTCGGGGGGATCTCGGGGGACGGAGGTCTCAGTCGCGGTTGCGCTTCGCGGCCGGCTGGGACAGGCGGTCGAGCATGATGCCGAGGCAGACGATGGCGATGCCGGCGGGGAAGCCCTGCGAGAGGTCGCCCTTCGACAGGCCGCGGACCACCATGTAGCCGAGTGCGCCGCCGCCGATGAGGCCGGCGACGACGACCATCGACAGCACCAGCACGACGCCCTGGTTGAGGGCGACCAGCATGGATTTCCTGGCCAGCGGCAGCTGCACGCCGAACAGCTGCTGCATGCCGGTGGCGCCGAGCGAGCTCGATGCCTCCATGGCGGCCGGGTCGACGTGCCGCAGTCCCTGTGCGGTGATGCGGATGACCGCGGGTGCCGCGTAGATGACCGCGGCGAGGATGCCACCGGTACGGTTCTGGCCGACCAGCGCGATCACCGGGATCAGGTACACGAACTGCGGCATCGTCTGCATGGTGTCGAGCACCGGCCGCATGAGCTTGTCCACCCGTTCGACGCGGGCGCACAGCACGCCGACGAGCACGCCGACGACGACGGTGAGCAGAAGGCCCGCGAGCACCTGCGAGAGGGTGTCCATGGCCACGTCCCACAGCCGCATCCAGCCGACCAGGGCCAGGCAGACCACGCCGGTGAGCGCGGCGCGCCAGGTGCCGACGATCCAGCCGATCGCGGCCACGAGCAGGGCCAGCGCCCACCAGGGGGTGGTCTGCAGACCGTTGCGCAGCGGGTTGAGGACGATCTCGGTGAAGCCCTCGGCCCAGGTGATGGTGCCGCCCAGGACGGGGATGCCGGAGCCCAGGTGGTCGGTGAACCAGTTGACGGCCGTGTCGATGGAGTTGGTGAAGTCGACGACCCAGTTCTCGGGCCACTCGTCTCCGGCGACGGCGGTGCCGATCGCGGCGAAGAGGACGGTGAGTGCGGCGATGCCGCCCCAGACGACGATCCGCAGCTGTGCGGCGGCGCGGGAGAAGCTCGTGGTGGCGACGTCGTCGATCCGCTCGCCGGCCGCGGCCGTGGTGCGGTCCAGCAGGACGGCCAGCAGCACGACGGCGACACCGGCGACCAGCGCGTCACCGTTCTTCAGCGCGCCGAGGGCCTCGTAGACCTCGGAGCCCAGGCCGCCGGCGCCGATCAGCGAGGCGAGCACGACCATGGACAGACACATCATGATCGTCTGGTTGAGGCCCAGCATCATCTGCTTGCGGGCCAGCGGCAGCCGGGCGGTCAGCAGCCGCTGCCGGGCGTCGGCACCCAGCGAGGTGGCCGCCTCCAGCGCGGTCGGGTCGGCCTGGCGCAGGCCGAGCGAGGTGAGGCGGGCCATCGGCGGCGCCGCGTAGATCACCGTCGCGATGAGCGCGGACGGGACGCCGATGTCGAACATCAGCACCAGCGGCAGCAGGTAGGCGAACGCCGGCATGACCTGCATGGTGTCGAAGACGGGCCGCAGGATCTTCTCGAAGCGGTCCGAGACTCCGGAGGCCAGTCCCAGCAGGGCGCCGAGGAGGGCGGCGAGGATGATCGAGACGATCATCAGCGCCAGCGTCTCCATCGTCGGTTCCCACACGTCCAGCACTCCGCACACCGCGAAGACCGCGAGTGCCGTGCCGCCGGTGCGCAGCGCGCGGCGGGAGAGGTCGGCGCCGCCCGCGGCCCAGGCGATCAGGGTGCCGACGACGATGACGCCGACGTAGCTCATCGACTCCAGCAGGCTGAGCAGCGTGTCGTAGGAGGCCTGCGCGAAGTTGCTGATGTGCAGCAGGAAGTACAGGAAGATCCAGTGCGATTCGCGGTTGTCGACGAGCCAGTTGTCCAGGTCGTTGAGCGGCGACTGCACATCGGCGGTCAGCGAGCGCGGCCAGGTGCCGGCGCCGGTGACCAGTGCGCTGACCACGACGACCAGGATCGCGACCAGCAGCGCGAGGGTCTTGGGGTTGCCGAGGAAGCGGGCGAGCGCCGAGGGCGGTGCGGCTTCCTGCGGGGCCTCGGCGGGCTCCTTCGGGGAGGGCGCGGGGTTCGCGGCCTCGTCCTTGGTGAGGGTCGGGGAGCTCATATCAGCCCCCCGCCGGTATGGACCGCCTCCGCGGTGCTGTGGCGTGTGGCGCTCATACGGCGGCCACCTCCCGTTCCGTGCCGTCCTCGGGTGCGGTGTCCCCGGGGGCGGCGTCCTTGTCGAGCCCGGCGACGACGATCAGCAGGCTCGCGTGGTCGACGACGCCGAGCAGCCGGCCGTCCTCGACGACGCGGCAGTGCTCGCCGGTGCGGGCGACGGTCTCGATCGCGGTCGAGACGAGGGTGTCGGGGGCGACCTCGGTGCCGGTCTTCGCCTCGGCGCCCTCGGCGGGGCGCATCGCGCGGCGTACCGAGATGACCTGCTCGCGGGGGACGTCGCGGACGAAGTCGCGGACGTAGTCGTCGGCCGGGTTGGCGACGATCTCCTCGGGGGTGCCGAGCTGGACGACCTCGCCGTCGCGCATCAGGGCGATGCGGTCGCCCAGGCGCAACGCCTCGGACAGGTCGTGGGTGATGAAGACCATCGTGCGGCCCTCTTCGTGGTGCAGCCGGATGACCTCTTCCTGCATGTCGCGGCGGATCAGCGGGTCCAGCGCGCTGAACGGCTCGTCGAAGAGCAGCACCTCGGGGTCGACGGCCAGCGCGCGGGCGAGGCCGACGCGCTGTTGCTGGCCGCCGGAGAGCTGGCCGGGGCGGCGCTCGCCCAGTCCGTCCAGGCCGACCTTGGCGACCATCTCGGCGGCGCGTTCGCGCCGTTCGGCCTTGCCCATGCCCTGGATCTCCAGGCCGTAGGCGACGTTGTCGACGACGGTGCGGTGCGGGAGCAGGCCGAAGTTCTGGAACACCATGGAGGCCCGGTGCCGGCGCAGCTCGCGCAGCGCGTCGGCGCCCATGCCGATGACGTCCTCGCCGTTGAACTCCAGCGAGCCGGCGGTGGGTTCGATCAGCCGGGTCAGGCAGCGCACCAGGGTGGACTTGCCGGAGCCGGAGAGGCCCATGACGACGAAGACCTCGCCCCGGTGCACGTCGAAGGAGACGTCGCGGACGGCGGCGGTGCAGCCGGTCCGCTCGCGCAGTTCGCTCTGCGAGAGTCCGGCGTGGGAGGCGTCGTGGGGGATCCGGTCGGCCTTGGGACCGAAGACCTTCCACAGGTTGCGGACGGAGATGGCGGGACCCGCCTGGTCGCCGTGCTCGTGTGTGTTCTCGCCGGCTGCCGTGGCTTCAGCGGTCTCGGACATCAGGCAACACCTCCCGGTGCCGTGGTCGCTTGTTTGTCGGTCTGGGTGGGACGGATGAGGTCGACCGCCTTCTCGCCGAGCATCAGCACCCCGATCATCGGGTTGACGGCGGGCATGGTCGGGAAGACGGAGGCGTCCGCGATGCGGATGCCCGTCAGGCCGCGGACGCGCAGCCGGGGGTCGACGACGGCGAGCGCGTCGTCCTCCGCGCCCATCCGGCAGGTGCCCGCCGGGTGGTAGACGGTGTGCGCGGCCTTGCGCACCAGTTCGCTGATCTCCTCGTCGTCGGTCACCTCGGGGCCGGGGAAGACCTCCCGCTTGAGCCACTTGGCGAACGGCTCTGCCTGGGCGACCTTGCGGGCGAGCTTGATGCCGTCGACGAGCGTCTGGCCGTCGTAGTCGAAGCCGTTCTCGTCGGTCTCGAAGTACTTGAAGTCGAGCGCGGGCTTGACCTCGGGGTCGGCGGAGGTCAGGTAGACCCGGCCGCGGCTGCGCGACTTGGGGATGTTGGGGGTCATCGACACGCCGTGCTCGGGGCGTTCGTAGCCCAGTCGCTCGGGGTTGTCGGTGAAGGGGATCTGGTAGAAGTGGAACATCAGGTCGGGGCCCTGGTGCTCCGGGTCCCGCTTGACGAACAGGCCCGCGTCGGAGTCCATCGCCGAGTTGTCCGGGATCGGACCGTCGGTCTCCCACACGATCACCGACTCGGGGTGGTCGATGAGGTTCTCGCCGACGCCCGGCAGGTCGTGGACGACCGGGATGCCCAGCTCCTGGAGGTCCTCCCGGCGGCCGACGCCCGAGTGCATCAGCAGCCGCGGCGTGTCCACGGCGCCCGCGCACACCAGCACCTCGCGGCCGGCGGTCAGCAGCCGCTCCTCCCCGTCCTTGCCGCGCACGTGCACGCCGCTGACGGTCTTGCCGTCGGCGCCGCCGATCTCCAGCTTGTACGCCCACGTCTCCAGCAGGATGTGCAGGTTGGGGCGGTCACCGGCCTCGATGTGCGGGTGCAGGTAGGCGACGGAGGCGGAGGAGCGCTTGTTGTCCTCCGGGTGGTAGGAGAGGTCGAAGAAGCCGACGCCCTCCTCGAAGGGCCGGTCGTTGAAGCCGACGACCTCGGGAAGGCCGAGGGCGTCCTTCGCGGCGTCGATCCAGTCCTGCGCGATCGCGTTCTGGTCCTTCTTGGCGACGCGCACCACGTTGTTGCGCAGCTTGCCGAAGTAGGGCTCCATGGCCTGGGCGCCCCAGCCGGTGGCGCCCGCGGCCTCCCACTCGTCCCAGTCGGAGGGCAGCGGCTTGAAGGAGATCAGGGTGTTGTGCGACGAGCAGCCGCCGAGCACCTTGGCGCGGCTGTGCAGGATGTGCGAGTTGCCGCGGGGCTGCTCGGTGGTCGTGTACTCGTAGTCCAGCTCCCCGCCCAGCAGGCCCAGCCACTTGCGGAGGGTGAGGACCTCGGGCCGGTCGATGTCGGAGGGGCCGCCTTCGATCAGGGCGACGGTGACGTCCGGGTCCTCGGCGAGCCGCGAGGCGATCACCGATCCGGCCGTCCCACCTCCGACGATCACGTAGTCATAGCTGGGCATAGGGGTGCTGCTCCTTGAGAACTTCCGGCGAGGGGGCTGCTGGCGGTTGGTACGGGTGCGCCGCGGCGGCTCGACCGGTCGAGCCGCCGTCGCGCTCTGTTCGGGTTTCGGGGTGGCGCGGTGGGAGGGGGCCGGTGGCCGGGCTTCGTTGCCCGGCTCAGCCGGCGAACCAGCGGACCGGGGCAGGCCGCAGGTTCTCGTACACGTGTTTGGTCTCGCGGTACTCGGCCAGACCGTGGGGGCCCAGCTCACGGCCGATGCCGGACTTGCCGAAGCCTCCCCACTCGGCCTGCGGCAGGTACGGGTGGAAGTCGTTGATCCAGACCGTGCCGTGGCGCAGTCGCGCGGCAACCCTGCGCGCGCGAGCGGTGTCGCCCGAGAAGACGGCGCCCGCGAGGCCGTACTCGGTGTCGTTGGCCAGCGTTACAGCTTCGTCCTCGGTGCTGAAGCTCTCTACCGTCAAGATTGGGCCAAAGGTCTCCTCGCGGATGACCCGCATCCCGCGGTGGCAGTTGTCCAGCACGGTCGGCGCGTAGAAGTAGCCGCCCTCGGGCCGCACCTCGGACGGCTGCGGGCGCTCCCCGCCGCACCGCAGCTCGGCGCCCTCGGCGAGCGCCGAGGCGACGTAGCCCTCGGTCTTCTCCAGCTGCTGCCGGGAGACCAGGGGGCCGCACTCGACGCCTTCCTCGGTGCCCCGGCCCAGCTTGATGCGCTGCGCACGGGAGACGAGCTCGGCGACGAAGCGGTCCTTGACGGACTCCTCGATGATCAGCCGCGCACCGGCCGAGCAGACCTGGCCGCTGTGGATGAAGGCGGCGTTCAGGGCCTGGTCGACGGCGGTGTCGAAGCCCTCCTCGGTGGCGCAGGCGTCGGCGAAGACCACGTTGGGGTTCTTGCCGCCGAGCTCCAGGGCGACCTTCTTGGCACCCGCGACGGCGGCGGCGCCGGCCTTGGTGCCGCTGACGAGTCCACCGGTGAAGGAGAAGAGGTCCACGTCCGGGTGCTCGGCCAGCCGCTGGCCGACGGGCAGGCCCGCGCCGGTGACGATGTTGGCGACCCCGGCCGGGGCGCCGGCCTCGATCACCAGCTTCACCAGGTGGACGGTCGAGAGCGGGGTGACCTCGCTGGGCTTGATGACGAAGGTGTCGCCGGCCGCCAGCGCCGGGGCGACCTTCCAGCTCGCCTGGAGCAGCGGGTAGTTCCAGGGGGTGATCATGGCGCAGACGCCGACGGGTTCATGCACGACCACGCTGTGCACATCCGGGCTGCCGGCGTCCACGACCCGGCCGCCGGACTCGTTCATGACCAGGTCGGCGAAGTAGCGGAACGCGTTGGTGACGTCGTCCACGTCCACCCGGCCCTCTTCGAGGGTCTTGCCGGTGTCCCGGGACTCGGTCAGCGCGATCTCCTCCCGGTCCCGCTGGAGGAGGTCGGCGACACGGCGCAGCAGCGCGGCGCGCTCCGCGGTGGGCGTGTGCGGCCAGGGGCCCTCGTCGAACGCGCGGCGGGCCGCGGCGACCGCCGCGTCGGTGTCCGATGCGTCGCCCTCGGCGACGACGGCGAGCGTGGTGGCGTCCGCGGGGTCCAGCACCTCCCGGGTGCCGCCGGCTGCGGCCGTGCGCCACGCGCCATCGATATGAATGCTCTCCAGAACGGACACCTTCGGTACTGCCTTCCGTTACTTACCGCTTTCTCCGGGGCGACCCCGGTGCCCCGTTGGGGGCTTTTGCCACAACCCTGGGTAGATGGCAATCGGGAACCCTGCCCCGTTCTTCCGGTTGCATGTCCAGAAAACGTCGCCAAGTGGCCTTCATCACGGGCCGAGGTGCGGCACCCCTCTGCGGACCGTACGGTGAGTACGTCTTTGTCCGTATTTGGCAGCCCGGCGCGCCGACACGGCGGCACCGGACTCCTCTCCGGCGGATCGGAGCCAGCAATGCGTAAGCAGTACCGAACCTCACTGGTTGTAGCCGTTTGCGCTGCGGCGACGGCCTCCGGCGGACTCCTGGCCCCGGCTCATGCCACCACCATGGCCACGCAGCGTGACGGTCCGGATATCGAAGAGTTGTCGGGCGAGGAAATAGCGGAAAAAGCGTCGCACGAGCTGAATTCGGCACACTCCATGCGGCTCAGAATGAAAGCACCGGATCTCCGGCTCGACCTGACTCTCGACGAAAAGGCGAACTGCTCCGGAGAAGTCGGGGTCCCGGGCAAGGGCTCCATGCGGCTCATCAAGCGCGGCGGCACCGTCTGGATCAAACCGGACGCGGCGTTCTGGCGGGCGCAGCTCGGCCCCGAGAAGGGCGCGAAGGCGGCCGAGAAGTTCAAGGGGCACTACATCAAGGGCAGTGCGCAGGGCCGCGACAAGCTCGGCGGCGGGGGCCTGGCCACGGCCTGCGACCTGAACGCCTTCCGCGCCGCCTCCGGAGTGTCCGGCTCCTCCGGCCCCCGCTGGAAGCGGGGCCACAAGGGGGACGTGCACGGCCACCACTCCGTCCCCGTCACCCGCGCCCGGCAGCAGGCCCGCGTCACCATGCACGTCTCGACGGAGGGCAAGCCCTACCCGCTGCGCCTGGAGCGGAAGGCGGGCGGCAACCACGACGAGATCGACCTGGGCCGCTTCAACCGGCCCGTCTCCCGCGCCACCCCGCCCGAGGACCGCACCGTCTCGGTCGAGCAGCTCCGCCGGCACCTGGACGGCTCCGGCCGGGACGAGCCCCCTTCGGAGTCCGTGTAGCCGGGAGTCGGTGCCGCCGAAGCCCGGAGGCAGGTGACCGGGCCTCCGGCGGCCGGCATCCGGGCCTACCGCGTGGTCAGGCCTCGGACTCCGGCGCCCGGCCCTCGTCGTCCGGAGCGCAGGCGGCCGCGACCGCCACCCCGTCCTCGTAGAGGTGGTAGCGCACCACCAGCCCCCGCTCGACGGTCAGCCGCAGCGCGAAGGGCGAGACGAACTCCTTGCCCGTCACGCGGACCCGGCCGGCCAGGTTGCCGGTCACGACCGCCTCGTCCCCTTCCACGACGAGCGCCTCCAGGGGCCGCCCGCGGGGCGCCATCGGCTCCACCCCGGCGGCCAGCTCCCGGAAGTGCGCGGCCACGTCAGCCCGGGTCGGCCGCGGACGCACCCAGGGCACCGCGGGATTGTCGGCGATCATCCAGTCCACCTGCTCGGCGAAGAGCGCGGCGATCCCGTCCGGGTCCCCCGCACCGACACGGGAGAGGAACTCCTCGACGACGGTCCGCGTGTCCGGGGCGGGGGCGCCGGTGAGGGGGTGCGCCGCGGTCGCCGGGCTGTTCTTCGGAGCAGTCACCGCGGGCGTGGGGTCTGTCTGCGTTCCGGTCATGGCCCGAGGATCCCCGTCCGGCGGCGGCGGCGCGATTACCTGCCGGGTCATCGACGGACGCCCCGCGGCCCGGGCACCCGCGGCCGGGTCGTCACTCCTGGGCCCGCAGCAGCTCCTCGCCCGCCGCGGTGCGGTGGTAGAGCACCGAGCGGCCCGCCCGGCGCCCCTGGATCAGCCGGGCGTCCCGCAGCACCCGCAGATGGCGGCCGACCGAGCCCAGTCCCTGTCCGGTGAGCGCGACGAGCTGCGTGGTGCTCTTCGGGGAGTCGAGGAGCACCAGGACCGCGGCCCGCGCGGGGCCGAGCAGCACCCCCAACGCCTCCGGGACGGACGGATGTCCGGCGTCGGCGAGGGTTCCGGAGCAGGGGTAGACCACGGCGTAGCGGGGGCGGACCCCGGTGGGCGGACGGGCCTGGCCCCGCGGTACGCCGACGGGGAGCGCCTCCCAGCTCACCCATCCGGTGTGCGGGGTGACAGGAACGAACATCAGTCGTGCGCCGTCCAGTTCGCGCGGCGGATAGCTCCGGGCGTTGATCTGGAGGCGGCTGCCGCCGAGCCAGCGCATGCCCGGCCGCATGTCGCCGAGCGCCGCGGCCCAGCCGCCCCGGCCGAGTTGCGCGGTGCGCGCCACCACATCGGCCTCGATGATCCGGCGGCGCCGCGGCCAGTACGGCAGCACCGTCTCGTGCCACACCCACTCCAGCGTTTCGGCCGTGCGGTGCGGCAGGTCGTCGCGGCGCAGGACGCCGGGCAGCGGTCCCGAACCCAGGGACACCAGCAGGTCGGCACGGGCCACCTGGGGCGGGGTGGCGCGGATGCACGCGAGTTCCTCCGCGAAGGACGCGGCAGCGGCGCCGTGTGCGCCGGGGTCGGGCGGCGGAGTGAGGAAGTCCGCGTTCCAGGTGGGGCCGAGCGCGGCACGGATGAGCTGTCCGGTGACCGGGTCGGCGGCCTGGCGGGCACGGTAGGCGGGCCGGTGGGCGGCGAGCCACGCGCGTTCGCCGGGGTGGGCCGCGCTGCCGCGCTCCAGCACCTTGAGACCGGCGATCGTCTCGGCGAGCGGGGACACCACGAAGCGGCTGCCCGCCAGAGTGTCGGCACTGACCTGCCACCATCCCATGTCCCCCGCCGCCCCCCTGCCGGTCCGCTCCGCCGCCCCTCGCCGGCTGCACCGCGGGTGCGTCCGCGTCGAGGTTTCGCCCTGCCGCGAAACAGTAACCGGCAGCCGCGGTCCTCCCGAGACTTCCCGCCATGCGCACCTATCGCGAGCTGTTCCGGACCCCCGAGTTCCGTCCGCTCTTCCTCACCAGCACCTTCCAGGTGGCCGGGCAGACGGTGAGCGGCCTGGCCCTGGGGACCCTGCTCTACACCGCCACCGGCTCCCCGCTGCTGTCCTCGCTGGCGATGTTCGGCCCCTCGCTGGCCCAGCTCATCGGCGCGGCCACCCTGCTGTCGGCCGCCGACAGGCTGCCGCCCCGCGCCGCGCTGACCGGGCTGCTCGTGGCGTTCTCGCTCGGTACCGCCGCCCAGACCCTGCCGGGACTGCCCGTCGCGGGGGCGTTCGCCGTGCTGCTGATACTCGGGATCCTGGCCTCCCTGGGCGGCGGGGTGCGCTACGGGCTGCTCTCCGAGATCCTCCCCAAGGACGGCTACCTCCTCGGCCGCTCCGTGCTCAACATGTCCAGCGGTGTCATGCAGATCGGCGGTTACGCCCTCGGCGGGCTGCTCGTCACGGTCCTCTCGGCCCGCGGCACCCTGCTGGTCGGGGCGGCGCTGTACCTGACGGGGGCGGTGACGGCCCGGCTCGGCTTCGGGCAGCGTCCGCCGCGCGCCGCGGGCCGCCCCTCCCCCGCCGAGACCTGGCGGACCAACTCCCTGCTGTGGTCCTCGCCCGCCCGCCGGGTCGTCTACCTCGGGCTGTGGGTGCCCAACGGCCTGGTGGTCGGGTGCGAGTCGCTCTTCGTGCCGTACGCGCCGCGGGAGGCCGGGCTGCTGTTCGCCTGCGGAGCGGTGGGCATGCTGGCCGGGGACACGGTCGTCGGCCGCTGGCTGCCGCCCGGCCGACGGAAGCGGCCGGCAGTGCCGATGCTCGCGCTGCTCGCCTCCCCCTATCTGCTGTTCGTGCTGCACCCCGCGGTGCCGTTCGCGGCGGGGCTGGTGATGCTGGCGTCCTTCGGCTTCGGTGCCAGTCTGCTGCTCCAGGAGCGGCTGATGCAGCGGACGCCGGACGAGCTCGGGGGCCACGCGCTGGGCCTGCACTCCTCCGGGATGCTGGCCATGCAGGGCGTGGGCGCGGCGCTGGCGGGCGCCGTCGCGGAACGCACCTCCCCCGCGACCGCCATGACGCTGGTGGCCGCCCTCTCCCTGACGGTGACGCTCTCTCTCGCGCCGGGCCTCCGGACCGGGCGGCGCCGGATCCGCCGGACCGGACCGCGAGCCCGGCAGGAGCCGTACGAGAGGCGCTGACCGGTCGCGCGGCGGGCCGCTCCGCGAAACTCCTCTTCGAAGTCCGGCATGGCAGCCACCCGAGCGGCAAGGCGAAGAACCGGATCGCCGCGAGCGCGACGGAGAACCCGCGGAAAGCCGAGCAGCTTTCCTCACGGAGCCAGGGAGGCCCACCGGCATGTCGATGGACGGTCACAGAGGGGGACGACAGAGTACGGAGGAGTACGGCGGGGAGCTGGCCGAGGACGACGCCGTACGCGCGCTGCTCCTGCTGATGCCGCGTATCGTCAGCCGGTTCAAGCGCCTGCCGGTACCGGAGGAGTTGCAGGCCCTCGCGCTGGCCCCGCGGCACCTCTCCCTGCTCTCGTACCTCCTCTTCGACGGCCCGACCAGCGTCAACGACCTGGCCACCCGGCTGGAGGTCGCCCCGACCACGGTCAGCCTCCTGGTGGGCGAGCTGAGCCGGAAGGGCGTGCTGGAACGGCGGGAGGACGAGAACGACCGGCGCCGCCGCATCGTGAGCATCACCGCGGCGCACCGCCCCACCATCTCCCGGTGGCTGGCCCGCGGCGCCGACGCCTGGCGCCAGGTACTGACCGGCCTCTCCCCCGCCGAGCGGGCTTTGCTCGTCACCAGCCTGCGCACCTACGAGGAGGCAATGGCCGAGGAGGAGGCCGCCGATGCGGACCGTGCGGAAGGCGGGGCGCACGGGGCCAAGGCGAGCTGACCGCATCCGGGCGCCTCGCCCGACGGTTCCCGGCTGGTACGGACTCCGGCCGGTACGGTTCCCGCCGCTACGGATTCCGGCCGATGTGGCGGAAAAGCCCGCGGGCCCGTACGGATCCGGCGATCCGTACGGGCCCGCGGGCGGCGGTGCCGCGGTCGGCTCAGACCAGGCCGAGGCCGCTGACCGCGTCCCGCTCCTCGGTCAGCTCCTGGACCGAGGCGTCGATGCGGGTGCGGGAGAACTCGTTGATCTCCAGGCCCTGGACGATCTCGTAGGCACCGTCCTTCGTGGTCACCGGGAAGGAGGAGATGATGCCTTCCGGCACGCCGTAGGAGCCGTCCGAGGGGATGCCCATGGAGGTCCAGTCACCCTCGGGGGTGCCGTTGACCCAGGTGTGCACGTGGTCGACGGCGGCGTTCGCGGCGGAGGCGGCCGAGGAGGCGCCGCGGGCCTCGATGATGGCCGCGCCGCGCTTGGCGACGGTCGGGATGAACTCGTCGGCCAGCCACTTCTCGTCGTCCACGAGCTGGGCGGCGTTCTTGCCGGCGATCTCCGCGTGGAAGATGTCCGGGTACTGGGTGGCGGAGTGGTTGCCCCAGATCGTCAGCTTCTTGATGTCGGCGACGGTCGAACCGGTCTTCTTCGCGAGCTGGGTGAGGGCGCGGTTGTGGTCCAGGCGCGTCATGGCGGTGAACCGCTCGGCCGGAACGTCCGGCGCCGCCGAGCGGGCGATCAGCGCGTTGGTGTTGGCCGGGTTGCCGACCACCAGGACCTTGATGTCGTCGGCCGCGTGGTCGTTGATGGCCTTGCCCTGCGGCTTGAAGATGCCGCCGTTGGCCTCCAGCAGGTCGCCGCGCTCCATGCCCTTGGTGCGGGGCCGGGCGCCGACGAGCAGCGCCACGTTGGCACCGTCGAAGGCGACGTTCGGGTCGTCGGCGATGTCGATGCCCTGGAGGAGCGGGAAGGCGCAGTCGTCCAGCTCCATGGCGGTGCCCTCGGCCGCCTTCAGCGCGGGGGTGATCTCCAGCAGGCGGAGCTTGACGGGGACGTCGGGGCCCAGCAACTGGCCGGAGGCGATCCGGAACAGCAGCGCGTAGCCGATCTGGCCTGCGGCGCCGGTGACGGTGACGGTGACGGGGCTGACGGGAGTGCGGGTCATGGCGTTCTCCGTAGTACCTGACGTGGCTGGCGGGTGGCCGGAAGTCTCTCTACGTCAAGAGACCCATCGGCCAGGCTATCCGACCCCCCGCCCCGCGCACCCCCGGGTCCGCTCAGCGCACCTTCTTGCCCGGCACCGTGCAGCCCTTGCCACCCGCCGCCAGCGTCGCGCAGGCCCGCGCCTGGTCCTGCGAACCGACGGAGACCATCTTGGTGTAGGCGTCGTTGGTGCTCGTCACCTCGTCGCGCTCCGCCTGGCCGCCCGGCCCGCTGATCCTCAGCGCGTCCCCGGACTTCGCGCTGGTGATCCGGGCCCAGGACGCCTTGCACACCGTGCTGTGCCGGACCTCGACGAAGCTGCTGCCGACCCAGGCCGAACTGCTGGTCGCGGCGTGCTCGCCGCCGCAGCCCATCGCCTCCGGGTCCTTGCCCGAGCAGTCCTCGCCCGAGCACTTCACCCCGGCGGGAAGCTGCGGCGCGCTCCGGCTGGGGGCAGGCTCCGGTGCTGCGGCCTCCTCCTTGCCGTCCTCCCCCGTGCCGAAGAAGAGCACGGCGCCCGCGGCGATCACGAGGACGGCCACCAGGGAAGCGAGCAGCACGGTGATTCTGCGCCGTCCGCCCGACGGTTTCGCGGCGCGGTCGCCCGGCGCGGCGCGGTCGCCTCCGGCTCCGGGTGCGGCGGCCGGTGCGGGTCCGCCCGGTGCGCCGCCGACCGCGGCGGACGCCAGTCCGTGGTCGCCCGGCGCGTCGCCGGTGCCCTGGCCGCCGCCGGTGCCTCGGCCGCCGGCCGGGCCGGAGGACCGCCCGCCGACCGCGGGGGCGGCGGTGCCCCAGTCGGTCGCGTCGGACCGGTGGCGCCGCTCCCGCGCACGCGCCTTCTCCGCGCTCGCGTTGTGCGGGCCCGGCCGGTCGGGGTCCGGCCGGTCCGCGGTCGTCCAGTCGGCGCCCGCCTTGTCGCCCGCCGCGCGAATGGCGTCCCTGCGCAGCACCGCCGTCTCCACGTCCTGGCCGCCCGGAGCGTCCTGCGGAGTGCCGGCCCCGGGAGCGGCGCCCTGGTCCGCGCCCTTGCCCTTGCGCCGCTTGCGCCCCTTCCCGGACGCCTGCTCCGGTGCCTCGTCCAGCGCGGCCCGCGCCTGGGCGATCTGGATGGCCTCCAGCGTGGTGTCGCGGCGCATCTCGCTCCGGCTCCACGCGCGTTCGGCCAGCTCCCACATGGTGCCGAGGTGGCGCACGTCCGTCCCGGTCACCTCCGCGAGGGCCTGGGTGGCGCCGCGGGGCGGCAGCAGCCGGCCGTTCAGATAGCGCTCCCACGACGACTTGCTGTACCCGGTGCGGTCGGCGACGGTGGCGACGCTCAACCCGCTGCGGTCGACGAGCCGCCGCAACTGGCTCGCGAACTCGCGGATCTGCGGGTCCAGATCCTCCGGTAGCGACCTCCAACGAGGCATGGCCTCCCCCTTGTCCGCGAGTGCGCTCTCAGCATTCCTTCCCCCGTGTCGCGCCACGGCCTCAGGTGTGCTCGTTCGCGCAAACGCCCCCTAGTCTGCCAGCCGTTCCGGACGCCAACGGTCCTCGCACGGTCCCCGGGTGGCTCGTCCCGTCCGACGGCGCGTGCGGGAGCGGGCTCCCGGCACCGTACGGACAGCACCGGAAGCCACCTGCGCCGGGCCGGCAGCCGAGGGACCTGCCGACCCACCGGCCGGCGGACCGGCGGACCTGCGGGCGGCGATGTGGCGGTTCGCCCCACGGGGCGGGCGACCGCCGCGGGGCGCGGCAGCGGCGCCCCGCCTCCGACGGAGCGCCCGTCAACGCACGGTGAAGTGGACGATGGTGTCCAGGAACGGCAGCGAGAGCCATGGGCTCGGCTGCGCCATCAAGGCAAGCAGCACGATGGCGAGGCCCAGCACGCCATAGGTGATCATGTCGGTGAAGCGCGAGCGTACCGCCAGCATGCCGACCGAGGGCTTGCCCCAGCGCAGCAGCGCCCCGCCGACCAGCGACAGGCCGATGACGAGCGTGCCCGCGCGGAACTCCGCGATGGTCACCAGCAGTCCGGCCAGCACCCCGAGGCACACGGCCAGCAGCGGCCACTGCCGATACGGCGCCGGGCGGTGCCCTCCTATGGCGCGCCCCCCGCCCTCGGGCCGCGCGGTGTCCCGGGTCAGCACCGGGAAGCGCCGCGACGCCTTCTTCGGTGGAGCCGCCTCCTGCCCCGCCATCGCGGAGTCTCCCTTCAGTCCGCCGTCCCCGGCCCCGTTCCCGTTCCCGTCGCCGTCCCCGTCGCCACCCCCGGCTCCGTCGCCGCCCGTGCCGTCGCTCCGGGCGCCGCTCGGGCCCTTGTCGCCACCGGTCCGCTCGCCGCTCCGGTCGGCGTCGACGCCGGTGCGGCCCTCGCCCCGGTCGGCGGGGCGGCGGTCGTCCTCTGCCATGACGGTGTTCTCCCCGACCTCGCTCAGCCGGCCGCCGCCTCGGCCGCCTCCACCACGTTCACCAGCAGCTGCGCCCGGGTCATCGGGCCGACGCCGCCCGGGTTGGGCGAGATCCAGCCGGCGACCTCGGCCACCCCCGGGTGCACGTCGCCCGCGATCTTGCCGTTCTCGTCCCGGCTGACCCCCACGTCCAGTACGGCGGCGCCCGGTCGGACGTCCTCCGGCTTGATCAGGTGCGGCACCCCGGCGGCCGCGACGACGATGTCCGCCTGGCGCAGCAGCTCCGGCAGATCGCGGGTCCCGGTGTGGCACTGCGTCACCGTGGCGTTCTCGCTCCGCCGGGTCAGCAGCAGCGGCAGCGGGCGGCCCGCGGTCACCCCGCGTCCGACCACCACCACGTGGGCGCCGTTCAACTCGACGCCGTAGCGGCGCAGCAGCACCACCATGCCCTGCGGGGTGCAGGGCAGCGGTGCGGGCTTGTTGAGCACCAGGCGGCCCAGGTTGGTCGGGTGCAGACCGTCGGCGTCCTTGGCCGGATCCATCAGCTCCAGCACCCGGTTGACGTCGATGCCCTTGGGCAGCGGGAGCTGGACGATGTAGCCGGTGCAGGCCGGGTCCTCGTTCAACTCGCGGACGACCGCCTCGATCTCCTCCTGGCTCGCCGTCGCGGGCAGCTGCCGCTGGATGGAGTTGATGCCGATCTGCTGGCTGTCGCGGTGCTTCCCCGCGACGTATTTCTGGGAGCCGACGTCCTCACCGACGAGCAGAGTGCCCAGGCCGGGCGTGACGCCCTTCGCCTTGAGCGCCTCGACACGGGTGGTCAGGTCGGACTTGATCGCGGCGGCGGTGGCCTTGCCATCGAGAATCTGGGCGGTCATGCGCCCCATCCTCGCGGATCCGGGCCGCCGGTCTCCACTCAGGTGCCGTCGCCCCCGGTCTGCGGTGCCCGGCGGGCCCGTCGAGCGGGACACGGATGCCGGGCGCGGGAGCGGGTGCGTGGGGCGGCTCGCAGGTCGGGCGCGCGGCGCCGCCGTGCGCTCCCCGCCGTGCGCGGTGCGATCCGGCGTCACCCTTGTGGCGTCCCGTTGGCAACGGGACGGCAAAGGTAGGTTCATGTGCCTCCCTGCTCCCCCTACGCTCCGTTGCGAACGCGTACACAGGGTCAGTAGCGTGCGGGGCGTGTTCAGCGTGATCATCGTCCCGGACGGGTGCCGGGGACTCGAGGCGCAGCACCGGCTGGAGCCGGGCCATACGCTGCGTTTCGGGCGCACGGCACCAACCGGCAGCGGCCTGGCCCTCTCCCACCCCGCCGTCGCATGCGCGGCCGGGGAGATCACCGCGACCGGCGCCTTCTGGATACTCACCAACTTCAGCAGCGATCAGACCTATCTCGTCGAGAATCCCGAGGGCGCGGGGGAGCACATCCGGGTCGCACCCGGCCGCGCGGACGCCCCGGTCCCCTTCGAGTTCGCACGCGTTCGCCTGTGCGCGGGCGAATCGGGGGCCGGATGCGGATTCGATGTACTGGCGCCGCGCCACGACTACCTGGCGTCCGCCGACTCCCTCGTCGGCGGCACGCGTTCCCGGGCGCGGCGCGCCGCCGCGCTCCTTCCCGACGGGACGCACGGGGACGGGACGCACGGCGAGGGGAACCGGCGCGAGGACCGGACCGGGGAACCGACCGAGGACGGGGCGGCCGAGCCGACCGAGGACCGGACGCAGGGCTGGCGCTTCGACCCCTTCCCGCGGCCCTACCCGTTGGACCGCACCTGCCACTACTTCCTCGTCCTGGCGGCACTGTGCGAGGCGAGCCTGCGCGGGGACGCGGCGGCCCCGGTGCCGGACGTCGTGGAGCTGACGGAGCGGCTGCGCCCGGTGTGGCCGGACGCCTCCCCCGCGGCCGTCGCCTGGAACATCGACTACCTGCGGCTGAAGCTGCGGCTGCGCGCACCGGACGCCGCGGAGAGCGTCCGCGAGGCCCTGGTGCGGTTCGCGCTCCGGTTCGACCTGGTGCAGGAAGCGGATCTGCCGGTGCTGGACGGCGAGTTGGCACACGCCGGCGCGGGATGGGAGAGCGGGGCCCGGGCGGCCGGGGCGTACTGAGCGTTGCGACTTCGCCACAGCCGGGAAAGTCGGCTGGACAGTCGGACAGTCGGACCAGCAACATTGGTGCACGGCGTCGGGCAGTGCAGGGAGGGCCGACGGTGCGGCGCCGTACCGGGGGGCAGCGACATTGCTGAGGGCAGGCCGTGATTCTCCGGAATTGCTCGGCCCCATCCGCTCCTCGACACCGTCGGAGGAACCAGCCCGTGAGCTACCCCCCGCAACCCGGCCAGCAGCCCAACCCCTATTCGGCACCCCAGCAGGGCGGCCAGGGCGCTCCCTACGGATACCCGGGGCAGGGCGCCGGTCAGCCCGGCTACAACCAGCCCGGATACAACCAGCCGGGCTACAGCCACCCCGGCTACGGCTACCCCGGCGGAGTGCCGCCGTACCCGGGAGGTCCCGGCGCAGGCATGCAGCCGACCGTCAGCATGCCGGGCCAGGTCGTCACGGCGCGCGTGCTGCTGTTCGTGGCCGGCTCGTTGTGGGCACTGCTGGCCGTGTTCGTCTTCTTCGTCGGGCTGGTGGCCAACGACGCCGTCAACGACATCCCCGGAGTGGACGCGGCGGGCGGTGCCGCACTGGGCGTCGCGTTCATCGGGCTCCTGATATTCGGCGGCCTCGCGACGCTGCACATCGTGCCCGCCTCGATGTTCGGGAAGGGCCGTGTCGGCACCCGCGTCACCGCGATCATCGCCGCGTCGGTCAACGCCCTGCTGCCGCTGCTGGGTTGCTTCGGTGCGCTGGGCAGCGCCGTGGGCGGCGAGGACGCGGCGAGCATCTTCTTCTGGTACATCCTGTGGCTGGCCACCGCGGTCGTGACGCTCGTCTTCTGCTGCCTGAGCCCGGCGAGCCAGTGGTTCAACCGGCCGCAGTACTGAGCCGACGGCGGCGCCCGCGGGCAGGAATCGGGGCGGGGGGCCCCCCCCCGGGGGGGGGGGGCCCCCCCGCCCGGGGGGGCCCCCCCCCGGGGGGGGGCCGCCGGGGGCGCCCCCCCCCCCCCCCCGGCGGGGGCTCAGGGCCCCGCCCCGCGGCCGAGAATT